>CALXBN010000046.1 GCA_944386555.1 uncultured Ruthenibacterium sp. | reverse complement strand
CCTTGGACCGGCTAAAAAATAGTGAAGAATAATTGTTTTACGTATTGAAACGCATTCTCCAAGGCTCCTTTACGAGGGGTATGTAACCGATGGACTTAGGAGAGCGCTTGAATGGCATTCAAGAGGTCAGCGGTTCGATCCCGCTTATCTCCACCACAGAAACCTGCTTCGTTTTGAAGCAGGTTTTTTCTTTTTTTGACGGCATACACCCTTTCCGCTTTTGGCTGTTTTGCCTCAGTGCCGGGATTAATGCTGCGGCACAAAGGGAATACTTTCACCGGAAAGGAAGGGGAGCCGGTGGAAGAAAGACGTTTTACCAATCGATTGGCGGCCTCGGCCGTTTTGATGCTGGCACTGTTCGCGGTATGCGTCGGGGCACTGGCGCTGCTATGTACAAACCGCACATATATCCAGGCGGCCCGCGGACAAAGCGAAAGCCTGCTGTTGCTGGATGAGGGACGGGGCAATATTTTCGACTGCCGATTTGCGGCGCTTACCAATGCCCAAGATCAGGTGTATGCCCTTCTGCCGCCGGGCAGCCAAAGTTACCGCACCTGGTTCAAGGAGGTACAGCCGGGACAGCGCACCGATTTTTACAGTGCCGTTCAGCGCGCACAGCCCTTTTTGATCCCGGTTTCGCAGCAGGCGCAGCAGAGCAATACTGTACCGGACCATACATTTCGGAACCCTCAGCGCTATTTTTCAGCTCCCATCGCGCCGCATCTGATTGGATATCTGAACGGGGACGGTCAGGGTGTTGCCGGTATCGAATATGCATATGATAGCCTGCTGCAGGGTGGCTCTACGCGGGAAGATGTGTACTGCGTGACCGATGCATCCGGCAATTTGATCGAGACGGATACGCCGCACATCCTGTACACGCAGGGCACGGGCAGCGGTATCATGCTTACCCTGGACGCAACTCTGCAGCGGATCTGCGAGGGGATCGCTTCTCAGATGGATCGGGGATGTATCCTGGTTATGGAATGCGCCACAGGGCGGGTGAGAGCCAGTGTCAGCGTGCCGTCGTTTGACCCGTACAACGTTGCGGCCAGCATCCGGCTGGACGACACTTCACTGATCAACCGGACAGTCAGTGCCTACAATGCGGGTTCGGTATTCAAGCCGATTTTGGCGGCGGCGGCGCTGGAAGCCGGCGTTGATCCCCGGGCGCAGTATGAATGTACCGGTGCAATTGATGTAAACGGCCATGTTTATCACTGCTTCAACAACGAGGCCCATGGGATGCTGGATTTGGAAACGGCGCTGGAACAAAGCTGCAACTGCTACTTTGTGCAGTTGGGCCTGCAGCTGGGCGCTGAACGGATCCATGAAGCTGCGGCTCTGGCCGGAATGGGCCGCGCCACAGCAATAGGCGGAAACCTGCGCACAGCCTCCGGCAATCTGCCGGATGCCCGGCAGCTGGAGGACCTGGGGCAGCTGGCCAGCATCAGCTTTGGCCAGGGAGCGCTGACGGCCACGCCGCTTCAGGTAGCGGCCGCCTTGAATATCTTCGCCAACGGCGGGCGCTATGTGGAACCCAGCTTTGTGGAAGGGGTGGTCAACGAATACACCTGCCAGGTAACGCAGAGCCTGTACGCACCGATCCAGCGACAGGCTTTTTCACCCGAAACGGCCGAAACGGTGCGAAACATGCTGATTGCCGTGGTAGAGGACGGCATCGGGCAGGCGGCACAGCCTGCGGGCGGCGGTGCCGGAGGCAAAACAGGCACTGCCCAGACAGGCCGCACGGAAGAATCCGGGCGTGAGATCGTCAACGCCTGGTTTGCAGGTTTTTGGCCGGCCAGCCGGCCGCAGTATACCATTGCGGTGATGCTGGACGAAGGGACCCGTTCCAGCACGGATGCGGCCCGGATCTTTTCCGATGTCGCCAGCGCCCTGTATCATTATCAGCTGGGAGTGTCCGGTGCGGCAGCCGGTGAAGGCGGCGCGCCAATCCCGGAACAGGAGGGTACAGCCTCTTGACAAGTGCCGGTTTTCCCTTATAATAGTAAACGAATGAAGAAATAAGTGTTGACCGGGCCGATCGGGGCCCCAAAGCGCCAAAGAGAGGGAAGCGCCAGGCTGAAACGCTCCCGCGCCGCCGCCCCGGCAGCCACCCGCGAGCTTTCTGTGATGAGCGGAACGTGTTCACAGCGTTAATGTGACGAAAGCGGCGTGCCCGAAAGGGGACGCAATTTGGGTGGTACCACGGATGCAGTCATGCCTTCGTCCCAGAGATGGGGCGGAGGTTTTTATTTTTTCACAGCTTACAGTTGAAGGAGACAGAAAAAGAAAATGGAATGGACAGGACTTAATGACCTGCGGGAAAAGTTTCTCTCGTTTTTTGAGAGCAAGGGCCATCTGCGGCTGGGCAGTTTTCCCCTGGTGCCCCACAACGACAACAGCCTGCTGCTGATCAATTCCGGCATGGCACCCATGAAAAAATGGTTCCTGGGCCAGGAGGAGCCGCCCCGCCATCGGGTCACCACCTGCCAGAAGTGCATCCGCACCCCGGATATTGAGCGCGTGGGCATCACTGCACGCCATGGCACTTTTTTTGAGATGCTGGGCAATTTCAGCTTCCAGGATTATTTCAAAAAGGAAGCCATCAGCTGGGCATGGGAGTTCCTCACCGGCGTGCTGGAGATCCCGGCAGACCGGCTGTACATCTCTGTTTATCTGGATGATGACGAAGCCTATGACATCTGGACCAAGGAAATCGGCGTGCCCGAGGACCATATGGTGCGCTTCGGCAAGGAGGACAATTTCTGGGAGCATGGCTCCGGCCCCTGCGGCCCCTGCAGCGAGATTTACTTCGACCGCGGCCCGGAACACGGCTGCGGCAAGCCCGACTGTAAAGTGGGCTGCGATTGCGACCGCTATATGGAAGTGTGGAACCTGGTGTTCAGCCAGTTTGACTCTGACGGCGCCGGCCATTATGAGCGCCTGGCCCGTCCCAATATCGACACCGGTATGGGCCTGGAGCGCCTGGCCTGCGTGATGCAGAACGTAGACAATATGTTCGAGGTAGACACCGTGCGCAATATCCTGCGCCACGTGGAGCGCATCACGGGAAAAACCTATGGACAGGATCATCTGACGGATATTTCGATCCGCGTGATCACCGATCACATCCGCTCGACGGTCTTTATGGTATCCGACGGCATTCTGCCATCCAATGAAGGCCGCGGCTATGTGCTGCGCCGGCTGCTGCGCCGGGCGGCCCGTCATGGCCGCATGCTGGGGGTCAAGCGTCCTTTCCTGACCGAGCTGTGCGATACGGTGATCCAAGAGAATGGGGGCGCCTATCCCGAACTGGTGGAGCATGCCGACTATATCAAAAAGACCATCGCCGCCGAGGAGGAACGCTTCTCCCGCACCATCGACCAGGGCCTGTCGATTCTGAACGAGCTGGTGGCTTCCGTCAAGACGGCTGCCCAGGAGGGCCGGCGCAAAATTCTGTCCGGGATCGATGCGTTCCGCCTGAACGATACCTTTGGCTTCCCGCTGGATTTGACCAAGGAGATCGCTGCGGAGGAGGGTATTGAGGTGGATGAGGCCGGATTCCAGGCCGAAATGAAAAAGCAGCGCGAGGCTGCCCGGGCCGACCGCCTGAGCCGGGATATCTCCGGCTGGACGGCAGACCTGTTCACCGGCATCGATGCCCAGCCTACTCAATTCCTGGGCTATGAAAAGCTGGAGGCCGAAGCCACTATTGTGGCGCTGAGCGACGGCGAGGAGCTGCTGGACGATGTGGCTACCGACGATGGGGAAAAAGAAGGCGTGCTGATGGTGCTGGACGCTACCCCGTTTTACGCTGAGAGCGGCGGCCAGGTGGCCGACACGGGTGTGATTACAACGGCCGGCGGCGCACACCTGAGTGTTACGGCGGTGAAAAAGACCCCCAAGGGTTACTTTGTGCACACATGTACGCTGGAAGACGGCGTTGTGCACAAAGGCGAACGTGTCGTGGCCGGTGTGGATGAGCGCCGCCGCCACGCGATTATGCGCAACCATACCGGCGCGCATCTGCTGCAGGCGGCGCTGCGGGAAGTGCTGGGTGCCCATGTGCATCAGGCCGGCAGCTATGAGGACGATGAGCGCGTGCGCTTTGACTTCACCCATTTCAACGCTGTCACACCCCAGGAGCTGGCCCAGGTGGAGCGCATTGTCAATGAGAAAATTTTCGAGGCGCTGCCGGTCACGGTGAGAAGCATGCCCATCAAGGAAGCCAAGGAGATGGGCGCCATGGCGCTATTCGGCGAAAAATATGGCGAGATTGTCCGCGTGGTGGACGTGAACGGATGGTCCACTGAATTCTGCGGCGGCACCCATGTGTCCAACACCGCCCAGCTGGGCAGCTTTAAAATCCTGTCCGAATCCAGCGTGGCAGCAGGCATTCGCCGCATCGAGGGGACTACCGGCTACGGTGTGCTGAAGCTGCTGGATGAAAAGACGGAGACCATCAACCGTGTGGCCGGTGCCATGAAGGTGGCCAATACCCATGATCTGCCGGCTCGTGCCGCCGCCCTGGTGACGGAGCTGAAAGCGGCGCACCGGGAGCTGGAGGAGATCAGGCGTGCGGCAGCCGGGGCCAAAGTAGACGGCCTGTTTGCCAATGCCAAAGAGGTGGAGGGTGTGAAGATCTTCACCCTGTTCCTGGGCGGTACGGACACGGGCGCCCTGCGGGAATTGTGCGACAAGGCGCGCGACAAAGCCCCCTGCAGCGTAACGGCCGTCATCGGCGAAAATGAGGGCAAGCTGACCCTGGCGGTCGCCGTGGGCAAAGAGGCCCAGGCCAAGGGGCTGGCCGCCGGCAGGCTGGCCAAAGCCATTGCAGCAGTGGCCGGCGGCAACGGCGGCGGCAAGCCGGATTTTGCCATGGCCGGCATCAAACAGGCAGACCGCGCCGATGAGGCCCTGGCCGCCGTGGAAGGCCTGGTAAAAGAGGCCCTGGCCTGAAGCCGGAACTCCGGGCGGGCCCGGACCCCGAGCTCATCCGATTTTGGTAAAGGAGGTTTTCCGATGGATTGTCTGTTCTGCAAAATCACGGCGGGGGAAATCCCCTGCAAGAAGGTGTACGAGGATGACCAGGTGCTGGCTTTCTATGACGTGGATCCCCAGGCGCCGGTGCATTTTTTGGTGATTCCCAAAGCTCATATTGCTTCACCGGCGGATATTACGCCTGAAAACAGCGCAGTAGTGGCCCATATTTTTGCGGTGATTGCACGGTTGGCCCGGGAACTGGGCCTGGAAAAAGGCTATCGCGTGGTGACCAACTGCGGTGCCGACGGCGGGCAGAGCGTGCCGCATCTGCATTTCCATGTGCTGGCAGGGCGCAGCTTGGCCTGGCCTCCGGGCTGATTGGCCGCCCATCAGCGATTGTCAAGAGAGAGAGGAATTGTTTATGGCGAATACGTATACCCTGACCGTCGCCGGCATCACGCGGGAGCTGCCCTTATGCCCTGTGAATGAGCACATGGATATTGCGGCTTTCATCATGTTCGGTGACGTGGAGATCACCATCGCATGCGCGCGGGAGCTGCTGGCCAAGGTGCCCGAGTTTGATATCCTGATTACGGCGGAATCAAAGGGGATTCCCCTGGCCTATGAGATGAGCCGCCAGAGCGGCAAACCTTACGTGCTGGCGCGCAAAAGCGAAAAACTTTATATGAGCGATCCGGTCACGGTGGAGGATAAATCCATCACCACCGCGGCGGTGCAGAAACTGGTGATTGACCGTAAGGACCTGGAGTCCATGGACAGTAAGAGGGTCCTGATTGTAGATGATGTAATCAGCACCGGCGGCAGTCTGCACGCGCTGGAATCTCTGGTCAGCCACAGCAAGGGGCAGGTGGCGGCCCGTGCCGCCGTACTGGCTGAAGGCGATGCGGCCCAGCGCAGGGACATTATTTTCCTGGCGCCGCTGCCGTTGTTCTTTAAGTAAATGCGCCGCGCGCTGGCGCTGGTGGGCCTGGCGGCTCTGTGCGCCCAATGGGCTGCGGCGTTCCTGCCGTCGGCGGTATTCCTTCCGCTGGCGGCAGTCTTTATCTGCGCAGGAATTGCGGCCGCCCGGCTTCTGCGCCGCTGGCACTGGCGGCGCCACGCCGCGGCCGTTTGCTTGACGGCTGCCTGCATGCTGTGCCTGCGGGCCGGTTATTTCGCTTTTGTGCTGGAACCGGTGCGAACGCTGGCGGGCACATCGCACATGATCACCGCCACGGTGCGCACGGCCAGCCCCGGCTATACAGGCTCCACCATCTACGCGACGGTCCGTCTCACTGCCATGGATGGCCGCCCGATGCCTCTGCCGATCTCAGTGCGTATGGCGCAGCTGCCGGCGATGGCCGAAGGAGAGCAGTTCAGCGCATCAGTGGATTTTTCTGCACTGCCCCGCAACCGGTATCAGTCTTGGTATTATGCACAGGGCGTATATGTGGGTGCGGCGCTGGCCGAAGATGCCAAGGTGGAATTTCTGGGCCCGGCGCCTACGGCGGCGGACGCTTTCCTGCGTCTGCGGGCGCGTCTGTCCCGTTCGCTGCAGCAAATGCTTCCGGGCGATGCAGGCGGAATTGCCGCCGCCATGATACTGGGAGATGAGAGCGGACTTTCGCAGCAGGATGAAGAGGTTTTCCGCAGGGCAGGGCTTTCCCATGTGCTGGTGGTGTCCGGCCTGCATCTCTCGGCCGTCAGCGGATTGGGCTACTGGGCGGTGTATCGTGTGGCCGGCCGCCGGGCGGGCGCCGCCGCAGCCATTGCCGTTACGGTGTTCCTGATGCTGCTGCTGGGGTGTACGGCATCGGTTGCACGGGCGGGCGTGGCCATGCTGGCGCTGTATGGCGGAATGCTGGCCGGCCGGCGCAGTGACGCACTTACCAGCTTGGGCCTGGCGGCGCTGTGCCTGTGTGCGGCCAATCCGTTCGCCGCGGTGGACATCGGGATGCTGCTGTCTTTTTCCGCTACGCTGGGTGTACTGGCTGCCAATGCCGGATACAGGGCTGTATGCGGGCGCTGGCCGGAAGGAGAGAGCGCTGCGCGGCGCTGGGTACACCGGTTTGCACAGGCGGCCATGGTGTCTGTATGCGCCAGTATGGCAACGCTGCCCGTGCTGATTGCCGCAGGAACCGGTATTTCCCTGGTAGGGCTGGCGGGCAATCTGCTGTGTGTGCCGGTGATGAGCCTGTCGGTGTTCCTGGGCCTGATCTGTGCGGTTGCCGGCATGGTCCTGCCCTGGCTGGAGCCGCTGGCACGCCTGGCAGGGCTGGGCTGTGGCCTGTCCATTCGCTGGATGGAAGCTGTGGCACGCTGGCTGGGCAGCCTGCCGGGCGCCTATGTGTATCTGTGGGGCGCGTATGCTGTGGGGGTGTGCCTGGCGTTGTACGCACTGGTGTACCTGGCGGCCCGCTGGCATGTGCGCTGGTGGATGGCGGCTTTGGGGTGTGGGGCTTTCCTGGCCCTTTCGGCGGCTGTCTACACGGCAGCGGACGCGCAGGTGCTGCACGCATATCCGGCGGGCAGTGCGGAAAACGCACCCATAGTCCTGGCATATCGGGACTGTACAGCGGTTTTGTTCCGCGGCTCTGACCGCGGTGTGGCGGATGTGCGCCAAGTGCTGGAAGAACGCGGCCGCTCCGGAATAGACCTTTTGGTGGATTTGCGCTCCGATGGAGACCGTTCCTATCTGGCTGAACAGCTGCCCGCCGGGCAGATGGCTTCGGCGGCAGATTACGTCCTCAATGGGCGCTTTACGCCGGCACCGGGCCTGGTGATCACGCTGTGCAGACAGGAAGAGGGAGCTTTGGCCTGTGTGGAATATGGCGGCTATCGGTTGGGTGTATCCGTCGGGAAGCTGATGCTGTCGGAGTATCCGGCATTTGATGTGTATTTCGGTGGAAGCGGCGCGCTGACAGGCTTGGATACCCGGGCGCTGGTGCTGTCCCGACAGGGCCGACTGTGGACGGACGGTATACAGGCAGAACAATATCCCGGCGGGGTGCGGCAGGTTTTGGTGCGCGCCGCTGCCGGCATACGGATTGAAGAGGAAAGCTATGATTTTGCGTGACGGCCAACTGAAGGATATACTGGCCAAGGCAGGACAGTATGATGTGTTCTATTACTACTCTGCCGAGGAATACCTGGCCCGCCGTGCCGCGCGGCATACGCTGGAGGCATTGCTGCAGGGCACTGAAGATGAAGTGACCGTGGTGGAGGGGCCGAGCCCGGATATCGGCGAAGCCGTGGCCGCTGCAGGCACAATCTCTTTGTTCGGCGGCCGGCGTGTAGTTGAGATGCCGCTGATCGAACCGTCCGCCATGAGTGAAGCCGATGTGGCGGCATTGTGCGATCTGATGGGAAGCCTGGAAAATGCGGTACTGGTGCTGAGCACGGTGTTCAAGGATGACAAAGCAAAACAGACCAGAAAGGCCAAGCAGCTGATCGCTGCGGCGGAAAAAAACGGCGTGGCGGCAGAGCTGCAGCAGCCCGGCCCGGCAGATGCGCGGCGCTTTGTACAGGAGCGGGCACGGACGCTGGGCTGCCGCATGCAGCCGGATGCAGCGGCGGCATTGGTGGAGAAAGCCGGCACGGACTATTTCCTGCTGGCCTGCGAGGTGGACAAACTGGCCGCAGCAGGGCATTATGAAGAAATTGATGTCCAACTGGTGCAGGAAATGGGCGTGCAGAATATCGAGGCCGATGTGTTTGAGCTGGTGCGCCTGACGACGGCGCGCAACCGGCCCAAGGCATTTGCCAAACTGGCGCAGCTGCTGGATCTGCAGAATGAGCCCATCGCCATTGCGGCGGCGCTGGCCAGTTCCTATCTGGACCTGTACCGGGTGAAATGCGGCCAGGGATCCGGGCACAATTACGCTGCCGTGCACAAAGACTTTGGCTACCGCGGCAGCGATTGGAGGCTGAAGCGATCGGCGGAGACGGCTGCCAGGTATACCTTGCGCCAGCTGGAGCGGATCCTGGAGATTTTGCTGGCATTGGATGAAAAGCTGAAATCTTCCCCGGCGGACCGCACCGTGCTGCTGCAGGCTGCCCTCAGCGAAATTTTGGAGGTGCGCCCGTGAATGAGGGGAAAATGCGTGTACAAGAGGTCATTGTGGTGGAGGGAAAGTACGATGCCGCAAAACTGGCCGGTATTGTGGACGGCCTGATTCTTCCGGTAGGGGGATTTTCCGTGTTTTCCAGCGATGAGACAAAAGCACTGCTGCGCCGGCTGGGAAAGGAGCGGGGCTTGATCATTCTCACCGATTCCGATGCAGCAGGCTTCCGCATCCGCGCGTATATCAATCAAATAGCCCGCGGCCTTTCCGTTAAAAACGCATATGTGCCGGCCTGTGAGGGAAAAGAGCGCCGCAAAGCCAAACCCTCCAAGGAGGGGCTGCTGGGCGTGGAGGGAATAGAGGCACAGCAAATCCGCCGGGCGCTGCAGGCGGCGGGTGTGTGTCCGGCAGCGCAGAAAAAGGGACGCACCATTACCTATACGGACTTGTATGACGCGGGCTTGAGCGGCGGTGCCGGCAGCGCCGAGCGGAGGCGCGCTTGGCTGGACGCCATCGGCCTGCCGCCGCGCCTGTCGAAAAAAGGATTGCTGGAAGTGCTGAACGGCCTGTATACCTATGAAGAGTTTATGGCGGTACTGCCGGAGAGAAGGACAGGGAATGCGGGCGGCATGCAGGAAAAATAAGGACACGGTAAAACATCGGCTCAGCCGCTGTGAGCCGGCGCCGTGCTGGCGCCGGCCGTTGGCCTGCCGGCAGCGCGGCGGGTATTTCAGCCGCGGAGCCTGCGGTACCGGAAGCACAAGAAAAAACACCAAAACGGGCGTGTTGAAAAACACGCCCGTTTTGTCTGTCTGTCAAATTTTCTGCTTGGAGCGGGCCATGCCGGCTGACCGCCCTTTTTCCAGCAGCGGCGCCAGATATTGCCCGGTGAAGGATTTTTGGCTTTTTGCCACTTGTTCCGGTGTGCCGGTGGCCACGATGCGGCCGCCTTCGCTGCCGCCCTCGGGTCCCAGGTCGATGATGTAGTCGGCCCGTTTGATGATATCCAGGTTGTGCTCAATGATGATTACTGTGTTGCCGGCGTCCACCAGTTTATCCAGCACCTTGACCAGCCGGTGCACATCGGCCACATGCAGGCCGGTGGTGGGTTCATCCAAAATATACACCGTCTGCCCGGTTTCCCGCTTGGCCAGCTCCAGGGCCAGCTTCACCCGTTGGGCTTCACCGCCGGAAAGCGTGGTAGCGCTTTGCCCCAGCTTGATATACCCCAGCCCCACGTCCAGCAAAGTCTGCAGCTTGCGGTGGATGCGGGGGATGTTCTCGAAGAAGGCGCAGGCCTCTTCCACGGTCATCTCCAGCACGTCGTGGATGTTTTTGTCCTTGTATTTTACTTCCAGGGTTTCCCGGTTGTACCGTGCGCCCTTGCAAACCTCGCAGGGTACATAGATGTCCGGCAAAAAGTGCATCTCGATGTTCAAAATGCCGTTGCCCTCGCAGGCCTCGCACCGGCCGCCTTTCACGTTGAAGGAAAACCGCCCGGCGTCGTAACCCCGCACCTTGGCGTCCTGGGTCTGCGCAAACACGCTGCGGATATCCCCAAACACACCGGTATAGGTGGCAGGGTTGGAGCGAGGTGTGCGCCCGATGGGGGATTGGTCGATGCCGATCACTTTGTCCACATACTCCAGGCCCAGCATGTCCTTATGGGTGCCGGGCTTGGTGCGCGCGCCGTTTAAGTCGGCGGCCAGGCGCTTGTAAAGGATCTCATTTACCAGGCTGGACTTGCCCGAGCCGGAGATGCCTGTTACACAGGTCATCACCCCCAGGGGGATCTTCACGTTGATGTTGCGCAGGTTGTTCTGGGATGCACCCAGGATCTCGATCCAGTGGCCGTTGCCTTTGCGCCGCGCTTTGGGCACTTCGATCTGCTTGCGCCCGGAAAGGTACTGGCCGGTGATGCTCTCGGGCACCGCGCAGATATCCTCCACTGTGCCTTGGGCCACCAGCTGCCCGCCGTGTACACCGGCGCCGGGGCCGATGTCCACGATCCAGTCTGCCGCGCGCATGGTGTCCTCATCGTGTTCCACCACAATCAGCGTGTTGCCCAGATCCCGCAGGCGCTTGAGCGTGGCGATCAGCTTTTCGTTGTCCCGCTGGTGCAGGCCGATGGAAGGCTCGTCCAGTACGTACAGCACGCCGGTCAGGGCGCTGCCGATCTGGGTGGCCAGGCGAATGCGCTGGCTCTCACCGCCGGACAGGGTGGAGGCGCTGCGGGCCAGTGTCAGATATGCCAGGCCCACGTTTTGCAGGAACCCCAGCCGCTCGCGCATCTCCTTCAGAATGCCGTCGGCGATCATATGCTCGCGCTGGGTCAGTTCCAGGCCGTTCAGGAAGGCCAGCTCGTCCCGCACGCTCATCTTGGTGAAATCACTGATATTCACACCGCCTACGGTGATGCCCAGTACAGTGGGCTTCAGACGGTCGCCGTGGCAGTCGGGGCATTCCACACCGTTCATAAACCCGGCAATTTCGTCTTTCATCCACTGGCTGTTGGTTTCCCGGAAGCGGCGCTCCAAATTGTTCACAATGCCTTCAAAATCATTGTGATATTTGCCGGTACCCCGGTCGGTCTCCCGGGTCATCTCCAGCTTTTCACCGTTAGTTCCGTACAGAATAGCGTGTACGGCCTCTTTGCTCATCTGTTCAATGGGGGTGTCCAGCGTGAAGCCGTACCGCCTGCCCAGGGCCTTGTAGTACATTTCACTGACAGAACCCTCTGCATAGTACCAGCCGCTGGCTTTGACGGCCCCTTCCCGGATGGACAAATGCTTGTTGGGCAGGATCAGCGATGGATCCACCCGCATGAAGGTGCCCAGGCCTGTGCACTTTTCGCAGGCACCAAAGGGGTTGTTGAAGCTGAACATCCGCGGCGTGATCTCGGGGATGGACACACCGTGCTCCGGGCAGGCATAGTTCTGGCTGAACAGCAGCTCCTCGCCGCCGATGACATCAATGGCGGCCAGGCCGCCGGTCAGGCCCATGGCGGTCTCCAGGCTGTCGGCCAGGCGGCTGCGCACGTCTTCATTGATCACCAGCCGGTCCACCACGATGTCCACATTGTGCTTGCGGTTTTTGTCCAGGGAGATCTCCTCGTCCAGGTCATACAAATTGCCGTCGATGCGCACCCGGGCGTAGCCGCCCCGCCGGGCAGCCTCCAGCTCTTTTTGCTGAGTGCCTTTGCGCCCGTGCACCACCGGCGCCAGCACCTGGAAGCGTGTGCCTGCGGGCAATTTCAGCACTTCATCTACCATCTGGTCTACCGTCTGCTGGGTGATGGGCCGTCCACACACCGGGCAGTGCGGAATCCCGATGCGCGCGTACAAAAGGCGCAGGTAATCGTAGATCTCCGTCACGGTGCCCACCGTGGAGCGCGGGTTCTTGGAGGTGGTTTTCTGATCAATGGAGATGGCGGGAGACAGGCCCTGGATATCGTCTACGTCCGGCTTTTCCATTTGCCCCAGGAACATGCGGGCGTAGCTGGACAGGCTTTCCATATACCGGCGCTGTCCATCGGCGTAGATGGTGTCAAAAGCCAGGCTGGATTTTCCCGATCCCGACAGCCCCGTCATTACGATCAGCTTGTCCCGGGGCAGGGTCACATCAATGTTCTTCAGGTTGTGCTCCCGAGCGCCTTTGATCACAATTTTGTCATTGCTCACAGTTTGGTTTTCCTTTCCATTTGTTTGCGCAGTTTGTCGATGCGATCCCGCAAGAAGGCCGCATGCTCAAATTCCAGAATCTTGGCCGCCTCTTTCATCTCCCGTGTCAGCTGCTCGATTTTCTGCTGGCACTCGGCACGGCTCATACGCTTGGCGGGCTTGTCATCGCCATCGTCCTTGCGGCTGATCTCCAGAACGCCGTTGTCTTTCAGTTCTTTCACAATGGTCTTGGGCGTGATGTGATGATCGGCATTATACTTCTGCTGGATGGCCCGGCGGCGTTCTGTTTCGTCGATAGCATGGCGCATGCTGGGTGTGACAGCATCGGCGTACATGATCACGCACCCGTCTGCGTTGCGGGCTGCCCGGCCAATGGTCTGGATCAGGCTGGTCTCGCTGCGCAGGAAGCCCTCTTTGTCTGCATCGAGAATGGCCACCAGGCTCACCTCAGGCAGGTCCAGCCCTTCCCGCAGCAGGTTGATGCCTACGATCACGTCAATGGTGCCCTTGCGCAGGTCCCGCATCAGTTCTACCCGCTCAAAGGTGTCCACTTCGTGGTGCATGTATTTTACCTTGACACCATGTTCGCTCAGGTAATCGGTCAGGTCTTCGGCCATCTTCTTGGTCAGTGTAGTCACCAGCACCCGTTCGCCCCGGGCGGCGCGGGTGTTGATCTCACCCAGAAGATCTTCAATTTGCCCCTCTACCGGACGAACTTCCACCCGCGGATCCAAAAGGCCTGTGGGACGGATCACCTGTTCTACAATCTTGCTGGAATGCGCACGCTCGTAATCTCCGGGCGTGGCGGAGACAAATACGATCTGGTTGAGTTTGGATTCCACCTCTTCGAATTTCAGCGGCCGGTTATCGAAGGCGGAAGGCAGACGGAAGCCGTAGTCCACCAGGCTTTTTTTGCGGGCGTAGTCTCCGCCGTACATAGCCCGCAGCTGTGGCAGCATCACATGGCTTTCATCCACGAACAGCAGGAAATCCTCCGGGAAATAGTCCAGCAGGGTGGTAGGGGTACTGCCCGGCGCCCGGCCGGACAGCACGGCCGAATAGTTTTCAATGCCTTTGCAGGTGCCCACTTCCTGCAGCATTTCTACATCGTAGTTGGTGCGCTGGGCGATACGCTGGGCCTCAATCAGTTTGCCCTGGCTTCGGAAGGCTTCTACCTGCGCGTCGCATTCCCTGCGGATGCGCTGAATTCCGGCGCGCATTTTGTCGCCGGAAACGATATAATGGCTGGCAGGGAAAATCGCCACATGGCGCACCACGTTCAGCCGCTCGCCGGTCAGCGGGTTCACCTCGCTGATACGGTCTACTTCATCGCCGAAGAACTCCACCCGGATGGCTTTTTCGCTGTTGTAAGCCAGGTTGATCTCTACAATATCGCCGCGCACACGGAATTTGTTTCGGATGAAGTTCAAATCGTTGCGCTCGTACTGCAGGTCCACCAGGCGGCGGGTCAGCTCATCCCGGCTCATGTGCATCCCGGTGCGGATGCTGATCACCATGCTGCGGTAGTCGATGGGATCGCCCAGACTGTAAATGCACGACACGCTTGCTACGATGATCACGTCCCGCCGCTCGGAAAGGGCTGCCGTGGCCGAATGGCGCAGCCGGTCGATCTCATCATTGATGGCGCTGTCTTTTTCGATATAAGTGTCCGTGGAGGGGATATAGGCTTCCGGCTGATAATAATCGTAGTAAGAGACAAAATATTCTACGGCGTTTTCCGGGAAAAACTCCTTGAACTCGGTGCACAGCTGGGCGGCCAGGGTTTTATTATGGGCCAGCACCAGCGTGGGGCGGTTCAACTGGGCAATGACGTTGGCCATAGTAAAGGTCTTGCCGCTGCCGGTGACACCCATCAGCGTTTGGGCCCGGTCGCCGTTCAAAATGCCGTCTACCAGCTCGGCAATGGCCTCGGGCTGGTCGCCGGTGGGTTGATAGCTGGAAACCAGCTTAAACAGATCCAATGTCATTCCTCCTTGGACAGATAGTGCTTATATGCTGTGATGCGGAAGGACAGGAACTCGTCCTCGCAGAAAATTAAATGATCCAGCAGCTGGATCTCCAGCGGCACCAGGGCCCGGCTCAGCTGTTCGGTGGTGCGCAGGTCGTCCGCAGAAGGAATGGTGCTTCCGCTGGGATGGTTGTGGGCCAGCACCACACGGGTGGCGCCTACGCGGCTGGCTTCCCCCACGGCTTTGGAGACCAGCAGCGGAACACGGTTGGCGGTGCCCTCGGCCAACAGGGTGCAGCTCAGCGGCACCAGGTCGTCATTCATTGCCACCAGATACAGCCGCTCGGTGCTGGCGCCGAAAAATTTGGGCAGCAGATAAGCTGCCATTTTGTCCGGTGCGTTCAGCGGCTGGCGCCGGGCTTTGCGGTTCTCCAGATAGTATGCGCACATCTGAGGAATGAATTTCAGGATCACCGCGGTGGTGCGTCCCACGCCGGGCACTGCCGTCAGCTGTTCTACCGGTGCGTCCATGGCGGCCGACAGGCTGCCGAAGGTGGCGATGATGCGATGGGCCAGCTCGTTGGTGTCGATGCGCGGGCAGCTGAAGAACAGCAGCATCTCCAGGGCCTGATGCTCGTCAAAACCGGACAGGCCGTCCCGCAGAAAGCGCTGGTACATGCGTGCGCGGTGGCCCGCATGGGGATTCTTGTCCTGCTTTTGCTCGGCGGCCATGAAGTACCTCTCCCTTGACAATCCCGCATCTTTCGGGTAGTGTTATTGGCAAGCATGCAAGCGCTTGCTGCCAGCTTTCTATTATACCATATTTTTGACGGAACGGGAGCGTTTTTGTGAAAAGTTTTACTGCGGGCAAAAACGATGCAGGGGTGCGCCTGTCGCGCTTTGTGCAGGGTGTCACCCAGGGGCTGCCCACCTCGCTGCTGTACAAAAGTTTCCGCAACAAACGGATCAAGGTGAACGGCCGGCGCGCCGCCCCCGACGACCGCCTGGCTGAGGGTGACGTGGTGGAACTGTATATCAACGACGAGTTTTTTGGGGCCACGGCCTCTGCAGCCCGGCCGGCCGGCATGAGGCC
This sequence comes from uncultured Ruthenibacterium sp., assembly GCA_944386555.1. GTDB lineage: Bacteria > Bacillota > Clostridia > Oscillospirales > Ruminococcaceae > Ruthenibacterium. The sequence goes on along the minus strand of CALXBN010000046.1, from coordinate 9,436 downwards.
GCACCGCAGCAAATATCCGCTGCAGGTCATCTACGAGGATGACCGTATAGCAGCCCTGTATAAGCCGGCCCACCTGCTGTGCCATGCCGACCACACCGGCGACGAAAGCCTGGTGGATCAGTTTTGCGCTTACCTGCAGCGAAAAGGAGAGTATGCCCCAGCAGCCGAACATCGCTTTACCCCAGCCGTGTGCAACCGGCTGGACCGCGGTACCGAGGGGCTGGTGTTGGCGGCCAAGGACTATGCTGCCCTGCGCGACATGAATGCCGTGATCCGTCAGGACCTGCTGGAAAAGGAATATCTGGCCATCACCTGCGGCATACCGCCCAAAGGGACCCATGTTGCCTACCTGCGCCACTTTCCAAAGGACAACAAGGTGGATGTGCGCGCCGCGCCGGCACCGGGATACAAGCAGATCATCACCCGGGTAGAAGTGGAAGCGGCCGCCGGCCCTTTCGCCCTGTGCCGCATCGGCCTGGTGACGGGACGTACCCATCAGATCCGCGCCCATCTGGCTTTCCTGGGGGCACCGGTATTGGGGGATGTAAAGTATGGCAACCGGAAGATGAACCGGCGCACCGGCCTTTCCACCCAGGCGCTGTGCGCTGTGCGCGTCGCATTCCGGGAACTGCCGCAGGAGAACACGCTGGCCTATCTGTCCGGCAGGTCCATCCAGCTGCCGAAGCCGGCTGTCCGCGATACTTTTCGCCGCCTGGCTGCGGGGCCGCAGGCTGGCGCCGGGCCGTCAAAAATGTTATAATAAATCCGCGTGGGCACGCTTTGTGCGCCCGGCCGCAATTCCATTGCCAAAAGAGGTTTGAGCAGCTATGATGAACGCCATTGATACATTTTCAGAGACATTCTGCGTCACGGACAGCGAGGGCGATTGCATGCGTCGCATGACGCCGGGCGCGGTGCTGCGCCGAGCCCAGCAGGTCTCCACCGATCACTGCACGGCGCTGGGGCTGGATGCCGCATTTTACGCCCGTACCCATACGGCTTTTCTGATGGCCAAAATGGTGCTGGAGTTTTACGCGCCGATCCGCATTGGGGACAAAGTGACTGCAACGACCCGGCCCAGCGAGCCGGTGCGGGCGACCTATCACCGCACCAATGCGTTCACGCTGGAGGACGGAACCCTGGCCTGCCTGATGGACAGCCGGTGGGTACTGGTGGATACCGACACCCGCCGCATTTTGCGCCATCCGCCGGAGGCGCTGCGCCTTTTTTTTCATTTGCCGCCGTCCGGTGAGTTGGATCTGAAAGTTGACCGGGGTGCCGCAGAACCGGTGGGAACGGAGAGAGCCTCCTACACCCGGTGCGATTCCAACCGCCACATGAACAACACCTATTATGCAGATATCGTGTGTGACCATGTGCCTGTGGAGATGCTGGAACAGCGCCCGGTGCAGCGGCTGGCGGTCAATTTTCACAACGAAGTACCCATGGGATCTTCTTTTACCCTTCTGCGGGCCGCCCTGGGGGACGGGAACTGGTACTTCCTGGGGCAGGGAGAAGGGGAGAAAAAACATTTTGAGGCTCAGCTTACCCTGGCCCCTGCCGCTCGGTGATGCGAAACCGGTGCGCGGATGGACGAATTGGCAAAAATCTTACGAAAAAATTACAAAATTGCTGCAAAAAGCCCTTGACAGATGGTAACAAAAGAGTTACAATTTAGTTGCAAGAGGGTTACAACGCTTGCAAGTGAACTTTTTCATCGGGTGCGGGCCCGCTCCTCCTGTCGCTGTTTGGGCAAGTAAGCAGCGAATTTTGGGTGCCGTACCAAGCTTTTTCAACTCCATTTCACAAGGCAAAACGCCCCTGTGCCGCAGCGCAGGGGCGTTTTGTCGCTTTGCCCAGAAATCCGCCGGCAGCGGCGCAAGATTTTTTCAGAAGAAAAGGACGGTTTTCTCTTGCGAATTGACACGAATCGTGGTACCATAATGAGAAACATAAGCGTACATAAACGTCGGTCATTCTGTAATGGAAAAGGAGTATTTTATGGCAATTTATTTTTCTGAACCCTCCCGTACCTTCGGCGAGTACCTGCTGGTGCCCGGCTATTCTTCGGCCGAATGTATTCCTTCGGCTGTCAGCCTGAAGACCCCGCTGGTGAAATATCGCAAGGGGCAGGAGGAGTGCCCGCTGTCGATGAACATCCCCATGGTGTCGGCCATTATGCAGTCTGTTTCCAATGATACAATGGCCATTGCCCTGGCCAAGGAGGGCGGCATCTCCTTTATCTATGGCTCGCAGACAATCGAACAGGAAGCCGCTATGATCCGCCGGGTGAAAAGCTATAAAAAGGGGTTCATCGTCAGCGATTCCAACGTGCGCCCCGATGCCACCTTGGCCGACATTCTGGCACTCAAGGAAAAGACGGGCCACTCTACCGTGGCCGTCACCGATGACGGCACCGCCGGCGGCAAGCTGCTGGGGATCATCGGCAGCCGCGATTACCGCGTGTCCCGCATGAGCACGGATACCCCCGTCACCCAGTTCATGACACCTTTTGAAAAACTGGTTACCGCTCCGGCAGACACCACCCTGAAAAAGGCCAATGACATCATCTGGGACAACAAGTTGAATGCTCTGCCCCTGATTGATGAAAACCAGCATTTGAAATTTATGGTGTTTCGCAAGGACTACGATTCCCATAAGGAGAATGTGAACGAGCTGCTGGATGCCAACAAGTCCTATGTGGTGGGTGCCGGCATCAATACCCGCGATTACGCCGAGCGCGTGCCCGCCCTGGTGGAAGCCGGTGCAGATGTCCTGTGCATTGATTCCTCCGAAGGCTTCTCCGAGTGGCAGAAGCGCACGCTGGCGTGGATCCGCGAGCGCTACGGAGACAAAGTGAAGGTGGGCGCCGGCAATGTGGTGGACAAGGATGGCTTCCGCTTCCTGGCGGAGGCCGGGGCCGATTTTGTGAAGATCGGCATTGGCGGCGGCTCCATCTGCATCACCCGTGAAACCAAAGGTATCGGCCGCGGCCAGGCCACGGCTGTCATCGAGGTGGCCAAGGCCCGGGACGAGTATTACCGGGAAACCGGTATTTATGTGCCCATCTGTTCTGACGGCGGCATTGTCCACGATTATCACATTACCTTGGCTCTGGCCATGGGCGCCGATTTCGTCATGCTGGGCCGTTATTTCTCCCGCTTCGACGAAAGCCCTACCAACAAGCTGCGGATTAACGGCAGCTATGTGAAAGAGTATTGGGGCGAGGGGTCCAACCGTGCCCGCAACTGGCAGCGGTATGATTTGGGCGGCGCCGCGAAACTCAGTTTTGAGGAAGGGGTGGACAGCTACGTTCCCTATGCCGGTGCCTTGAAGGACGGTGTGGCCGTCACGCTGGCCAAAGTGCGCAGCACCATGTGCAACTGCGGTGCCCTTACCATCCCCGAGCTGCAGCAGAAGGCCCGCTTGACCGTGGTTTCCTCCACCAGCATCGTGGAAGGCGGCGCTCACGACGTTTTGCTGAAAAATAAAACGGCTACCGTAATGGAATGACCAGCCGCTTGTTCCCGGCCCGCCGGCGCTTTGCGCCGGCGGGCCCTTTTTGTGCCTCCTTTCGCGCATAGGCAGCGGTGCGGCTGCATATAGATTCCTCAGAACCGTGAAAGGGGCGACAAGACGTATGGAACTGAAGGTGTACAAAGATACCGTCACGGCGGCCCTGAACATCTGTGATGCCAAAGTTGAGCTTCCCGTGGAAGCGGAGCTGCTCATCCCCGATTACCAGCCGCAGGTGTTCAAGATCGTCAAGTGCTTTGTGACGCCGGTCATCCTGCAAAAGCAGGTGCTCACCGGACGCATTTCCCTGGAAGGCTATCTGCGGTGTGTGGTTTTTTATCAGGCGGAAGAGGAGGGAAGTCTGTGCCAGGCAGAGCAGAAGCTGCCTTTTGCAAAACAGGTGGAACTTTCTGCCGGTGAAAGCCAGGGCGCGGCCAGCGTCCAGGTGGCCGGCGAGGTGGAATACATCAATTGCCGTGCCCTCAGCGGACGCCGGGTGGATGTGCGCGGCGCCCTGATCCTTCATGTCACTGCCCAGGCTCAGCAGGACAGCGAGGTGGTCACGGCACTGTCCGGCGGCGGTGTGTGCCAGCGCACAGTGACGCTGCAGGCCGATAAATCCGTGGGAAACGCCGAAAAACTGTTTACGGCCGAACAGCCGGTTCCCTTTGAGAACCCGCCCGCTGCAGTGCTGAACTGCCAGTGCGCACCGATGGTTGAGGAAGTGAAGCTGCTGGCCGGCAAATCGGTGGTGCGCGGGCAGATGCAGGCAGATATCACCTATCGGGACGCCCCGGGGCGGACGCTGCTGCACCAGAATGCCAGCGTGCCCTTCAACGAGATCCTGCAGGTGGACGGTGCCGATGAAGGATGCCGCGCCTGGGCCAGCGTACAGCCCACAGGCTGCACCCTTACACAGGCAGAAGGGGCCGAAGGCGGGCAGGGGATCTCTTTGGCGGTCACAGCGCTCATCGAAGTATCCGTTTGGCGGCCGGTGCAGACACAGGCTGTGTGCGACGCATTCAGCACGGCGCAGGAGATGGAGCTGGCCGCAGGCGATGTGGCACTGGAGAAAACGGGCGAACCCTTTTCCCAAATGGTGGAGACGGTGGCCGGTGGCCAGATGCCGGATGCCGGCGCGCGGGTATTGGATGCCTTTGCCACGGCCCTGCCGCCGGAACTGGTGGAACGGGAGGAAGGCCCTCTGGTACGCGGGCGCGCAGTGGCCCATGTGCTGTGCGAAAATGAGATGGGCGAAGTGGACTGCTATGATAAAACCTGCGAATACACCCTGCCGCTGCCCCAGGATCTTGCCGCCCGGCAGCTCACCTTGCGCTGCACGGCGGCCGTGCAGAAAGTCTCCGTGCGCCAAACGGGCGACCAGGTCACTGCTTCGGTTGCCCTGGCTGTGTCGGGGCTGGTCAGTGCCCGGCAATCGGTGCCGGTGCTCACCGGTGCTGTGTGTACCGGCCCGCGGGCGGATGCCGGCGGCGATATCGCCCTGCGTATTTACTTTGCTCATCCCGGCGAACAGCTGTTTGACATTGCCAAACACTACGGCGCCAGCCCGGACGCCATTGCGGCGGCCAACGGCCTGGAGGGAGAGGCGCTGGCCGAGGAACGCCGGTTGCTGATCCCCCGGGCCCAGTAGAGGAGGGGAGACACTATGGAATACAGCGAGCTGTACCGCAACATTGCCCGGCGCACCGGCGGCGAGGTATATATTGGCGTGGTGGGCCCGGTGCGCACCGGCAAAAGCACGTTTATCAAGCGGTTTATGGAGCTGATGGTTCTGCCGGCTATTGAAAACGAGGCCTTTGCCCAGCGTGCCCGGGATGAACTGCCCCAGTCTGCCGCGGGGCGCACCATCATGACCACCGAACCCAAATTTGTGCCGGAGCAGGCTGTTACCGTTCAGCTGGACGATGGCGCTACCCTGCGTACCCGCCTGATCGACTGCGTGGGCTATATGGTGCCCGGCGCCATGGGCCACCAGGAGGACGAGAAACCCCGCATGGTGAAAAGCCCCTGGTTTGAGGAGGAAGTGCCCTTTGATGTGGCCGCCGAGACGGGCACCCGCAAAGTGATTTGTGAACATTCCACCATTGGCCTGGTGGTTACCACCGACGGTTCCATCAGCGATATTCCCCGTGCGGGCTACGAAGCCGCCGAGCAGCGGGTCATTGCCGAACTGGAAGCCATTCACAAGCCTTATGTCATCCTGCTGAACTGTGTGCAGCCCGACAGCCTGGAGGCGCTGCACCTGGCCGACGAACTGTCTGCGCGCTACGGCCGGCCGGTGCTGCCCGTCAGCTGCATGGAGTTGGACGCCGATACCATCAATGAGATCCTCAAGCGGGTGCTGTATGAGTTTCCCCTGCGGGAAGTGGCGGTGGCCATGCCCACCTGGGTACCCATGCTGAAAGCCGGGCACTGGCTGCAAAGCAGCCTGTACGATGCTGTGCGCGCCTGGGCCGACGGCCTTTCCGCCATCAAAGATGCCGCACAGGTACAGGTGGAATGTCCTTATGTGGCCGCCTCATCCCTGCGAGGGCTGGATTTGGGCGGTGGTGTCGCCACGGTGGAGCTGCGTCTGGCCCCGGATATTTTCTATCGCGTGCTCAGCGAGGAAACCGGCCTGGAGGTGGTGGACGAAGCCAGCCTGATGCCGTGCATTATCCGCCTGGCGCGGGCCAAACAGCAGTACGACCGTTTGGCCCCGGCCCTGGCCGAAGTGCAGGCCACAGGTTATGGTATTGTAATGCCCGGCATTGACGAACTGCACCTGGAGGAACCGGAAATTGTGCGCCAGGGCGGGCGCTACGGCGTGCGGCTGCGTGCCAGCGCACCTTCCATCCATCTGCTGCGGGCCGATATTGCCACCGAGGTTTCGCCCATTGTGGGCAGCGAAAAGCAGTCCGAAGAACTGGTGGCCAGCCTGCTGGCCGATTTTGAGGCCGACCCCAGCGAGATTTGGCAAAGCAATATCTTCGGCAAAAGCCTGCATGAACTGGTGAACGAAGGGCTGCAGAACAAGCTGCAGCATATGCCCGCCGAGGCCCGTGCCCGCATCCAGGAGACGGTGGAGCGTGTGATCAACGAAGGATGTTCGGGCCTGATCTGCATCATTTTGTAGCTGGTTACGGCGCACTTGGCCCCGAATAATCGGCAAATAGCACAAAAACGCCGGGTTTTTCCCGGCGTTTTTCCAGTTTCACAGGAAAGATATTGCATTTTGCCCTGAAATGCCCTATAATAGTAGCGAGGCACAAGAAAGTGCAAACAGGCAGCGGGAAGTTGGCGCTTCCCGCCGCCCTGTCGGAAGCTCCAACCTTCCAACAACAGCAAACTGCTGCGATTGCAGGATTATTATACCCTATTTCCCCCGGGCGGGCAAGGCGGGTGGGTGAGTTGTACCCATTTTCTGCTGTGCTGTGTGTACAAGGGAGATCACAGGGTTTGTTTTTGCACCTCCGGCGCTGTGTTGGGAAGAAATTTCCGGCACAGCGCTTTTTTGCTGCCTCGCAACAAGGCAACATGGGCTTGGGGAAATTCCCTGGCCCAAGCCTTGCTGTGAGGAAAATCCGGCCGGTGCTTTGTGCGGGCCGGTAGGAAGCAAAAAGAGGAGGAATTGATATGAGACGAATGGTATCCATATGCCTTGCCCTGTGCATGGCCTTCACCCTGGCATCCCCGGCCCTGGCTGAAGCGGTGTCCCTGGCCCCGGCGGCGCTGGAGGCCGCCCCGGCGGAAACACTCCCGGCGGCGGAGGGTGCGGCGGACGCAGCATCCACCCGGACGGATTCGTCAGGGGAAGCAGCGGCCCCTGTGCAGCCGTCCGCTGAAACGCTGCACGGAGATAGCTCAGAAAAAACGGCCATAAACGGAAAAGTTAAAACCGTAACTGTAGGCAGTTTTAAATTGACGGGCAGCGGCGATTACTCTTACGAAAAAGCTGATGAGTTTACGGATACCTATTATGAGCTGACGATTAAAACAGGTACTTGGGAGATTTCCATGGCGGATAATGTAGAGGAAAGTACCACGGATTCTATTGTAGTGCATCGAATGACCAGCTGGGATGGCGTAATTGACCTGACCATCAAAGACCTGCATATTGATGTTTCCGACGGGCAGCAGCGTTTTGCTTTCCGCGTCAACAGCGGCACAACGGTGAATCTGCATCTGGAAGGATCGTCCGTTCTGAAAAGCGGGAGTGGGCGCAGCGGGCTGGAAATTGATTACAGCCCAAACAATCCCTCATTGCTGACCATTGACGGCGGCGGCAGCCTGGAAGCGGTTGGAGGCAGAGGAGCCCCCGGCATTGGACAATCCACTTCAAGCGGTTCGGTGACGATCCGCGGCGGCAACATCACGGCTCGAGGCGGCAAGGGTGCTGCTGCAATCGGCGTTGGAAACGAAAGCAGTTCTGCCAAGACCGACATCACGATTGAGGGCGGTACGCTGACCCTCGAGCCCGGCGAGGGCGGGCACGACATCGGAAAAGGTTCCGATGAGTCTGCAGAGCAGGTGCAGGTCTGGCTGGTGGATCGAGATGAAACCGTGGCCTGTGACGCCAGTGTCATCTTTAAGAATGGTTCCGGCGCCGTTTCCGGCAATTACATCCTGCAGCAGAACCAGAAAATCCCCGACGGGAGCACCCTCACCGTTCCGGAGGGAACGTCGTTCAAAGTGGTCAGGGAGAACAAGCTGACCGTGCCTGTCGGGTCGGCCATCGAAAACAACGCCTCCATCATCCTGGAGGACGAAAGTATACTGCGCCTGGAAGGCGGCCTTGCCAGCGCAACAGGCAGCGGTGCCCTGACAATCGGTGAGGATGCCATGATACAGCTGCCGTTGACTGAGGAGATGGTGCAGCTGTCGGCAGATTCGTTTGTAGCGAACGGACAAACGCAACGGCCGGATGTTTCCATCCAACCTGCAATCGTATGGGAGCAGACCATTTCTTTTGTTGAAGGCACGGACTATACGGTAACCTACCCGCGCTTTTCTTCCCAGGTGGGCAAATACGAGGTTACCGTAACACCCAAAAGCCAGAATTTTGGCCGGCTGTTCGGCGAGGCGATCACCCTGACCTATGAGATCACGGAGCCGCCCGTCACCGAATACACCATCACGGCTTCGGCAGGCGAGGGCGGTACAATCGAACCTGCAGGGAAAGTGGCCGTTGCGGCCAACGAGAACAAAACCTTTACGATCACGCCCGATGCCGGATACGAAATTGCCAGCCTGACCGTAGATGGCCAGCCGGTGCAGCCGGCGGAGACCTATACATTCACCGGAGTAAATGCAAATCACACCATCCAAGCGGCTTTTGCAAAAACGGAAACTCCCGATCCCGACCCCGGGCAGCCGGGGGACGATACGGTGTGGGAGACATCCATCGCCCTGGATAAAGAGACCCTGACCCTGGCCCCCGGCGAAGCGGACAAGCTGACAGCCACCGTGCGGCCCGCCAATGCTTCCTACAAAGTGGTGTTCTGGTCCAGTTCCGATGAATCCGTGGCCGCTGTTGACCAGGCCGGCAATGTCACCGCCGTGGGCGAGGGCACCGCCGTCATCACCGCCGCCAGCTGGACGGGCCTGACAGACAGCTGCACTGTCACCGTGGCTTCCCCGGTGCAGCCGCAGCCGGACCCCGACCCGGAAGAACCCGGCGAACTGGAGGATTTCGTCACCCGGTGCTACCGCATTGCGCTGGGCCGTACCCCGGACCCGCAGGGCTATGCCGACTGGTGCCGCTGGCTGAAGGATGGCACAGTGGACGCCAAGGGCTGCGCCTACGGCTTTGTGTTCAGCAAAGAGATGAACGCCAAGAACCTCTCCGGCGAGGACTTTGTGAAAACCATGTACCGCCTGTTTATGGACCGCGAGGGCGAGGCGTCCGGCGTGGCCTTCT
>CALXBN010000045.1 GCA_944386555.1 uncultured Ruthenibacterium sp. | reverse complement strand
GCCGCTATGAGGTGTTCCTGGGCTTTGCCGACAGCGTGGAGTTTGCCCGCATCGTGGCATCCTTCGGCGTGGAGAGCACCCCGGAGGTCACCTTCCCGGGCCTGTAAGATACACACCGGCCGCCGTTCCGCTTGTGCCATCGGCAGGGCGGGACGGCGCGGCCCGCACATCTGCTGGCGGCGGGCGGGATCTTGCCAATCTCCCGCCCGTTGACCATATACTTCCTCAAAGGCCCCCGGCAGCGGGGGCCTTCTTTCTGTGGCGCGCCGCCGCAGCGGCATGAAAAAAACCGCCCGGCAGGCGGCCTTTGCGCGGAAGAGGGGAGGGATCAAACGGTCAGAAATTCATTTTCACGATCCAGATACAGGCAGAACACCAGCACCGCGCACAGCAGCGCAGGGGAAAACGCGGCGCTGCAGGCAAGGTCCCATCCGCCGGACAGCCCGCGATGGTCCACCGTCAGCGCCTGCCGGCCGTCGGGGCTGTTCAGCTGATAATGGCCGTTGTCCAGCTGGTGCAGCAGGTAGGTTTCGGCGCCCAGCTGCAGGCTCAGATGTTCGGCACGGGGCATGCGGTTCACCGGCCAGCCGTGGGCGGCCGGGTCATCGTCGGGGGCATAACCCGGCAGGCCCAGGGCCATCACCCGGCCGGTAGGGGCGCACAGCTCGTACCGGTGGCCGCCGGCGCCCCGGGCATCCCGGTACACATCGGTGCGGTAAGCCTGGGTTTCGCCGGCCACCAAAATCTCTTTGCGGGGGCCGTTCAGGGTGCTGTGTATGGATGCCAGGGGTTCGCCGCTGGCCTGCTGGCCCCGGCGGCGGTACAGCTCGCCGTGGCGGATCAGATATTCCATCAAAAAACGCCTCTTTTCATTGTCCCAACAGCAGATAGACGGCCAGGCCCACAGCCCCCGTGCCGCTCATCACTGCAATGGGGTCTTGTTTCCATTTGCGCAGGGCCGCCAGCGCCGCCGCAAACAGCACGGCGGCAGCCCAGTCAAAATCCGCCCAGCGCACTGTGCCCAGGGTCTGGCTGCCGAACAGCGCCAGCGCCGCCAGGCTCAGCCCGGCACTGGCGATCATGGCCACCACCGCCGGGCGCAGCCCCTGCAGGATGCCCTGCATGATGTTTAAATTGCGCCAGCGGCTGTACACCCAGGCCAGTGTCAGCACAATGATGCAGGAGGGCAGCACACAGCCTGCAGTGGCGGCCAACGCCCCGGGCAGCCCGGCGATGCGGATGCCCACAAAGGTGGCCGAGTTGATGGCAATGGGCCCGGGCGTCATCTGGGAGATGGTGATGATGTCGGCAAATTCCCCCATGGTCAGCCAGGGATGCAGCTCCACCACCTGATGCTGGATCAGCGGCATGGAGGCGTAGCCGCCGCCGACACTGAACAGGCCCACCTGGAAAAAGCTCCAGAACAATTCCAACAGCTGGATCATACCCAACCGCCTGCCTTCCTGCCCCGGTGCCGGCGCACGGCGTCCCAGGCGCCCACCAGCCCGCAGGCCAAAATCACGGCAACGGCGTTTACGTCAAAAAATACCGCTGCACCGAAGCCCAGCGCCATCATCACAATGTACAGTGCCCGGCGGGTTTTCAGCAGTGCCTGCCCCATGGTGAGCACCACGTCGCACACCACGGCGGCCACCCCTGCCTGCATGCCGCGCATGACCAGGCTGACATAGCGGTTGTTCCGGAAAGCCGCGTAAAACAGCGAGATCACCGACAGGATGATCAGCGGCGGCAGCACGGACCCCAGCACCGCCACCAGCCCGCCGGCCACACCGGCCACCCGGTAACCCAGCAGGATGGAGGCGTTTACCACAATGGCGCCCGGCGAGGATTGGGCGATGGCGGCAATGTCCATCATCTCCTCGTCGTCCAGCCAGTGCAGGTTTTCCACAAACTTTTTGCGCATCAGCGGCACGATGACAAACCCGCCGCCGAAAGTGAATGCGCTGATCAGGAAAGTCTCCCGGAACAGCTGCGCCAGGCGGCGCCAGTGCATTTCGCGTTTCAATCTGCATTCCTCCTTGCCGCAACCAGCATACACCTTGCAGCGCAATCTGTAAAATATTATAATAAAATGGAAATCATAATAATTTACTTATTATTGGAGGGATGCCCTGTGACGCTGCGGCATGTGAAGATTTTTCTGGCGGTGTGTGAAAACGACTGCAACATCACCCATGCGGCCAAGGCGCTGTACATGGCCCAGCCTGCCGTCAGCCAGGCCATTGCCGAGCTGGAACGCTATTACGGCGTGCGCCTGTTCGACAGGCTGTCCCGGCGGCTGTGCATCACCCAGGCCGGCCAGCGCCTGCGCGCTTATGCGGTGCATATCCGGGATTTGTTCGACCAGATGGAGACCGCCATGCACAATTGGGACGAGCAGGGCGTGCTGCGGGTAGGCGCATCCATCACCATCGGTTCCCACTTCCTGCCGGGTTATGCCAGGGCGTTTCGGGCGGTGTACCCGGCGGTGCAGCTGCAGGCGGAGGTGGCGCAGTCCCGCCATTTGGAGGAACTTCTGCTGGATAACCGCCTGGACGTTGCGCTGCTGGAGGGAAGTATCCACAGCCCGCTGCTGGTGGGGAAGCCATATCTGGAGGACGAACTGGTGGGGGTATGCGCGGTACAGGGGCCCTTTGCACAGGGTGCGCAGGTGGAACCCGCGGTTTTTGCGGCCCAGCGCTTTTTGGTGCGCGAGCCGGGCAGCGGCACCCGCGAAGTGCTGGATGCCGCCATGGAGGCCGCGGGATACCATTTCCAGCCCGCCTGGCAAAGCATCAGCACTGGCGCACTGGTGAATGCGGTGGTCAGCGGTGAGGGAATTGCCGTGCTGCCCCGGCGGCTGCTGGCCCGGGCGCTGCGGGCCGGGCGCCTGCACGCCTTTACGGTGAAGGGCATGCCCTTTCGCCGGCGCTACCACATCGTTTACCATCGGGATAAATACCTCACCCCGGCCATGGAGGCGTTCATCCGCCTGTGCGAGACCTACGAACTGGACTATCCCCAGCCTGAACTGTGACGGCCCGCAGACGGAAAAAGGCGCAAGCCCGCAGGCTTGCGCCAAAAAGACGGGCGCAGCGCGCCCTTATACCAGTACGTTTTTGATCAGCAGGTTTACGGTGCCGTCGGGGTTTTGGATAAACTCCAGGGCGCTTTGGTCCCGGTAAACGTCCACCGGCACCTTGATCTCCACGCCGTCGGCGCTGCGCAGGGACTGCTTTTCCATGCGCCGCACCGCCGCCGGGGGTATGGGCAGGGGCTCGTCCAGGGCAATGTCGTGTTCGGCCAGGGCCTTGGTGAAGGCTTCCCGTGCGTGGGGCAAATCGCCGTACAGGGTCTCGCACAGCTCGCCAATGGGGGCCGGGTCCCAGGGAGGTGCGTCCGGGCGGCTGGCGGCGGCCTTGGCGGCCCGGTACTCGGCGCACACGGCGGCGGCCACTTCAGGTTCGTCCACGCCGGTGGCCCCGTAGAATTGCTGGTTCACCTCGGCGGCCACGGCCCGGATGGTGTCCAGTTTCTCTTTGGGGGAAAGGCCCGGCTGCGCGCCCAGCATCCGGCCCAGGTAGGGCTGCTTGTGGCCGTCGATGTCGTATTTCTTTTCCAGCAGGCGCATTCGATAGGGGGCCTGGGGCCCCAGCTCCACAAAAAAGGCCTCGTCCGCCTTGCCTCCGGCACCGGGCAGCAGGGTGGCCTGGCGCACGATGTCATTGCTGGGCGCTGTGCCCCGCATCTCGAAATAATGGGCTACGCCCACCTTGTAGTTCAGCTTCAGGGCGGCGAAATAGTCCCGCCCGTCTATGCTCAGCAGCAGGAAGGCGGCATCCCCGGCGGGGATGCCGGGCTGGGCCGTCAGCCGGGCGAACCACTGTTCGGCCAGGCGTACGGTCGCCGGCAAAAAATCTTCCTCGGCCCGTGCTGCCTCTGCGGCCAGGGAGGCATCGGCGGGCAGGATGCAGGGTTTCGTTTCCTCACCGGCAAAAGCGCGCCCGGCGATGCCGGAAAGATAGGCGAGGGCGTCCTCGCTCTCCAGCAGGGTCTCGCTGGTCACCGGCGCGTCCACGTGGGTGTCCAGAATGTGCAGCACGGCTTTTTGTATCTCCAGGTCCATGGGTGTCCTTCTTTCCTCATTTCTTCCCGCCGAAAGGCGCCAGCAGCAGCACCGCCGCCCCGGCCAGGTAAATGCCGTACAGCAGGTAGGTGACCCCGTTTGGCCAGGGGAAGCCGGCCTGGGGGTTGTTCAGAGCATACAGCACAAAGGCCGCCGCCCCGGCCAGCATGGCGGCGCCGATGCGCCGCGCGCGTCGTTTTGACATGGCGGAACGCCTCCTTGGGTTTTCTTTATTATACACGATGGGCGGCCCGGTTGAAAAGCCCCGGAACATCTTGCAAGCGCGCGGCAAATGGCTTATAATAAATCAGTTGGATTGTCCGGGCCTTTTCCGGCCCGATTTTTTTGTGACTTTTTGCAGGAGTGAACCCATGAAAGACATCGCACAGGAAATCAACCGGCGGCGCACGTTCGCCATCATCAGCCACCCGGACGCGGGCAAAACCACCCTGACGGAAAAGCTGCTGCTTTACGGCGGCGCCATTCAGCAGGCAGGCATCGTAAAAGGCAAAAAAGGCGCCCGGGCCGCCGTGAGCGACTGGATGGAGATCGAAAAGCAGCGCGGGATCTCTGTCACCAGCAGCGTGCTGCAGTTCCGGTACGGCGGCTATTGCATCAACATTCTGGACACCCCCGGCCACCAGGATTTCTCTGAGGACACCTACCGCACCCTGATGGCTGCCGACAGCGCCGTGATGGTCATCGACGCAGCCAAGGGCGTGGAGGCCCAGACGAAGAAACTGTTCAAGGTGTGCACCATGCGGGGCATCCCCATCTTCACCTTCATCAACAAAATGGACCGGGACGCCCGCAGCCCCTTTGACCTGCTGGAGGAGATCGAGCAGGTACTGGGCATTGAGACCTATCCCATGAACTGGCCCATCGGCAGCGGCAAGGACTTCAAAGGTGTGTACGACCGGGCCGCAAAAGAGATCCTGGCCTTCGAAAGCGTGGGCAAGGTGGGCACAAAGCAGGCTGCGAAGATCGAGGCCCATCTGGGGGACGCCGGCCTGGACGGGCTGCTGGGCGCCGAGCTGCATGCCGCCCTCACCGATGATATCGAGCTGCTGGACGGTGCGGCCTACGAGTTTGACAAGGACAAAGTGGACGCCGGCAAGCTGACGCCTGTGTTCTTCGGGTCGGCCCTGACAAATTTCGGCGTGGAACCCTTTCTGGCGGACTTCCTGCGCCTTTCCCTGCCCCCCGCTCCCCGCAACAGCGACCACGGCCCCATCGCCCCCACCGGCGATGATTTTTCGGCCTTCATTTTCAAAATCCAGGCCAACATGAACAAGGCCCACCGGGACCGCATCGCCTTTGCCCGCATCTGTTCGGGGCGCTTTGAGCGGGGCATGGAGGTAACGCACGTACAGGGAGGCAAGAAGATCAAGCTGGCGCAGTCCACCCAGATGATGGCCAGCGAGCGGGAGACCGTGGACGAAGCCTTTGCCGGGGACATCATCGGCCTGTTTGACCCGGGCATCTTCTCCATCGGCGACACCCTTACCACGGCAAAAGAGCCTTTCCGCTATGAGGGCATCCCCACCTTCGCCCCCGAGCACTTTGCCCGCATCAGCCAGGTGGACACCATGAAGCGCAAGCAGTTCGTGAAGGGCATGGAACAGATCGCCCAGGAGGGCGCCATCCAGATCTTCAAGGAGCTGGGCGGCGGCATGGAGGAAGTGATTGTGGGCGTGGTGGGCGTTCTGCAGTTCGAGGTGCTGGAGTACCGGCTGAAAAACGAGTACAACGTGGACATCCGCCGCCAGAACCTGGGGTATTCCTCCATCCGGTGGATCGACAACGAGGACATCGACCCCAAAACCCTGAACCTGACCAGCGACACCAAGCGCGTGGAGGACTTCAAGGGACGCCGGCTGCTGCTGTTCACCAGCGACTGGAACATCACCTGGGCCCTGGAGCACAACCCCGGGCTGTCCCTCAGTGAGGTGGGGCGCTGATGCGGCGCATCCTGCTCATCGGCACCGGGGGCACCATTGCCTGCCGGCAAACGGCGGACGGCCTGGCCCCGGCCCTCAGCGCTGCCGAGCTGCTGGCCTGGGTGCCCGGCGCTGGGCAGGTGTGCCATACGGATTTCCTGCAGCTGATGAACCTGGATTCCACCAATATGGCCCCGGCCCACTGGCAGGCCATCAGCCGGTGCATCCGGCAGCATTACGATGCCTATGACGGCTTTGTGGTGGCCCACGGCACCGACACCCTGGCCTATACCGCCGCGGCCCTCAGCTATATGGTGCAGCGCAGCCGCAAGCCCATCGTGCTCACCGGGGCCCAGCGCCCCATCGACGTGGACAGTACCGACGCACGGCAGAACCTGCTGGACAGCCTGCTGTACGCCGCCGACCCTGCCAGCCAGGACGTGAACATTGTGTTCGACGGCAAGGTGATTGCCGGTACCCGTGCAAAGAAGGAACGGGCCAAAAGTTACAACGCCTTTTCCTCCATCAATTTTCCCTGTCCGGCCCTCATCCAGGACGGGCGCATCATCCGCTATGTGCCCAGCCGGCCCTACGGGCCCGATGAAGTGCGCTTCTATCACGCGCTGAACGATGCCGTGGCCCTGTGGAAGCTGGTTCCCGGCGCCCGGCCCGAAATGCTGGCTTACCTGCTGGCGCATTACGACTGCCTGGTTATCGAAAGCTTCGGCGTGGGTGGCATCCCCGAAGGGCTGACCGGGGAATTCTATGCCCAGATGGCACGCTGGAGGGGCTGCGGCAAGCAGGTAGTGATGGCCACCCAGGTGGTCAGCGAGGGCAGCAATATGGCCGTATACGAGGTAGGCAAGCGGGTGAAACAGGATTTCGGCCTGCTGGAGGCTTACGACATGACGCTGGAGGCCGTTATCACCAAGATGATGTGGCTGATGGCCCGCGGCCTGCCCGATGAGGAGCTGAAGCGGGAATTTTACCGGGAAATCAATCACGACATCTTGTTTACCCGGTGACCGGTCCCCCGGACGCATGGCGTATCATCAGAAGGATATAGAAAAAAGCGCAGGGACTGACCTGCGCTTTTTCTGTCCATACGACTGCAGACCCGCTTTCGGCTGATTGCAAGGGGATGCCGGATGCGCTGTTTTCGCAGCAGCGGTGAGGGAAGCTTCAAACGGACAGGAACAATGTGAAATTTCCCCCAAAAAGGGAAAATGAAGAGGGCAAGAGGTGCGCGGATTGTGCTGCGGCGCCGGGATTGGCTGTGTACCGAGCGGGAGGCAGAAAAACAGCGCGGAGGAGCAGATGGAGGATTCGTTCAAATTTGAAAAGATGCACAAAGTATAATTACAATCAGGATCAATTAAAATACAATATAGATGCTGGGAGATTCTTGCCAATCCGGTTTGATAAGACACATTCACAACGTTCGATCGGCAAGGTCGAAAGGGAGTGATCCTATGCCGACTGCCATCATCTGGGTTGCCGCGTTTGGCGCCGTGGCCGCCTTTGCCGCTTTCATCTGCACCGCTTTGGGCGGGGCCGATTTAGCCAGCCTGTCCCAAAGGCAGTTTGCCCAGCGGGCCAAGGGCGTGGTCAGCGGCATGGTGCATCATAAATTCATGCAGCGGTACGATAAAACCGGCAATGTGCCCGACAAGGCATTCCGCTACTGGGCAACAGCACGTCTCACGGCACCATCGGGTGGCTCAGCGGCGCGGCCGCCATTGGCCGCAGCACCTGGTATCCCTGTGTGCAGTTTGAGGCTGAGGGCCGGCCCGTGAGCTGGATTGCCCCCAGGGGCTTCAAAAAAGAAGAGTGGCGCATTGGCCGGCCGGTGGAGGTGCTGTACAACCCCGCCAATCCCAGCGACTGCCTGATCGTAGGCGGTACCGCCATCCGCCGCTCGGCTGCGGTACACTTTGCGTGTGCCGTGGTACTGGCCGTTCTGGCCGCTGTACTGTTCTCCGTGGTTCCGTAACACGGAAAAGCAAATCACTGATACACAGAGGGGCGCCGAACGGCGCCCCTCCTTTTGTGCTGCGCTACAAAAGCCTGCGGCCGGGGTAAAGGGTTCCGGCGCGGAAAACGGCCGGGCCGCGCCGCTTTACAGCAGCAGGCTGGCCAAGCCGTTCAGCCCCAGGGCGGCCCGCTGAAAAGGGGCGCCGGCCAGAGCATCCAGATTGGCCGGGCAGTATTCCAGCTCTTTGCTGGCGTCTTTTGCCAGCCGTGCCCGGCCGCTAAAATCCGCCGGGCGTTCGGCGCGCTCCAAAAGGGCGGTCAGCAGGCAGAAAACGACGGCTTTCATCCCCTGGAAAGCGGGTGCGCCGTCCCACAGGGCCTGCGGCAGATAACGGTAAAACAGGTAGGCTGCCATATTTTCGTAAAAGGGGCCGGAAGGCACTGCCGGGCCGTCCAGGGTATCCAGCACTGCCCGGGCAGCCTGCAGCCGCCCGGGCCAGGCAGGGGCCATGGCTTCACACCCCTGCGCGGCTTCCAGCAGCGCGCGCCCGGCGGGCCGGCGCAGGGCGGGATGGGCCATCTGCCGCAGGGCTGCCAGCACATGGCCGCGCCCGTCGGCGCTTCGATAAGCGCGGCACAGCCTTTCGGCCAGCCGGGGGCTGCCCCGGTCCAGGCTGCTCTGGACATCCCGCAGCAGGGCAGTGCACAGCGCCAGCTTTTGTCCGGCTGTGTGCCCCGGGGTGGCCAGCAGGGCAAAGCAGACGTCCCGGGCCTCTTCCAGCACAGCTGAAAGCTCTTCGTCGGGCCGGCCCGGGCCGGGGGCCGCGTGCGGTTCCGGTACCTCCCGTTCCACAAACAAGGCAGGCGTCGGCGCGGACAGGATCAGCCGGGCCGCCGTTTCACAGGCCAGCCCCAGCCCGCTTTCCAGCCGGCCGGGCCAGCGGTTGTGGAACCGGGGGTGCTGGGCGCAGATCTCGCACAGATGTTCCGGCCCGAAAGCAGCATAAATGCGGCACAGATTGTCCCCGTTCAAAAACGGGCAGCGGCCGCCGGGTTCCAGGCGGAATACGGCGCCCTGGGGCGTGCGGAGGATCCCCCGGGCGAAGCGGCTGCGCCAGGGTTCGGGCTGGGCGTCATAAAAAGCCAGCGTGCCGGCGTCTATTGCAATTTCCCAGCCGATGCAGCAGCTGTCGGCACAGTGTCCTGCCGCACAGCAAAAGCGGCCGTAATAGGCCGGTACCCGCTGCCTCACGGTTTGGCCCGGGCCCCGGCAGGGGGCGCGGGCTCCTGCACAGGGCAGCCGGCCCGGGGCACGGCAGACGCACCCGCCTGGCGGGCGGCGCGGGCGGCCAGCTCCCGTTTGGAAAAAACGCACCCGCAGTAATCCTGCCGGTACATGCCATATTCCGCCGAAAGCTGGGTGCTGCGCTTGAAGCCGTCTTTCTTTTTGAAATCCGAAGGCAGCCAGGCCACGCCGTACCGGGCGGCCGTCTCCCGGCCGATCTCGTTCAGCTTCTGCGCGTTTTTGTGGGGGCTGATGGACAGGGTTGTGCAGAAATAATCATACCCGCCGGCGGCAGCCAGCTGAGCGGCGTGGGCCAGCCGCAGCCGGTAACAGGCCCAGCAGCGGGCCCCGCCCTCGGGCAGGTTTTCCATGCCCCGGGCGGCGGCGTAAAATTCCTCCGGGGCATAGGGCGCCACCAGCACTTCCACCGGGGCGGAAAGTTCCGCAGCCTGTGCCGCAAAGCGGCGCATTTCCGCGGCGCGGTGGGCGTATTCCTCGGCGGTATCAATGTTGGGGTTGTAATAATCCACGGTGATGTCAAAATAAGGTGTCAGGGCCTCCAGCACATAAGAGGAGCAAGGCGCGCAGCAGGCGTGCAGCAGCAGCCGGGGCCGCCGGCCGCCCAGCCGGGCCAGCAGCAGCTCCAGCTGTCGCTGATAATTTTCGTGTTCCATGGGCAGGCCCTCCTTTTTGGCTTTTATTATAGCACAAACGGGGCAAAATCTGAATTATTACAAAAAGGTTAAGATTTTTGTCATACTTTTGTCACAAATTTCCGATATGATAAAAACACAGAAGGAAATCCTCCTGTAATCGGATGATGAACGGCGCGCAGCCGACGCGCCTTCGACGACAAGCCGGGCCGCGCCGCATGTGCGCCTGCCCGGTGACAAACAACTCCTTGCACTTTGTGTGCAGTTTTTTCATAAACCTTTTTCCTCCTTCACTTCTTTTCACAGCAAAAATGCGGCAGGCGCCCGGTGCGTTTGCCGCATTTTTGCATCCTGGAGCGCTTTGTGCTATATTGATACTGGAGTTTTAGCACCCGGATGCGGGCGGCACGGCTTTCCGCTTCGGCGCCGCGCGGCGGGCGGTGCGCCTGTGTGCGTGCAGAAAGCGGCTGCGGCGTGAAATAAACAGCCGCCGTGCCGCGTTATGTGAACAGGGCCTGTACTTGCATGTAAAAAGCGCGCCGATCCGCTCGGTGCTTCAGAAAGGGGGTGGGCTGATGGCCCGCTGGGAAATCGTGCCGCCGGGCGCGCCGGACAGGAAAATCGACTTGTCCGGTGCGCACCGGCAGGAGGAAAGAACTGAGCCGGAACTGCAGCCGCTGGACACGCTGTTCGCCGGCCTGCAGGAGGGCGGCGTGCCCCGGGCGCCGCAGGACATGAAAGAGATCGACCTGTTTGCACCGGAGGATCCCGCCGGCGAAGGCGGGCGGCCGCAGCCTGCCGGCGGCCCCGCTGGCGGCGGAGCACCGGGCACCCCGCCGCCCGGGCAGCCTGCGGCGCCGGAGGGGCAGACGCCCCATGGACGCCGGCGCAGAAAAGGACGCCACCCCATTATCCGGCGCATGGTGCTGGCAGTGCTGGCTCTATGCGTGCTGGGCGCCGGCGCGCTGGGCGTTTACCTGTATCGGGCCACGGCCAATGATTTCCTCTGGCTGGATTTGGAGCAGCTGCCCCATCGTTCGGCCACGGTGCTGTATGCCCGGGACAGCAGTACCGGCCAGTGGGAGGAGTACGCCCGCCTGGAATCCACCCAGCAGAAAATCTGGGTGGACCTGGAGGACATCCCCGAAGATCTGCAGCACGCCTTTGTGGCCGTGGAGGACAAAACGTTTTATGAACACCACGGCATCAGTGTGCACCGCACCGTGTTCGCCGTGCTGAACGAGGTGAAGAAAGCCCTGACAGGCACCTATTTCGGCGGTGAGGACGGCCTCAAGCAGGGGGCTTCCACCATTGACCAGCAGCTGATCAAGAACCTCACGCGGGATGAGGACGCCGGCGGGCTGGAGGGCTATATGCGCAAAGTGCGGGAGATCTGGCGCGCCATCTGCCTGGATGCCAAATATGACAAGGACACCATTCTGGAGGCCTATCTGAATGTGATCAGCTTCACAGGCAACACCGCCGGCGTCCAGGCCGAAAGCATCAAGCTGTTCGGCAAGCCGGTGAGCGAGCTGTCCCTGGCTCAATGTGCCTCCATCGCCGCCATCACCAAAAATCCTTCCCGGTATGACCCTGCCACCCATCCGGACAATAACATCCAGCGGCGCAACTACATCCTGTATGAGATGTGGCAGCAGGGATACATCACGGAGGAAGAGTACAACACCGCCAGTGCCGAAGCCCTGGTTCTGACGCCGGGCACCGTGGAGGTGCCCGCCACCCAGACCACCAGCTGGTTCACCGACGAAGTGATCGAAGAGGTATCGGACGACCTGGCCCGGACATACGGGCTGGACCGCACTGAGACCACCCACCTGCTGTATAACGGAGGGCTGCGCATTTATGTCACGGTAGACACCGCCCTCCAGACGGCCATGGAACAGGTGATGGTGGACGGCGGGTACTTTGCCCGCCCGGGTGAAGCGTCCACTGCCGCTGTGTATGACGAGGATGGCAACCCCGTGCTGGATGAAAACGGCGACGCCGTATATGAGGATGTGCTGGAGCGGCCCCAGGCTGCGATGGTGAGTGTGGATTACGAGGGCCGCCTGCGGGCTGTGGTGGGCAGCCTGGATGAAAAAACGGTGTCCCGGGCCTTCAACCGGGGCACCGACGCCGTGCGCCAGCCCGGCAGCACCATGAAGCCCATCGGCGCCTATGCGCTGGCACTGGAAAAGAACAAAATCACCTGGAGCACCCCGTTCCCGGACGAGCCGGTGGCGCAGATCACCGACGAGAACACCGGCCAGCTGGTGGACTGGCCGGCCAATGTCACCCGGGTATACACCGGACAGGAGATCCTGGTGGCCGACGCTTTGGCCCAGAGCGTGAACACGGTGGCCGTGCGTGTGGGCCAGACCGTGGGCGTGGACGCCATTTACGATTTCGTCACCGGCACCCTGGGCATGACCACTTTCACCGAGGACGACCGTGATCTCGGCCCCATGGTGCTGGGTTCGCCCACTTACGGCGTCACGCCGTATCAGCTGGCCGGCGCCTATATGATGTTCGGCAGCGGCGGCACCGTCACCACCCTGCACAGCTATGAAAGCGTGCAGCTGGGCACCGGGCGCGAGATCCTGGCCCCGGATGTGCAGACGGTGCAGGCCATCAGCCCCGACACCGCCTGGGTGATGAACCGCCTGCTGGCCGGTGTGATGGAAGGCCAGGGCACTGCCGCGGGATATGGCGTGCCCGGCGAGATGGACAGCATCGGGAAAACAGGCACCAGCAGCGACAACCGGGATTACTGGTTTGTCGGCCTGACGCCCTATTACGTCACCGCCGTGTGGTATGGATACGATTCGGGCTTTTCCCTGAATGTGGCCGGCGGAACGGCCGCCCCGGCCCGGGCCTGGCGGGCGGTGATGCAGCGGGCCCAGCAGGGCCTGGCGGCAATCGGCTTCCCTGAGGGCGGCAGTGCGGTGGAAGCGGAATACTGCACCGAGACCGGCCAGCTGGCGGCGCAGGACTGCCCCGACACCGCCGCAGGCTGGTACCGGGAGGGCCATCTGCCGGCCGTGTGCACGGCCCACGGGGCCGCCCCGGCGGCCTG
Organism: uncultured Ruthenibacterium sp.; assembly: GCA_944386555.1. Taxonomy (GTDB): domain Bacteria; phylum Bacillota; class Clostridia; order Oscillospirales; family Ruminococcaceae; genus Ruthenibacterium. The sequence continues at coordinate 64,017 of CALXBN010000045.1, read as the reverse complement.
AGCCCCGGGCTTATCAACTGACAGAGAGGGACGAGTTTCCATGCAGCTTCGCAAATTGACGTTGTCCGAGATCCATACGATCTACAAGAGCAGTTTGTTCCAGCAGGCGTTCCCGCCTGCGGAGATCCGCCCCTGGAGCAGCATCCAGCGGCATATTGCCGCCGGACGCTATGTTTGCTGGGGGTGGTTCGACGAACAGGGCCATGTGTGCAGCTATGCGTTCCTGTTTGCCTGGCAGGGCGCGCTGCTGCTGGACTATCTGGCCAGCGCACCCCAGGTGCGGGGCACCGGTGCCGGCGGCGCTTTCCTGCAGGCGCTGAATGCCCGGCTGGATGCACCTGTGGTGGGGGAAGTGGAAGACCTGAACAGCCAAAGCGAGGCGGAAAACGCCCTGCGCCGGCGGCGCATGGATTTTTATGCCCGCAACGGCTTTGCCCTGCGGGGCATATGCAGCCGGGTGTACGGTGTGCACTACCGCATCGTTGCCAATGCGGCGGCTGCCGGCCTCAGCGACGAGGCTCTGGCAGCCTATCTGGACGGGATGTACACAGCCCTGCTGGGAAGCTGGCGCAAACGTTTCCATGTGCGCTTGTGGCTGGCGCCGGTGAATGCGCCGTAAGCCCGCCCGCACCGCCGTAAAAAGAAAGGCCCCGGCGCAGCCGGGGCCTTTCTTCTGTATTGGCTCTTCCTGTGGATCAGGCCTGCTCCTCCCAGATAGGGTGCTTCAGCACCCAGCGGCCATAGGCATCCTTTTCAAACAGGTCACGGTTGTAGAATTTGTCCAAAATGGCCCAGAACTCTGTCTCGGTGTATCCGCAGAATTCGCAGAAATCCCGCACGCACAGCGGGTCCAGCGCGCCGTCCCTCTCCTTGATGATGGGAATGGCCTCCTCGCGGGTCATCATGCCGTAGCGGATGTACCGGGCGGTATAGTCGGTGGCGGCGGCATGGCCGAACTTGGGGTATTTCAGCCAGGAGTGCACCAGATACGCCCGGGAGTCGATCTGGTCGAAGTTTTCGGCGTGGTGGGTGCGGTCCCACTCGTGGGTCAGGTCATGGAAGCCCCGGCTTTTGGCCAGCTGGTAGTTGCGGTAGCTGTTCCAGGGCAGGAAGTAGCTCAGATAGAACGGGTCCAGCTTTTCCAGCTCCTCCTTGGTGGGCGCCTCTGTAAGCTGCAGGTCGTTCTCGGTAACGCCATAGCTCAGCAGCTCCTCCTTGGGGAAGCCCACGGCCACGCCGTTTTCAATCTGCCCCATGGCGGAGTAGGTCTCTCCGTCGGCGCTGCCGCCGTACTCGAAACTGACATTTTCGCCATAGCACAGAAAAGGCGTGTTGAATTTGGCCGCCATGTGCAGCGGGAAGGTGTAGATCAGCCTGTCCACATACCAGGTGGGTTTGCCGTATTTTTCAAAGAAAGCGCGCATCAGCGTTTTTTGGGCCTTGATATTGGGCTTGCAGCTGATGATGGTGCATCCGAAGGTCTCGCTGAGGTTTTTCAAATTGTGCACGCCCGCCGCCGTCATGGGGAAGTTGTCCTCCACGCTGAACAGGATGGGGTTCATGTGCATCACTTCTTTCAGGATATATACCTGAAAGTGGCTGTCTTTGCCGCCGGAGACGGCCACAGCGCAGTCGTACCCGCCGGGGCCGTTCATGCCCCGGTATTTGTTGCACAGGGCCTCGAATTCCTTCCATCGGGCGTTCCAGTCCACCTGGGCGCGGTGTTCGTAGTGGCGGCAGGCGCTGCACACGCCCTCCGCGTCGAAAGTAATGCCCGGGCGTGTGTCGGGCATGGTGCATTTTTTGCAGTATCGCATGGATGTTCTCCTTTCGGCAGGTCCGCCGCCCAAAGGCGGCCTTCCGGTGTTTCCTCTCGCTCTATTATAACCCGGCGGCGCGCCGGGCACAAGGCTATTTTACAAAGGGGCGGATGCGCGCCTCCATGGCCGCGGCGTCGGCCCGGGAGATATGGGCCTTGGCCACATAGCCGTAAATGCGGCTGGCGAAGGGCAGGAACTTGGGGTCCCATTTGATGGCAAACAGCAGGTGCACACCGATGAGGGCAAAGTACTTCAGCCAGTTAAAATGAGGCCTGAAGGGCGGGGCAAAGGGGTTGTCCCGGGGCGGGTTTTTATATACTTCTTCCAGAAGGTCTGCCATGCGGATATAGCTGGGGGTGCCGCTTTTGTCGAAATAGCCCTCGATGACATCCTTTTCAATGGGGAAGGGGGCGGTTTCATCGGCAGCCGCAGTGCAGAAATCCTCGTAGGTAGCCGCGCACCGGGCGTGTTTGTAGATCACCGGGTCGTACTCATGCTCGATGGGAACCGGCCGCAGGACGTGGCAGCTCTTGCCGGCAAAGTATACCTCGGCGATGGCGGTGCTCATCCAGATAAAGATCTGGTCCGCCGCCACGATCCACTGCTTGACGCTGTCGGCGAAAATCACATGGAAATTGGGCCGTTTTTTTGCCAGGGCCTCCAGCGCGGGGCTGTTCCACTCCGAGGGGTGGCGCCGATATACCAGTTCCACCTCCGGGTGCTCACCCAGGTACCGGTCGAACCAGGCCAGGGTCTGCTCCATGCTCACACGGTTGGTACGGGCAAAACCGGAAAAATCTTCCCCGGCCATGGCCGAGAGTTCCGCCACCTCCTGCTCGGACATGCTGGCGTAGCCGAAGGAGGAGATGTACAGCATCAGCTTTTTGCCCGCGTCCAGGCCGAACTGCCGGCACAAAGCGGCCTTGTCCTTGAAATAACCCGCAAATTCCGGGCGCAGGAAATCCATCATCACCGCGCCGGTCACCGGGCAGTTCTTTTCCTCCATGCCGTGGGCCATCAGCCGGCGCTGGGTCAGCCGGCCCCAGCAGGTCTGCACGCAGCGCTTGGCGTTGCCGGAGAAGTTGAACCAGGCCCCCTCTTCCTGGGTGTCGCTGAGCATCTGCTCGCAGTGCAGGTTCACCACCTTGCTGCACACGCCCACGTTGTTGTACACGTGGCTGTTGATGGCCTCGTCGTCGTACATGCAGCTGGCCACCAGTACCTCGGGCTTGGCCCACAGGCGCCGGCGCAGCTGCTTGCGGTCCAGCAGCTGCTGGATCTCTACCGCATAGCCCCGGCGCTCCAGCTCCAGCTTCAGCAGCAGGATGCTCTCGTACTCCCGCACTACGTGCTCGTACAGAATCAGAAAATCCGGGCGCTTCATCCCATCACTTCCTCAAACAGAATCTCGGTGTACTCCGGCAGGCCCGTCACGATGTCCAGATGGAACCCGTCGTAGAACTGTTCTTCGCCGAAGGTGTGCCGGGGCTGGTATTCATAGTCCAGCACCGCTGCGCCGGTGGCTTCCAGCGCCTCTTTGATGGCCGCCAGCTCGTCCCACAAATCCAGGCCCTCGAACACATATTCCCGGATGGCCCCGTCCACCGGGGGCATCACAAAAACCAGACGGATGCCGTGTTCGCGGCAGTAGGCGGCAATTTCCAGCACCGCCGCCAGGTTCTCCTCGTTCACCGCGTACCCCTGGCACACGTCCAGGATGGTGTGGGCATAGTCGATCAGGTTGCGCCGGAAGGGCAGGCGCGCGCCGGTTTCGTCCACATAGTCCGCTTCAGTCCAGTGGCCGGTGTCCGTGGCCTCGCCGATCACATAGCTCGGGTCCAGCCAGTGCCGCACGTTTTCCAGGACGTTCTGCAGCATATCCACGTTGTAATTGAAATTGAACAGATAGGCCACGGGGTTGTTCACCGCCGTCAGGATGGCGTCGGCGCGGTTGCGGGTATCGCCCTGGCGCAGGGTGTAGAAGCTGGCCTCGAACACCACGGTGTCGATGCCCGGGTTCTGCTGCACCGCCAGCCAGAACAGGTCCACGCTCTCGTTCATGGAGGCGCCGCCGAAAGCCAGGTTGGACCAGGCCCGCCCGGTCACCTGTGCCACCAGATCCATATCGAAATGGGCCATGCGGGAGTCGCCCAGGATAATGGCGTCCTGGGGGTTTTCCACAAAGCGCTTGACACGGGTGACCACACTGTTGCCGGCAGTGGATGCACCATTTACGCCGAAGTAATCCGCCGGGTCAAAGGCCACAAACAGCCCGAAGTACAAAACGAAGGGCAGGGCCAGCGCCGCAAGGCGCAGAAGGAATTTTTTCACAGCCGCCCCTCCTCAAAAATTCTGGTACAGCGTGTTGGCCGCCGTGGCAAAGTAGCCGTTGTTCAGCAGATACCCCGCGAACACCATTCCCGCCAACACATAGTACAGCGCCCACCGGCGCACAGGCGGAAGGCCCAGGGCCGCGGCGGCCAGGTCTCCCCCGGGGGCCCTGAAGCGGCGCCAGCAGTCGCACCCGATGCAAAGGCAGCAGGCCAGGGCCGTGAAGGCCAGGGCTGCGTACACCAGCAGCGCCGTCTGGAACCGGGCGTTGTAGGCGGCGAACACCGCGCTCCACAGCCCCGCCAGACTGATGTCCCGGAACTGGGCCGTCAGCAGGTACAGGGCGTCCTGCAGGCTGGCCGCCCGGAAGAACACCCAGGCGATCTGCACCAGCAGGAAGGTCACCAGCCAGTGGGCGATGTCGGCCGCGCGGCTTTCGCCTGGCGCCCTGCGCCGGGGCACCAGGTTTTCAATGATCTGATACGCCCCGTGCAGCAGCCCCCACGCAAGGTACGTCAGCCCGGTGCCGTGCCACAGGCCGCTGACTGCGAAGGTGGCCAGCAGGTTCACCGCCTTGCGCGCCGGGCCTTTGCGGTTGCCCCCCAGGGGGATGTACACATAGTCCCGCAGCCAGGACGACAGGCTCATGTGCCAGCGGCCCCAGAACTCCTTGACGGAGCGGGAAAAGTAGGGGGTGTCGAAGTTCTTGTTCACATGGATGCCCAGCAGTTCGGAATAGCCCTGGGCCATCAGGGAGTAGCCGGCAAAATCAAAATACAGCTGGAAGCCGTAACACAAAGCCGCCGCCGTCAGGGCCAGGCCCGTGTAGGCCTGCACGTCGGCGAACACCGCGTCGGCGTATACGGCCAGCAGGTCTGCCGCGGCCACTTTGTACAGATAGCCGAAGGCCGCGTACAGCAGGCCGTGGGCGGCGGTGTCGGCGCTGAAGGTGCGCTTTGCCCGCAGCTGGGGCAGGATGTGGCCGCCCCGCTCGATGGGGCCGGAGCTGACGCACCCGAAATATCCCACGAACAGCGCCAGTTTCACAAAGCTTTGCTCGGCGGCGTATTTGCCCCGGTACACGTCGATCAGGTAGCCCAGGGCCTGCAGGGTAAAAAAGCTCAGGCCCAAAGGCAGCGCCAGGGTGAACGCCCGGCCCGCGGCCAGGGCCGCCGTGGCCCGCAGCCCCGCCAGCAGCCCCAGGGTGACGGCGGCCCCCGCCGCCAGCCAGCCCTTGCGGGCGCCGCCCCGGGCCCTGCCCAGGGCCCGGCCAATGGCCCACACCGCCGCGCTGCCCGCAATCAGCAGCGGCAGCCATTGGGGGGTGGAAAAGGCGTAGAACAGCCAGCTGGCCCCCAGCAATGCGCCGTTCTGCCAGCGGGCAGGCACCATGTAATATACCAGTGCCGCCGCAGGGAAGAATATGAAAAAGGAAAGATCCATGAAGGTCATCGCGCACGGGGCCTCCTTCCCGACAACGCGCCGGCCGGGCCGCCGCGCGGAATTTTGATCCGGGTTTTTCCTGTGCAGAGGGCCCTGCCGCCTTCGGCGGCGGCGCAGCCTTTTGCGCACAAGCTCTACCATATTATAAAGAAGCGCTGCCCGTTTGTAAAGCAAAAGCGCCCCGGGATGTGTCCGGGGCGCCGGTTGCAAAGGGTTTGAAAAGGGGCGATGGCTGTGTTCATTCCGCCGCCAGCACGCCCCACAGCCCGCCGGCCCGGGCAAACAGCCGGCCGCCTGCCATGGGCCGCAGCTCTTCCAGCGCGGACGAACCGGGTTCGATCAGCCAGGCGTCGGCGGCCAGGCTGTACAGCCCGGGCCGGCCGTTTTCGTACAGCACCACCGTATCCTCGGTGGCGGGGAACATCCGGTCGTAGGCACAGGGCAGCCGCCAGGTGCCGTCGGTGTTCAAAAGGCCCCACAGCCCGTCCTGGCACACACCCGCCACGCCGCAGCTGAAGTTGACGGTGGCAAATTCGTCGCAGGGGATGGCCTCGCCCACGGGCCGGCCGTCCTGCAGCACGATTACCCGGTCGCCGTATCCATAGGGCCCCGCAGAGGGGATGGGCGCATCGGCATACCAGGCCAGGCCCGTGTAGGCCGGGTCGGCCATGTCGTTGTAAGACTGGGTGCCGGCGACGTAAAAGCCATCCTGCCCGCTGCCGATGTACAGCAGCTGCTCGTCGGCCCGCCACAGGTAATCCCCGCTCACGCTGGTGCCGGTGATCTCCGGGGTGTTGATGGGCGCAAGGGTGCCGTCGGTCAGGTACTCCCACTCGTAGTAGCCGTTTTCGCCGCTGGCGTTGGACAGGCTCAGCCGCCCGTCAAAGCCCACGCAGGGCTGGTAGTAGGCGCAGTCGGTCCGCAGGGCGCCGTCGAAGCCGATCAGCCCCCAGCTGGTGCCGTTGGGGTCTTCCTCCAGGCGGATGGCCGCCAGGGGCCAGTCACTCACCAGGCCCAGGGCGCCGTAGCCGCCGGCCGCCTTCACCGGGCGGGTGTAGGTGAGGGGCAGGATGTCCGCCGCCCGGATCTCCGGGGCCACCGTCCACACAAAGCCTGCGGGTGCGGCGGCCGGCAGGGGGGCGGGTTCGGCGGATGAGGAGGATGGTGCGGCGGCGCTTGGGGCCGTCTGGGACGCAGGCGCGCTCTGCGCCGGCCCCGGCGCAGAAGAAGCCGGCACATCGGCGCATCCGGCCAGCAGGGCGGCCAAAGCCAGGGCGACTGCACTGCGGTACAGGGAATGCTTGTTCATGGCGATGCCTCCTTCCGGGCGTTTGCCGGTGGGTTTCGGTTTGTTTCAAACCCAGTATAGCACATATTCAACAGATGTACAATATTGCCGGTTCCGCCGCCGAAATTTTTACATCTGCGGCTGAAATTTCCCCGGGCGGTTGCGAAGGAGGGCGAATTGTATTATACTATATACTGATTATGTGCGGAATTTTGTGCCTGCCGGCCCTGCAGCCGGGGGCGAACCGGATGCAAAAAGGAGAGATGGGACATGGCCAATGCAGTGATGGTTACCGGCGCCGACGGCTTCATCGGCAGCCACCTGACGGAGGAACTGGTGAAAAAAGGAGAGAAGGTAAAAGCCTTCTGCTACTATAATTCCTTCGGCAAATGGGGCTGGCTGGACACCCTGCCCCCGGAGATCAAAGGCGAGATCGAGGTGTTCATGGGCGATATCCGAGACCCCAACGGCGTGCGCACGGCGATGAAGGGCCAGGATATCGTGTACCATTTGGCGGCGCTGATCGCCATCCCCTTCAGCTACCACAGCCCGGACAGCTATGTGGACACCAATATCAAAGGAACCCTGAATGTCCTGAACGCCGCCCGGGATGTGGGCACCCGGCGTCTGCTGGTCACCTCCACCAGCGAGGTGTACGGCACGGCCCAGTACGTGCCCATTGATGAAAAGCATCCCTTCCAGGGCCAAAGCCCTTATTCCGCCACCAAGATCGGCGCCGACCGCCTGGCTGAAAGCTTTTACCGCAGCTTCGGCCTGCCGGTCACCATTGTGCGGCCGTTCAACACTTATGGCCCCCGCCAGAGCGGGCGCGCCGTTATTCCCACCATCATCACCCAGCTGCTGAGCGGGGCCGAAGAGATCAAGCTGGGCAGCCTGACACCCACCCGGGATTTCAACTATGTAAAGGATACGGCGGCCGGCTTCATGGCCATTGCCGGGTGCGAAGATGCTGTCGGCCAGGAGCTGAACATCGCCACCGGACAGGAGATCTCCATCGGGGACTTGGCTGCCGAGCTGATCCGCCAGATCAATCCCGCCGCCCGCGTGGTGTGTGAGGAACAGCGCCTGCGGCCGGAGAAGAGTGAGGTGAACCGTCTGCTGGGCGATTCCACCCGCCTGCGCCGGCTGACCGGCTGGGCTCCGGCTTATACGTTTGAACAGGGCTTGGCCGAGACCATCGCCTGGATCAGGACCCATATGGAAGCATTCCGTGTGGGAGTTTACAGTTTGTAATATTTGCAATAAATTCTACAAAATGGACTTCGCTCTCCGGGCGGAGGGAAAAGGGGACAGGCCATGGAAAGCCCGCAGAAGGGACAAGTGAATCCGCTTTTGGCCCTGTGGGGCTGCAGCGGCGTGCGCTGGGCGCTGGGCTATATGCTGGTGCTGGCCTGCGGTGTGGGGCTGGTGTATTACTGGCGGGTGGCCTATGGCTTCTCCATGCTCAGCCCCGCTGCGGCCACGGCGGCGGTGTGCCTGGCTTTTAGCGGTGTGTACGGTGCGGTATTCCTGTGCGCCAAATTCCTGCCCCAGAAGCTGTGGCTGAAGGTGATGTGCCTGGTGGTCATTGCCGGGGTGTGCTTCGCCGCGGCCAACCCGCCCCTGCAGGCCCCGGACGAAACCGGCCACTTCCTGCGGGCCTACAGCCTGGGCAGCGGCCATTTCACCTTCGAGGCCGGCGAGGATTTTCCCGCTGATGTGGACGCCCTGTGCGAGGCGTTTCCCGGCTTTTACAACCGGGAGCTGATTGAGCCGGGGCTGGCCACCATGGCCGACGGCTTTACCCGGTACGAGCAGCTGAAGGCCAGCGGTGCCGCCGCCCCGGCCAGCACGCTGGTGCAGCAGTTCCTGGGCTATATTCCCCAGGCGCTGGGGGTGGCGGCCGGGCGGCTGGCGGGGGCCGATGCGCTGGCATGTATGTATCTGGCCCGGCTGGCCAACTTGCTGTGTTATGCGGCGCTTTGCGGCATGGCGCTTTACATGGCGGGGCGTTTTCTGCCCATTTTGGCGGCGCTGATGCTGTGCCCGGTGTCCCTGTTCATGGCGGCCAGCTGTTCTTCCGACGGGCTGTTCCTGGGGGCCATCTGGCTGGTTGTGGGCGCATGCCTTTCCCCGGTTGCCACCCCCAAACGCACGGCCGCCCTGGCCGCCGGGTTTGCCGCTGCCTTCGCCATCAAGGTGACGGCCGTGGGCCTGCTGCCGCTGCTGTGGCTGCGCCCGGCGCCCCCAAAGCCCTTGCGCCTGGGCCGGCGCGCCCTGCGCCCCTGGCAGCATACCGCGCTGACGGCTGCGGGCTGTCTGGCGGCGGCGCTGGTGCTGTATGAAGTTTTAAGCCTTTACAGTGCCCGGTTCAGCACGATCACCGCCCTCTACCCGGACCCGGCCATCCAGCCCCTGGCGCAGCTGGTGTTCATTCTGCAGAACATCCCCCGTTATGCGGCGGTGCTGTGCTACTCCATGTACCGGGACAAGTGGAACCTGTTCTCCATGGGCGGCTTCGGCTGGATGGACATGACCGTGTCTTTTGTCAGCTACTTTTCACCCCTGGTGCTGCTGTTCAGTGCGGGGCTGTCGGCCTTGGAGGGTGCGCGGGAAACCCTGCGCACCGGCGTTGTTATGGCATTGACGGCGCTGCTGCTGTACGGGGGCACCTACACGGGCATGTATCTTACCAGCACGCCCTACCAGCTGCCGGAGATCAACGGCGTGCAGACGCGTTACCTGCTGGCGGCGTTCTTCGCGGTGCTGGTGCTGGCGGCCATGGCGCTGGGCCGCACCATGGCACTGCAGAACCTGCGCCCGGGCCCGCCGCAAAAAACGCCTCCCGCCTGGCGTATGGCTCACCTGGCATTTGTCTACGGGGTGATCTGCGCGGTGTTTTTGTTCCAGAACTACTATATCGGCATCGAGGGGTAACGGCTCTGTGAGGAGGAGCGGGGGCTCTTCTGCGGCAAAACCTTACGCAAAGGCAGGTTTTCACATTTGACGGCTTTTTTGGAAACAATGCTCACCTTTGCCGGGCTGCTGGCGATGGCCGGCTTCCTGGCCGGACGGACCCGGCTGCCCGCCGGCGCCGCGCCTTTGGCGGTGCTGTGCGGTTCCATGCTGTGGCTCAGCGTGTTCGCCTGCCTGGACCGGCTGTTCCTGGGCGGGCTTTTATGGTTTGCCGGCGCGGCTGCAGCTGCGGTATGGTGCGCTGTAAAACGCAAAACCTTTACAAAGCGGAAAGTCTTGACCCCTTCGGTGATGGTTTTCCTGGGGGCAAGCCTGGTGATCATCGTCCTGTTCGCTGTTCGCCAGCCCATTTTTATGGAGTGGGACGAATTCTCCTTCTGGGGCATCGCGCCCAAAGTGGTAAAGGAAACCGGGCGGCTGTACCTGCTGGAACCCGGCGAGCTGCGCAGCATCACCTTCGCCCCGGGCCTTGTGATGCTGGCCCAGCTGTTCCAGTTCCTGGGGGCGGCCTTTGTGCCCTGGAAAGTATATGCCGCGTACGATATCCTGATGTTTGCCATTTACGCGGCGGCCCTGGCTGTGCTGGAGCGCCGCCATTGGCATCTGGCGGTGCTGGGGGCGGGTTTTGCGGTGCTGCTGCCCTACCTGTGCACCGTTTACATGCGCAATATTTATGTGGAGACCATTTATATCAGCGCTTATGCCGATGTGCCCATGGGGCTGCTGTTTGGCGCTCCCCTGGCGCTGTATTTTACCAACCGGCACAAAAGCCCGGCGCTGCTGGCGGCGGTATGCCTGGCGGTGGCGGCCTGCTGCATCACCAAAGAGACCAGTTTTGCGCTGGCCCTCATCGCCGCGGCGCTGGTGTGCTTTGACCTGCTGTTTGTTCAGAAAAAGGATTCCGTGCCGCTGGCCGGGCGTATCGGGCACATCCCCGCGCGCCTGGGCTGGTGCGCGGCGCTGGCCGCGTCGGCCGTTGTGCCGTATGTGGCCTGGGTGCTGTACCGCACGCCGCTGCTGGGTACCGGCGCCAGCGCCACAGACCTGGGCGGAGACCAGCAGATGAGCATGTTCCAGATGCTGTTCACCGGTTTGTGCGAGCTGGTGGGCATCGGCCGCACCGAGCGCTTTGGCAGGGTGATGGGCAAGATGTGGCAGTATTATTACTCCACCAGCCTGTCCTCTTTCCGGGTGGGGGGGCTGTTTGCCGAAGAGGGCATCGGCAGGTATCTCAACGGGTCGGGCCTCATCATCACGCTGCTGGTGCTGGCGCTGCTGGGCCTGGCTTTTCTGGCAGCAGGCCGGGGCCGGCGGGCGGGCATCGGCTGGTTTGCATTGCTGAGTACCCTGGGCTTCGCCGCCTACTATATCTTCATCGGCTTTACCTATGTCTATGTGTTCCCCGAGAGTTCGGAGATGACCGACTACAACCGGTATATTTATCCTTATTACCTGGGCTGGCTGCTGACGGCGGCGGCCATCCTGGCGGCGTCCTGCCGCGGCGTTTGTGCGCGCCGGGCCCAAGAGTCCGTCTCCAGGGCGCCGCTCGGTGCCGGCCCCGGGCAGCCCGGCCCCCTTACCGCCTGGAAGCAGGCCGGTGCCCTGGCGCTGGCGGCGCTGACGGCCTTCAGCTGCTGGCGCACGGCTACGTTTGTACAGCCGCAGCTGTCGGTGGTGGATTTCCCCGACAGCTACTACGCCGGCCGCCGGCGGGACATTGCCGCCCACGACCGGGTGAAGGCCGCCCTGGAAGAAGGGGAACGGGTGTTTTTTGTGGCGACGGGCGACGACGGCGGCGCCTGGTTCAAGGCCTATTATGATCTGTTCCCCGAGATCCATCTGGACTACAGCTTCGGAGGCGGCGATATTGTGCGGGCCGACGACGGTACGGACCTTTCCTATTACGACGAGCAAACCGGCGGTTATGCCTATGACGCGGAAACAGGCCTTTATTACAACCGTCCGGGCACCTATGGCATTCCCAAGGACCTGAGCGGGGAACAGGCGGCTTATTTCCTGGGCCGGCCCTTTACCGCCGATGTGCTGTGCCGGTACCTGGAGGCCACCGGCTGCACGGCCATCCTGATCGAGAGTGTCAGCGATGCCTTCCTGCAGGCCTACGGCCATCTGTTTGACGATGGCTTGGCCAGCGGCGCAGCGCTGTACCGGGTGGAAGGCACGGGCGCGGATATGCACTTTTCGCCCATTGAAGAAGGGGGGCTGCGGGAATGAAACAGCTGCTGCAACGCCTGCGCGCTGCGCCGGGATGGCTGCTGCGCAGCGACCGCCGGCTGATCGCCTTCTGCTATGCGGCTTTTTTTGCCGTCAGTGTGCTGGCCTGCCTGTACGGTTTTGCAGAGGACCGCGTCCAGCGGGCCCTGGGCAACGTGCAGGTGAGCACCCTGAGCCCTGCGGACTTTGCCCTGACCGACCTTGCGGCCAACGAAGACGGCACTTACACCTCCCAAAGCCCGGACCCCCGCATGACGCTGGCCGACCCGCCCGCCTATGTGCGCAGCGTCACGGTGACGGCCCAGTTCCTCAACATGGACCCCGGTGAGTTCTGCCTGTTCTACCAGCCCCGGCCGGACATGGAAGACTTTGACGTGAGCTACCGCATCTGGGCCCACCGCAACGACGACGGTACCTACACCTTCACGCTGCCCCGGGGCAGGGTGTACGCCCTCCGGCTGGACCCGGGCATCTATACCGGCCTCACCTTTTCCATGGGTGACATCGTGCTGAACGCGCCCCGGTCCCTGGCGTCCTGGTGCACGCCCACGCGGCCCTGGCTGCTGGCCTTTGCGGCGGTGCCCGCCCTGGCCGCGGCGGCCGTGAAAGTGCTGGCCGGCGCCGCGGCCTGGCTGCTGGAGGCGCACAGAAAACGATCCTGACACCACCGCCCCGCCGGGGCGTCAATCCATCAAAAAGAGGTAATTGAACATGGAACAGCATTTCATTCCCCTGTCGGTGCCCAATTTCGCGGGCAACGAGCGCAAATATGTGAACGACGCAGTGGTCAGTGAGTGGGTCTCCACCGGCGGCAGCCTGGTGCCCAAGTTCGAGCAGGCCATCGCCGACTATGTGCACATGCCCGCCGCCGTGGCCTGCACCAGCGGCACCGCCGGGCTGCACCTGGCCCTGCTGGCCGCCGGGGTGGGCCCGGGCGACGAGGTGCTGGCGCCTACGCTCACATTTATCGCGGCAGTAAACCCCATCCGCTACGTGGGCGCCCAGCCTGTTTTCATCGGCTGCGGCGACAGCCTGTGCATGTGCCCCACCCTGGTGGAGGAATACCTGCAGGCCCACGCCGAGCTGCGGGACGGCCAGTGCCGTAACAAGGCCACCGGCGCCCACATCAAAGCCCTGGTGGTGGTGCATGTGTTCGGCAACATGGCCTCCATGGAAGGCATCATGGACATCGCCCAAAAGTGGAACCTGGTTGTGGTGGAGGACGCTACCGAGGCCCTGGGCACCTGCTACACCGAGGGACGCTACGCCGGCAAGTTCGCGGGCACCATCGGCGATATCGGTGTGTACAGCTTCAACGGCAACAAGCTCATCACCACCGGCTCCGGCGGAATGGTCGTCTCCAACCACCCCGACTGGCTGGCCCACGCAAAGCACCTGTCCACGCAGGCCAAAAGCGACGAGCTGAACTACAAGCACGACGAGGTGGGCTATAATTACCGTATGACCAACCTCCAGGCTGCCTTGGGCCTGGCCCAGCTGGAGCAGATCGAGGACTTCATCCGGCACAAGATCGACACCTACAACTTCTATTACGAACAGCTGCACGGCAAGCATAACTACGGTATCCAGCCCTTCCGGCCGGGCACCCGCTCCAACCATTGGTTCTACAGCCTGTATGTGTACGATACCCACCCCATGAAGCGGGACGAGATCATCGCCGCCCTGAAGGCCCAGGGCATCCAGACCCGGCCCATCTGGGGCCTGATTCAGGATCAGGCCGATTATCCCAAAAACGAAGCCTACGGCACGGACCTTGCCCGCCACTACTGGGAGCGCATTGTGAACATCCCCTGTTCCACCAACCTCACCCGGGCGGACGCCCAGCGGGTGGTGGACGTGCTGCTGAGCCTGTAAACCCAATTCGCCGAGGGAGGGCAAAACCATGTGCGCAGACAATTTGCTGCTGAGCGAGGACAAAACCGTGCTGCAGGCCATGCAGCAGCTGGACGAAACGGGCCGCAAGGTGCTGTTCTGGGCGCCGGAGGGCAAGCTGCAGGGCGTGCTCACCGACGGGGACATCCGCCGGTACATCCTGCGGGGCGGCGCGCTGGACGCCCCGGCCCTGGACGTGGTGAACCGCAGCCCCAAGAAGCTGACGGTGCGCCAGAAGGAAGACGCCCGCCGCTGGTTCAAGCGCTGGGACGTCAGCGCCCTGCCGGTGGTGGACGGGGACGGGCGCATGGTGGACGTGGTATTCGCCAGCGCCCTGGGCGCCGAACCCGTCACCCGGGTGCAGGCCCCGGTGGTGATGATGGCCGGGGGCCTGGGCACCCGGCTGTACCCCTACACCAAAATCCTGCCCAAGCCCCTCATCCCCGTGGGGGAGCTGCCCATCGCCGAACATATCATCCGCCGCTTCACCGACGCCGGCTGCGGCCGCTTCGTGCTGATCGTCAACTACAAAAAGGGCATGATCAAGGCCTATTTCAACGAGCTGGATAAAGACTACGCCGTGGAATTTGCCGACGAGGACACGCCCCTGGGCACCGGCGGCGGGCTGTCGCTGCTGAAAGGGCGGGTGCGGGAGACGTTTTTCCTCACCAACTGCGACATCCTGGTGGAGGCCGATGTAGGCAAGATCTACAACTTCCACAAGCGCAACGGCAACGCCGTCACCATGGTGTGCGCGCTGAAGAACTTTACCATCCCCTACGGCGTGGTGGAGCAGGAGAACGGCCTGCTGACGGGCCTGCGGGAAAAACCTCGCATGAGCTTCTACACCAACACCGGCCTGTATGTGGTGGAGCCGGAAGTGATCGACCTGATCGCTCCGGACACCTTTACGCCCTTTACCGACGTGATCGAGCGCGTGCGCGCCGGCGGCGGCCGGGTGGGCGTGTATCCTGTCAGCGAGCACAGCTGGATGGATATGGGCCAGCTGGAAGAGCTGGACAACATGCGCCGCCGCCTGGAGGAACAGGGGCAGTGAGGCGCTTGCAGCACATCGGAAAGGGGAACAGAGTATGAGCATTTTGATCATCGCCGAGGCCGGCGTGAACCACAACGGCAGCCTGGAACTGGCGAAAAAAATGGCCCTGGCCGCCAAAAACGCCGGGGCGGACATCGTGAAATACCAGACCGCCGTACCCGAGCAGGTGGTGAGCAAATTTGCCGAAAAGGCCGCCTACCAGAAGCAGGCCACCGGCGCCGGGGAGAGCCAGCTGGAGATGGTGCGCCGCATCCACTTCGGCTTCGAGGCCCACCGGGAGCTGAAAGAATACTGCGATTCCATCGGCATCCAGTACCTGTCCACTCCCTTTGATTTGGACAGCATCGCCTTCCTCAAAACCCTGGATATGCCCCTGTGGAAGATCCCCTCGGGGGAGATCACCAATCTGCCCTATCTGGAGCAGGTGGCCGCGGTGAAAAAGCCGGTACTGCTGTCCACGGGCATGAGCAACCTGGCCGAGATCGAGGACGCGCTGACGGTACTGGAGGACGGCGGCTGCGAAGACGTGACGCTGCTGCACTGCAACACCGAGTATCCCACCCCCATGGAGGACGCCAACCTGCTGGCCATGCAGGATCTGTACCAGCAGTTCGCTCTGCCCGTGGGATTTTCGGACCACACCCTGGGCATCGAGGCGGATATCGCCGCCGCGGCCCTGGGGGCCTGCGTCATTGAAAAGCACTTCACCCTGGACAAAACCATGGACGGCCCCGACCACAAGGCCAGCCTGGAACCCGACGAGCTGGCGGCCATGGTGCGGGCTGTGCGCAACGTGGAAAAGGCCCTGGGCGACGGCCACAAGCACGTCACCGACAGCGAGGCCAAGAACAAGCCCATCGCCCGCAAGAGCATCGTGGCCCGCCGGCCCATCGCCGCCGGCGAAACTTTCACCGCCGAGAACCTCACCACTAAGCGCCCGGGGGACGGCATCTCCCCCATGCGCTGGCATGAGGTGCTGGGCCGGAAGGCAAAGCGGGCCTTCGGCGAGGACGAGAAGATCGAGCTGTGAGCGGCCCGGGCCAAGGCAAAGGAGGCGTGTAATATGGGTGAAAAAGCGAAAATCTGCCTGATTACGTCCACCAGGGCCGAGTGGGGCCTGCTGGCCCGGGTGGCCCGGGGTATCTACGAAAGCGCAGCCCTGGCGCTGCAGCTGGCGGTGACGGGCGCCCACCTGTCGCCGGCTTTCGGCTACACCGTGGCGGAGGTAGAGGCCAGCGGCCTGCCCATTGCCGCCCGCCTGCCCATTTTGCCCGCAGCCGGCGTGGCCGGTGCCCGGCAGGATACCGCCCATACCGTGGCCCGGACCATTGATGTATTTACCGACTATTTCGCCGCCCACCGCCCCGACGCCGTGCTGGTGCTGGGGGACCGGTACGAGATCTTCGCCGCCGGCGCCGCGGCCTGCCTGGCTGGGATCCCCCTGGCCCATATCTCCGGCGGGGACGTCACCCTGGGGGCGGCGGACGAGTGGTTCCGCCACTGCCTGACCAAAATGGCCAGCCTGCACTTCCCGTCCTGCGAAACTTACGCCCGCCGCCTGGTGCGCATGGGCGAAGCGCCGGACACCGTGGAAAACGTGGGCGGCCTGGGGGACGAAAACCTGCGCAAGCTGTCCCTGCTGACGAAAGAACAGCTGGCTGCCAGCCTGGGCCTGCCTCAAATTTTGACGATGCCTTACGCCCTGGTGACCTATCACCCCGAGACGGCTCCCGGCGCACCGCCGCCCGCGGCGGCCTTCGGCGCGCTGACGGCGGCCCTGGCGGCCTTCCCGCGGCTCTTTGTTATCTACACCAAGGCCAACGCCGACGCCGGCGGCGCGGCGGTCAACGAACAGATCGACGCCTTGTGCGCAGCGCCCGGCGGGGCCGAACGGTGCGCCGCTTTCGCCAGTATGGGGGCTCTGCGGTACCTATCGGCTATGAAGTACTGCGCAGCCGTCATCGGCAATTCCTCTTCCGGCGTGGTGGAAACGCCCACCCTGGGCGTGCCTGCGGTGAACATCGGCAGCCGCCAGGCCGGGCGTATCCTGTGCGATAACGTGCTGTGCTGTACCGGCGGGGAAGAGGACATCCGGGCGGCGGTGGAACAGGCCCTTACGCCGGAATTCCGCGCCCGGGCGGCGCGGGCGGTCAGCCCCTACAACGGCGGTGACACCGCCGCACGCATTGTGGCCCGGCTGGAGGCCTGGGTGCAAAGCCCCGCCTTCGGCAGGCCTAAGGGGTTTTACGACGCCGGCCCTGGCTGGTGTGAACAGGAGGCAGACCATGGTTGAAAACTTGAAAGCCATGTTCCGTACGGTGGCCACTGTGCTGGAGCGTCAGAAGCTGGAGGCCCCCGGTTTTTATACGCCTTATTTCACCCAGGCGGCCCGGGTGGCGCTGCTGGCGCTGGCGCTGTTCGCGGCGCTGCTGGCAGCCTTTTTGGCAGTGCGCCTGGTACAGCGGCGCTGGCGCCAGGCTGCGGCCGTGGGCGCGGCGCTGGCCGTGGCGGCCGGGCTGTGCCTGTGGGCCTACCGGCCCGTGCCCGTGGCCGATGCCGGGGCGGTAACTGCTGTGGAAGTGCGCACCCGGGTGCCGGGCAAGGCGGAAAAGATCCTGACCCTCACCGACACCCAGGCCGGCCAGGTGGTGGCCCTGCTGTCGGGCGCCTCCTGCAGGGCGGGCCTGCTGGACAGCCTGCCTTACGCCGGCTACGGGCAGACTTTCCGCATCTTCCTCACCCTGCGGGACGGCAGTACCCTGTGCGTGTACGCTACGCCCGAGCGCGGCTGCCGCTATACGGACCTGGAGGGGGAGATCGTGTACGACATCACCGGTTATGAAACGTTTTACAGTGCGCTGACGGCCCTGGGCGCGCAGATCGCGCCTGAACTGGCGGGCTGAAAGTGCGGGGGATGCCCGGCGCGGGCCGGGCGGAAAGGGTGAGGCAGAATGAAGTGCAATGTGGCCCGGGGGGAATTCAGCCGCCGCCGGCGGGTGCTGGCCGTCAGCGATGTGCACGGCCGGCCGGATTTATTGCGCAGGCTGCTGGAAAAGCTGGACTATCGCCCCGGCAAGGACGGCCTGGTGCTGGTGGGGGACCTGCTGGAAAAAGGCCCCGACAGCCTGGGCGCGCTGCGCATGGCCATGGATCTGATGCGGGAGGACCGGGTGTACGTGCTGCGGGGAAACTGTGACACCGCCCTGCTGGACCCGGCGGACCCGGACCTGCCGGCTCTGCTGGCCCGGCAGACGGAGGCCGACGGCTTTTTGTGGCAGCTGGCCGCGGCCCAGGGGCTGGCCCGGCAGCAGGTTCTGGCTGACGTTCCCGCCGCAGTGCGCCGCCTGCAGGCGGCTTATCCGGCGGAGACGGCCTTTCTGCGGGCTCTGCCGGACATCCTGGAGACCGAAGATTACCGCTTCGTCCACGCAGGGCTGTGCCCCGGGCCTCTGGAGAGCCAGCCCTGGGAAGAAGCCCTGACGGTGCGCGGCTACCTGGACAGGGCCGAAAAAAGCGAAAAGCTGCTGGTGGTAGGCCATTTCCCCGTCAGTAATTACACGGCCCGGCGCCGGGGCGTGCTGGGCTTTGCGCCTTTCTGCGATGCCGAAAAAAATATCCTGTCCATCGACGGTGGGCTGTGTGTGAAAGAGGGCGGCCAGCTGAACGGCACCGAGCTGTGGGAAGGGGCCTATCGCCGTTATTCCTGCGTGGACGGCCTGGGGCGCGCGGTGGTGCGGAAGGGCCGGAAGGCCGCGCAGGAGGAAAGCATCGCCTGGATCTGGCCGGACCTGGATGTGGACGTGCTGGAGCGGGACGAGGAGCGGGACGCCCTGCTGTGCCGCCATCAGGCCGCCGGCCAGACGGCCTGGGTCCCTGCAAAGTGGGTGCGGCAGGGGCCGTCGGGCGCACGCCTGGCGGGAGATTACACCAGCCTGCGCCTGGCTTTGAAGGGCGGAGACCGGGTGAGTGTGGTATGCACTTGCGGCGGGCAGACCCTTGTCAAGAAAGACAGTATCCTGGGCTGGACGGACACCGACCAGCTGGAATTCATTCCCCCGGCGCAAGGCTGAGGGGAAAGAAAAAGGGGAGTGCAACGATGAAACTGTTGATTGTTGGTTTGGGCAGCATGGGCAAGCGCCGGGCCCGGCTGGTCCGGCAGCTGCGGCCGGATGCGGCCCTCTGCGGCGTAGACCTGGCCGAAAGCCGCCGGGCCGAGGCGGCCGCCCTGGGTGTGCAGGGCTGGGCAGGCCTGGACGAAGCCCTGGCTGCGGGCCGGTACGACGCCGCGCTGGTGTGTACCGCGCCGCTGACGCACGCGGCGATCATCGGCCGGCTGCTGGACGCCGGCGTGCCGGTATTCACCGAGCTGAACCTGGTGCCGGACGGCTATGACGCCCTTACGGCCAAAGCTGCGGAAAATGGGTTGCCGCTGTTCCTCTCCTCCACCATGCTGTACAGGGCCGAGACCCAGTACATCAAGGCGCAGGTGGCGGCTTTCCCAAAGCCCGTCAATTACATTTATCACATCGGCCAGTATCTGCCCGACTGGCACCCCTGGGAAAATTATAAGAACTTCTTTGTGGGAGATGCGCGTACCGGCGGCGTGCGGGAGATCTTCGGCATCGACCTGCCCTGGCTGCTGGATGCCTTCGGCCCGGTGTCGGACGTGTTTGCCCGGGCCGATAAGCTCAGCGGTTTGGAGATCGGCTACCCGGACAGCTACTTTGTCACCCTGCGCCATGAAAACGGCACCAAGGGCCTGCTGGCGGTGGATGTGGTGTGCCCCAAGGCCGTGCGCAATTTCGAGTGCTTCGGCGAGGGGCTGCACCTGTTCTGGGAGGGCAACCCCAGGGCCCTCTACCGCTTCGACAAGGCCGCCGGGGACAAGGTGGCGGTGAATACCTACGACACCTTCGAGCACGACAGCCGCTATTCGGATAATATTGTGGAAAACGCCTATGTGGACGAGCTGGCCAATTTCTTCGCCGTGCTGGAGGGCAAAGAGCAGCCCCGCTGGAACTTTGAAAAAGACCGCCAGGCCCTGGCACTCATCGACCGCATCGAGGCGGCTGCCCGGCAGGAGGACGCCCATGTTTGACTTTCTGAAAAAGCGGCGGGATGCCGAGGCCGCATATCCCGCCGATGGCCCGGTGCTGCACCATGCGGACCCGGTGCCCGTTGACACCGCCGGCGCCCGGGACTACGGCCCGGAGATCACCGCCTGGATGGAACAGGCTTTCCCCGGCCGCGAAACCACCGTTTGGCACGAACTGGCCAGCCCGGATATCCATGTGGATGTGTACGCTATGGCGCCCATTCCGGCCGAACCCTACTGGGTGCTGTATACCACCGGCATGTCCAGCCTGCCGATGACGCTGGAAAACCTGGAGCATGCCCGGCAGTACGATTATCTGCGCAGGGCCGAGGTGATGATGTACCTGCCCGGCAGTTTTCCCCTGCAGGGCCTTTCTTCCGACGGGCCGGAGGAAGTGTATTGGCCTATCCGCATTCTGAAGGCCCTGGCGCGGATGCCCCATCTCTACCGTACCTGGCTGGGGGCGGGCCACTCGGTTCCCAACGGGAACCCGGCCCGGCCCATTGCCGGCACGGGATTTACCGGCGTGGTGCTGTTCCTGCCCGATGAGGGCAATGGCCCGCGCTGCGTGATGCCCGTGCCCACCCGGGACGGCGGCCAGGTGATGCTGTACCTGGCCGTGCCTGTATATCCCGAAGAGATGGATGTGAAACTGCGCCGGGGCGCCGAGACCCTGGAGGCAGACCTGCGCCTGCAGGAGGGCGGCCGGGGCTTCCTGGCCGATCCCGCCCGCCCGAACACCTCACCCCGAAAGGAGGCGCGGCCGTGAAAGTGCTGTTCACCGGTCTGGGTTCCATAGGTACCCGCCATTTGAAAAACCTGCGGGCCGCCGCCGGGGCCATGGGCCTGCCGCTGAAGGTGTGGGCGCTGCGTTCCTCCGGCAGGCCCCTGCCGGCCCAGACGGCAGCCCTGCTGGATGGCCAGTTCCGCACCCTGCCCGACGGGGAGGTTTGGGATGCGGCGTTTATCACCAACCCCACCAGCCTGCATTTTGAGACCTTGTGCGCTTTGCGGGGCAGGGTGGGGGCCTTGTTCATTGAAAAACCCCTTTTTGAGCACACGGCCTACGCCCTGGCCGACTGCCTGGCCCCCGGCCAGAAAGCCTATGTGGCCGCGCCCATGCGCTGGTGCGGGACCATGCTGGCCCTGAAACAGCGCCTGGGCCGGGACGGACTGCGGCCCTATTGCGCCCGTGTGATCTGTTCGTCTTATCTGCCGGAATGGCGCCCCGGTGTGGACTACCGCACGGTCTACTCGGCCCATCGGGACATGGGCGGCGGCGTCACCATTGACCTGATCCACGAGTGGGACTATCTGGTGGAGCTGTTCGGCGCGCCTGCGCAGATCTGCAATTTCAAGGGCACTTACAGCGATTTGGAGCTTGATTCCGACGATTTGTCAGTGTACATTGCCCGCTGGCCCAGAATGCTGGGTGAAGTGCATCTGGACTACTTCGGACGCACCTACCGGCGCACCATCGAGCTGTTCTGCGCCGACGGCACCCTCACCGCCGATTTCGGCGCGGGCATCCTCACCCTGCCCGACGGAACGCAGGAGCATTACGAAGAACCCGTCAATCGCCGTTACGAGCGGGAGATGGACTACTTCCTGCATTACGCCCTGGACGACGCCGCTGCGGAGAGCCTGAACCCCCCGGAACAGGCCCTGACCGTACTGAAGCTGACACTGGGGGAGATGTGAAATGGGAGCATCTGTAAAAAAAGAGAGGGACGTGGGCCTGGACTTGGTGCGCGTAGTGGCTACGCTGCTGGTGGTGCTGGGCCATTACAGCCTGGCCCTGCAGGCTCGCGGCGAAGATGGCTACATCAACTATGGGCTTTATTACGCCAATGGCGAGATGTCTCTGGCGGCTGTAGCCATGTTCCTGGTCCTGTCCGGCGCTGTGCTGTGGCGCAACGACAGCCGTTGCAAAAACTGGTGGGCTTTTTTCAAAAAGCGGTGGCTCAGCTTATTTCCGATTTTTTATATCGCATGGCTTGCTGCCTACTTTATGCGGGTATGTAAATCGGGCAATTTGCTGTGGGGCGGCCATCCGGCCAAGATGTTGCTGACGCTGATAGGTATGGATAGCTACTTGGCTTACCGGGTTACCGGCTATGGGCTGGTGGGCGAGTGGTTCTTTGGGGCCATCGTGCTGCTGTATCTGCTGTTCCCTGTATTATGCTGGTGCTTTCGCAAACATCCGCTGCTTACGATGGCACTCGCCGTTGCGGCATATATAGCGCTGCTGTTTTGGTATCCGCTTCAAATTTCGCGCAACCGCAATCTGGTCGTCTGCATTACCACCTTCCTGCTGGGCTTTTGCCTGGAGCGCTGGCCGGTTTTCCGGCGCTGGCCTGCTGTGGTGGCTGCCGGCATGGGGTTTGCGGTGATGTTTTTGGTGCCGTTGCATTTGCCTGGGCCCCTGCCGTACACGCTCACCGGTGTGTGCCTGCTGGTTGTGCTGCGGGCTTTGGGCCCGATTATCCGGCGCTATGGGCCGCTGTGCCGAGCTGTCACATGGCTGGCGCGTTATTCTTTCGCAGTGATTCTTGTGCACCATATACTGCTGAACGAGCTGGCCGCTCATATCCCCGGCCCGTTCTACATTTGGCGCGGCAGCCTGTTCCTGGCGGTCACGCTGGCGGCCAGCCTGGGGTTCGGTGTGGCGCTGAAGGTGTGCAGCGATCATCTGATAGCTACGGTGCGCGGCCGGGTGCACCGGCAAAGAGAGGAGCAACTTTGAATGGAAAACGTGTTGATTACCATTTGCGGCCGGGCCGGCAGCAAGGGGTTCAAGAACAAAAACCTGAAAATCTTCGACGGCCTGCCGCTGTCTCACTACAGCCTGGCCGCAGCCGAGCTGTTTATCGGCCAGCACCCGGAGCTGCACGTGGATCTCTGCCTGAACACCGATTCCCAGCTGCTGATTGACGCGGTGACAGCCAAGTATCCGGAGGTAACGGTGGTGCGCCGCCCCGAAGAGCTGTGCGGCGATATCGTGCCCAAAATGCGGGTGTTCCAGCACAGCCTGCGGGAGATGGAGGCCCGCACCGGCCGCATGTACGGCCATTTGATCGACCTGGACATCACCAGCCCTTTGCGGCGGGTGCAGGATGTCAGCGGCGCCTGGGCCCAGGCGCTGGCCCAGCCGGAGTGCGATGTGGTGTTCAGCGTGTGCCCGGCCCGGCGCACGCCCTATATGAACCAGGCACAGCTGGTGGACGGCTATGCCCGGCGGGTGATCGACCACCACTTCACCGCCCGCCAGCAGACCCCGCCGGTGTTTGACCTGAACGCCTCGATCTATGTGTTCAAGCGCAGCTTTTTGCTGGAAAATCAGACGGGGTTCCTGTGGGACGGCACCTGCGGCATGTATCAGATGTTCGACACGGGCATCATCGACATCGACTCCGGGGAGGTCTATCTGCTGATGGAGGCCAGCGCCCGCCATCTGTACGCTGCCGACCCGGCTTTCGGCCAGGTGCGCGCAGCCGTGCGCCGCTGAGTGCCCGCGCCCCGCGCAGTACGCCTGCGAAGCGGCGTTTGCGGAAAACCCGCACGGCCGCAGCCCGCGGAAAGGTTTGTGAGAGAAGGAAGGAATACAGACGCAATGCTGACAGCCAGTGAGAAATTTGATATTCATGCGCCGAAAAAGTACCTGGAGTATGCCGAGACGCCTGCCTGGCGGGCTTTTCGGGATAAGGAAAACCAGGCTTCAGGCGCATCCAACTATGCGGTGCTGAAAAAGCTGGAAGAAGCGCCGGCCAGCATCGAGGCGGTGGAAGCCTACTATGCGGGCACCCGCTGTGTGCCCAAGTTCATGTTTCCCGCCGACAGCGTACCGCCGGCCCAGGCCCGGGGCGCGCTGATCAAAGCGGGCTACGTGCTCAGCACCCGGCCGGCGGTGCGCATGCACTGGCAGGGCAAGGTCTCGCCTCTGCTGCTGGCCCGCCGGTGTCCTGTCCAAATGCTGTCGGCGCCCCTGGCAGGTGCTGCCGCGGCGCTGCCGACGGCCTACGCCGGCGGGCAGGACTATGTGTTGAAAGTGCTGAACCGCCAGCTGGCCCGGGGCGCCCGGGCCTTTGTGGCCCTGCAGGACGGGCAACCGGTGTCCCTGTGCGTGGGGCTGGGCTATGCGGACGCATTCTGCATCCAGCTGCTGTATACGGCCGAGGGCAGCCGCCGCATCGGCTGCGGTGCAGCGGCGCTGCTGGCCGCCCTGGCATGGGCCCGGGCCGAACAGCAGAACTACGCGGATATCTTCCTGGACTGCGACCCCGATGATGCCGATGCCCTGCGCCTGTTCGGCAGGGCAGGCTTTGCGGGGCAGGAGGCGCCGGTGTACTGTGCGTTCAAAAGCCTGGTGCCTCCGGGCTGGCGCCAGTGCCTGCGGGAGGAACTGTGACCGCGGGCGGCATGGGCGCATCCCCGGCCGGGGATGCGCGCCCGGCGGCCGTTCTGCGCCTGGCGCTGTGCGCGGGGCAGACTTTGCTGGAGAACGGCGGCGAGATATTCCGCGTGCAGGACACGATGGAACGCATTGCCCGGGCCTACGGGGAAGAACATTTTCATGCCTATGTGCTGACCAACGGGCTGTTCGTTTCGGTGGACGGCGGCGGCCAGCTGGGCACGACCCTGCGCTTTTTGCCCCAGGCATCCACGCACATGGGGCGCATCATGGCGGTCAATGAGCTCAGCCGTGAGATCGCCGCGGGCGCCGTGCCGCTGGAGGAAGCTTTCCGCCGGCTGGACGCAATCCGCGCCATGCCGCAGAAGCCTGCCCTGGTGCGCCTGCTGGCCTGTGCCGTGGGCACGGCGGCCTTTGCCTATCTGTTCGGCGGAACGCCGGTGGACGCAGGGGCTGCGTTCTGCGCAGGCCTGGCGCTGGAGCCCGCGCGCATTGCCCTGGAGCGCAGCGAGGTGGGTAAATTCGTGGCCAACCTGCTGTGTGCGGGGCTGGTAGCTTTGGTCAGCCTGTTGTGCGCCCAGGCCCTCACCGCGCTGGGCGTGGCCTGCAGCCTGGACGCCATCATCATCGGCGGCATCATCCCCCTGGTGCCCGGCATTGCCCTCACCACTGGTATCCGGGATGCCGCCGGAGGCGATTATCTTTCGGGCATGATCCGCGCGGTGGACGCCGTGCTGGTGGGGGCGGCCATCGCCTGCGGCGTGGGCTTCGTGCTCACTGTCAGCAGCTGGATTCCGGGGGTGATGGTGTGATCGTGCAGTTCCTGATCCAATGCACTGTGTCCTTTGTGGCCACGCTTGCCTTCTCCATCCTGTTCCATGCGCCCAAGCGCCAGTATGTGGCCTGCGGCGCCACGGGTATGGCCGGTTGGGGCGTGTACTGGCTGTCGGTGCAGCTGGGGGCGTCGGTGGTGCTGGGCTCATTTTTCGGGGCCCTGGCGCTGGCCCTGCTCACCCGCATCCTGTCGGTGGTGTGCCGGTGCCCTTCCGTGGTCTACATTACGGCGGGCATTTTCCCCCTGGTACCCGGGGCGGGCATCTATTATACGGTGTATTATTTTATCATGGGTGACAATGACGCCTGCCTGGCCAAAGGCGTGGAGACGCTGAAAATCGCCGTAGTCATCGCGCTGGGGATCCTGGCGGTGCTGTCGCTGCCGCGCGGCCTGTTCCGCCGCCTGGAACACCGGCCTGGCTGAAATTGAAAATGGAACACTTCTTCCGGAGGGGCGCGCTGCGGTGCGCTTCTCCGGTTTTTTGCGCAAAAACCACGGGCTGTTTTCGTCATTTTGCACAATGGCAGGCGCGAAAGTTGTACACCGGCAACGACAAAAAACGTCTGGCAGGTTCTTTTAATTATCCGTGAAATGTGTTAAAATTTTTGTATAGTTTGCCGGCTCATTCACCCATTGCCGGCAGGGAAGAAGGGTTAACACTATGAAATATGCAAGCGATCACATCCGCAACGTCCTGATTGCAGGCCATGCCGGCAGCGGCAAAACCACGCTGGCCGAGGCGCTGCTGTACTTGACCAAGGGGACGGACCGCCTGGGCCGCGTGGAGGACGGCAATACCGTGTGCGATTTTGACCCCGAAGAGGCCAAGCGCCATGCCTCCCTGGCATTGGCCGTGGCGCCCGTGGAATACGACGGGGTGAAGATCAACCTGCTGGACGCCCCGGGCCTGTTTGACTTTGAAGTGGGCATGTATGAGGGCGTGCGCGCCGCCGAAAGCGTGCTGATCACCGTATCGGCCCGCAGCGGCTTGTCGGTGGGCGCCCAGAAGGCTTATAACCTGGCACTGAAAAACGGCAAAAGCCGGATGATCTACATCAGCAAGGTGGACGCCGAACACGCCGACTTTTATAAAGTGTTTGAAGAACTGAAGGCGGCTTTCGGCCCCTCGGTGTGCCCCGTGGTGGTGCCCATCGAACAGGCCGGCGGCCGCGTGTACCTGAACCTGATCACCAAAAAGGCTTATGCCTATGCCGCCGACGGCGCAGCCCGCGAGGTGCCCGTGCCCAGCTATGGCCACCGCACCGAGGGCCTGCTGGAGGCCATGCGCGAGGCCGTGGCCGAAACCAGCGACGAGCTGATGGAAAAATTCTTCGAGGGTGAGCCTTTCACGGAAGAAGAGCTGACCGAAGGTGTGCGCGTGGGCACCAAAGAGGGCGCCATTACGCCGGTGTTCTGCGGCGCTGCGCCCAGCCTGGCCGGTATGGACAGTGTTCTGTGGGGCATCAAGAAACTGTTGCCCAGCGCCCACCGCGCGGCCAGTGCCGCTGCTGCCGATGCCGACGGCAACGAGGTGGAAGTGGCCTGCAGCCCGGATGAACCCCTGTGCGCCTATGTGTTCAAAACCGTGGCCGATCCCTTCGTAGGCAAACTGAGCTATGTGAAGGTGATCAGCGGCAAACTGTCCGCCGACACCCCGGCGGTGAACGCCCGTACCGGTGAGCCCGAACGTTTGGGCAAGCTGGTGTTCATAAAAGGGAAAAAGCAGACGGATACTGACGCCATTACTGCCGGCGACATCGGCGCGGTGACCAAGCTGCCCGCCGCCAAAACCGGCGATACCCTGTGCGCGCCGGGCCGCGTGGTGCGCCTGCCGGCGCCCGTGTTCCCCGTGCCCACCCTGTCCATGGCCGTCAAGGTGAAGAACAAGGGTGACGAAAGCAAGGTGTCCGGCGCACTGCAGCGCCTGATGGAAGAGGACCCCACCCTGGGCTACCGTGTGGATACCGAGACGGTGCAGCAGATCCTCAGCGGTTTGGGCGAGCAGCATCTGGATGTGGCCTGCGCCAAGCTGAAAAACAAGTTCGGCGTGGAGATCACACTGGAGAAGCCCCGCATCCCATACCGGGAGTCCATCCGCAAAAAGTGCAAGGCCCAAGGCCGCCACAAGAAACAGACCGGCGGCCATGGCCAGTTCGGCGACGTGTGGATCGAGTTCGAGCCCACCGATGAAGGCGATTTTGTCTTTGAAGAGAAGGTGTTCGGCGGCAGCGTGCCCAAGAACTTCTTCCCCGCCGTGGAAAAAGGCCTGCAGGAGGCCGTGCAGCACGGCGTGCTGGCCGGTTACCCGGTGGTGGGCCTGAAGGCCACTCTGCTGGACGGCAGCTATCACCCGGTGGATTCCTCCGAAATGGCATTCAAAATGGCTGCCAAGCTGGCCTACAAGGCAGCCCTGCCCGAAGCTGGCCCTGTGCTGCTGGAGCCTATTGGCACGCTGAAAGCTTCGGTGCCCGGCGACATCACCGGCGATATCATGGGCGAGGTGACCAAGCGCCGCGGCCGCGTGCTGGGCATGAACCCCGGCGAGGACGGCCAGCAGGTGATCGAGGCCGATGTGCCCGTCAGCGAAATGCAGGACTTCACCACTTATCTGCGCCAGGTCTCCCAGGGGCGCGGCAGCTTTACCTTTGATTTTGCCCGTTATGAACAGCTGCCCGGCAACCTGGAAGCCAAGGTGATTGAAGAAGCCAAGAAGTTTATGAGCGGCGTGTCCGACGACGAGTAATCCGCCTTAACATCCTATAGAGTTCAGGGGCAGCCCGATTGGGCTGCCTCTGTTCTGCTGTTGCGGTTTTGCTGCGGGTTTGTGCGTTATGTGCATACAACCGGCGCAAAAACCGGCACTTTGCACAGAATTCTGTCACCATGGGGCGAAACCCCTGGGCGGGACTTGACAGAGGCCGGCAAAATCGCTATAATATGCCATATTGTACAGGCACCGTGCACAATGTGCGGGGCAAAAGTGTACCAAAGGAGAACCAGATACATTGAACAAAGAAGTTGTGATGACCTACGCCGGCCTGCGCGCCGTGGAAGAGGAACTGGAGAACCTTAAAACCGTCAAGCGCAAAGAGGTGGCCGAGAAGATCAAAGTGGCCCGCGGCTACGGTGATTTGTCGGAAAACAGTGAATATGACGAGGCCAAGAACGAACAGGGTTTCGTGGAGAGCCGTATTGCGGAGCTGGAGAAAATGCTCAAGCATGCCCGCGTCATTGACGAGAGCGAACTGTCCGACGATGTGGTCAGCGTGGGAAGCCATGTGACGATCAAGGACGAAGACGGCGAAGTGGAGGAGTACGATATTGTGGGTTCCACCGAGGCTGACCCCATGAACGGCAAAATCAGCGATGAATCCCCTGTGGGCGCAGCGCTGATCGGCCATCAGACCGGCGAACATGTGGAGATCGTGCTGCCCAACGGCGTCACTGTGGTATATGAGATCATGGCTATTGGCCGCGGCGGCGTATAATAACGCCGGAAAGCGTTGAAAATTGCAAAAAACCGTGCAAAAACAGGTGCGAAAGCGCCTGTTTTTGTGTTATAATAAGGCGTAACTGAACCGATCGGCGCCGCAGCCGCCGTTTTGCCGTTTGAAGGAGAGAAGAATATGGCAGAAATGAATCAAAACACCTCCCAGCCCGAAGCCGAGCAGGATTACAGCCAGCTGGTGGCGATCCGCCGCCAGAAACTGGCCGAGCTGCAGCAGGCCGGCAAAGACCCCTTCCAGCGCACCAGCTGGCCTCAGAGCGATTTTGCCGAGGAAGTGAAGGGCAGCTATGTGGACCTGCCCGAGGACGCCGATCCCGCCCAGCGCCGTCAGGTGTGCATGGCCGGCCGCATGATGAGCAAGCGCGTGATGGGAAAAGCCAGCTTTGCCGATCTGCGGGACAGGTCCGGCAACATCCAGATGTATGTGCGCCGGGACGATGTGGGCACCGAGGCGTATCAGGATTTCAAAAAGTTTGATATCGGCGACATTGTAGGGGTGCGGGGCTTTGTGTTCCGCACCAAAATGGGTGAGATCAGTGTGCACGTTACCGAAATTGTGCTGCTGGCCAAAAGCCTGCTGCCCCTGCCGGAAAAATTCCATGGCCTCAACGACCGCGGAACGCCCGATCGCCAGCGCTATGTGGACCTGATTGTGAACCCGGAAGTGCAGGAGGTCTTCCGCAAGCGTAGCCGTATCATCTCGGAACTGCGCGGCTATCTGGATGGCCATGCGTTTATGGAGGTGGAGACGCCGGTGCTGCACATCCAGGCCGGCGGTGCGGCGGCCCGCCCTTTTATTACCCATCACAACACACTGGACATCGACATGTATCTGCGCATTGCGCTGGAACTGCACCTGAAACGCCTGATTGTGGGCGGGTTTGACCGTGTGTATGAGATCGGCCGCGTGTTCCGCAACGAAGGGATGGACACCCGCCACAATCCGGAATTCACCATGCTGGAAGCTTATCAGGCTTACACCGACTACCGCGGCATGATGAATCTGTGCGAAGATATGATGCGCACCGTTGCGCGCAAGGTGAACGGGACGGCTGTCTGCACGCTGGACGGTGTGACGTATGACCTGGAAAAGCCTTTTGCCCGGCTGAGCATGGTGGAAGCCGTGAAACAATATGCCGGTGTGGATTTTGATGCCCTGCCCGACGACCAGGCCGCCAAAGCCCTGGCAAAAGCGCGCGGCATCCCCTTTGAGGAGCGCCATAAAAAGGGCGATATCCTGAACCTGTTTTTTGAGACCTATGTGGAGGACAAGCTGGTGCAGCCGACCTTCCTGACGGGCCACCCGGTGGAAATCAGCCCGCTTTCCAAAAAGGACCCGAATCATCCCGGCTATACCGAACGCTTTGAGCTGTTCATCGGGGGGCGGGAATACTGCAATGCTTTCAGCGAGCTGAACGACCCCATCGACCAGCGCCAGCGCTTTGAATACCAGGAATACCTCAAACAGCACGGCGATGACGAAGCCAGCGGCGTGGATGAGGATTTCCTCAATGCTTTGAGCTATGGCATGCCTCCGACCGGCGGCATCGGCATCGGCGTGGACCGCTTTGTCATGCTTCTCACAGGTGCTTCTACCATTCGGGACGTGCTGCTGTTCCCCACGATGAAGCCGCTGGATGCGCCGAAGGCCGAGGGAAAGGCGGCGGCGCGGGAGACTGCGGCCCCCATGCAGGAAGTGCCTGCCGCACCGGCAGCCGTGGACTTTTCCCGTGTGGAGATCGAACCGCTGTTCCGGGAATTTGTGGACTTTGACACGTTCAGCAAGTCTGATTTCCGCGCCGTGAAGGTGAAAGCCTGCGAAGCAGTGCCCAAGTCGAAGAAACTGCTGAAGTTTGTGCTGGATGACGGCTCCGGGATCGACCGCGTCATCCTCAGCGGCATCCACGACTATTACGAGCCTGAGCAGCTGGTGGGCAAAACCTGCATTGCCATTGTGAACCTGCCGCCGCGCAACATGATGGGCCTGGACTCCTGCGGCATGCTCATCAGCGCTGTGCACCATGAGGCTGGCGAAGAACGGCTGCACCTGCTGATGGTGGACGACCATATCCCTGCCGGTGCCAAGCTGTACTGAGGCAGCTGTGCCCGGCGGGGCCGGCCGGGGAAACACCGGCGTTTGCCAAGGGCAGTCCTCCGGGACTGCCCTCTTTGCATGGTGCGGTGGTTTTGGCCCTGCCTACAGGCAGGACGGTGGAAAAAGCCCGTGAACCGTTTATAATGGGAGTGACAAAACGCCCGCCCCGGGCCGACGGGACGGGCAGGATGTGAGGGGAAAGAAATGGAGCCGGCGACGACAAGAAATGAAAAAATCCTGGGTGCCGGGCAGATCCTGCTGGCAGCTTTGCTGTGGAGCAGTGCGGGCCTGGTGATCCGAGGGGTCAGCTGCGATATGTTCTGGCTGCTGGTGATCCGCAGCGGCGCGGCCTGCCTGGTGCTGGCACCGGGCCTGGGGGCGCTGCGCGGGCGGCGCTTCGGCCTCAATGCCTTTTTGGCGGCGCTGCTGTATGCGCTGTTCATGGTGGCGTTTGCGGTGTCCACCCGGGTGGTGGGTGCGGCCCAGGCGGTGGGCGGCCAATACACGGCACCGTTGTTTGTGTACTTGGCCCTGGCCGTCCAGCGCAAATTGCGCGTGCGCCTTTCAGGTGTGCTGCCCATGGCGCTGATTGCCGCGGGCTGTGCGGTGGCCCTGGTGGGCGGTGGCCTGACGCCGCTGACGCTGCTGCCGCTGGCCAGCGGCGTGCTGTTCCCGCTGTACTCGGCCTTTTTGCGCAGGGCGGGAGACGTGCCTGCCGGGGCGGTGATGTGCGTGGGCAACCTGCTGTGCGTGCTCATCAGCCTGCCATTTACATGGGGGGCGGCATTGCCGCGGCTCTCCGATGCAGGGCTGGTTGCCCTGGCGGGTGTGCTGGTAAACGGATTCGGCTATACGGTGTATGCCCGGGGCACCCGCCGGGTAGACGCTCTGGCCGGCGTGATGCTGTGCCTGGCCGAACCCGTCCTGAACCCGGTTTGGGTGTGGCTGTTCCTGGGTGAAGCGCCCGGAGGTACGGCTCTGGCATCGCTGCTGCTGATTCTGGCCGGCGGCGTACTGGACGCCGCCTTTGCCGCGCTGCGCACCCGCCGCCGGGCCTGAGAGGACGGAGGGGGCGCCCTGCCGCAAGCGATGAAAATCACGGTAACGGCTCTGAAATTTCATGATGATACACAATAAAAAAAGAGCAGGCCTGTGCCTGCTCTTTTTTGCTTCAATTTGCCTGCGGCGGGCAGGGCTCAATACGCCTTGCCCCACACCACCATGGTTTTGGCCGGTTTGCCGCAGCAGGGGCATACATCGCCGATGACCTCCTGCTCAAAGGGGATGCAGCGGCTGGACAGGCCAGCCACTTCCTTCATCTTCTCTTCACAGGCCAAATCGCCGCACCACATGGTTTTGATGTAGCCGCTCCGGGTGTTGGCCAGCTCCATCACTTCATCCATCGTTTTGGCGGAGAAGGTGCGCTCGGCGCGGTTTTTCTGCGCGCGGGCATACAGTTGGCGGCTTACCTCCACCAGCTGTGCGGGGATCACCTGCTCCAGATCCTCCAGCGGGGTGAACAGCTTTTCACGGTCGGTGCGACGCACCAGCACACACTGGCCCTTTTCGATATCCTTAGGGCCGATCTCCAGGCGCAGAGGCACGCCCTTCATCTCCCATTGGGCGAACTTCCAGCCCGGTGTGTTGTCGCTTTCGTCCAGCTTCACGCGGCAGAATTTGCCCAGCCGCGCCGCCAGCTCCCGGGCAGCCTCAGTGACGCCGGGCTTGTGGGCGGCCACCGGCACAATAACTACCTGGTAGGGGGCCACTGCCGGGGGCAGAATCAGCCCTTCGTCGTCGCCGTGGGTCATGATGATGGCGCCCACCAGGCGGGTGGAGACGCCCCAGCTGGTCTGGAACGGATACTGCAGCTGGTTGTCCCGGCCGGTGAACTGCACACCGAAGGCCCGGGAGAAACCGTCGCCGAAATAGTGGCTGGTGCCGCTCTGCAGGGCTTTGCCGTCGTACATCATGGCTTCGATGGAATAGGTGGCCTCGGCGCCGGCGAACTTCTCCTTATCGGTTTTGCGGCCTTTCAGCACAGGGATATTCAGCTCCTGCTCGCAGAAGTCTGCATAAATGTTCAGCATCTGCAGGGTCTCGTCCTGGGCCTCCTGAGCGGTCTCATGGATGGTATGGCCCTCCTGCCACCAGAACTCCCGGCTGCGCAGGAAGGGGCGGGTTGTCTTTTCCCAGCGCACCACGCTGCACCACTGGTTGTACTTCATGGGCAAGTCCCGCCAGGAATGCAGCACGTGGGCAAAATGATCGCAGAACAGCGTCTCACTGGTGGGGCGCACGCACAGCCGGTCTTCCAGTTCCTCGCTGCCGCCCATAGTCACCCAGGCCACCTCGGGGGCAAAGCCCTCCACGTGGTCTTTTTCCTTCTGCAGCAGGCTTTCGGGGATGAAGATCGGCATGGCCACGTTCTCGTGACCGGTGGCCTTGAAGCGGGCGTCCAGCAGCTTCTGGATATTTTCCCAAATGGCATAGCCGTAGGGACGCAGCACCACGCAGCCCTTCACGGACGAATAATCCACCAGCTCGGCCTTCAGGCAGATGTCGGTGTACCACTGGGCAAAATCTTGGTCGATGGGGGTGATGGCCTCCACCAGTTTTTTGTTGTCTTTCATGACGTCTCCTCACATAATACAAATAAAAAGGCCCCAGACGGCGCGCAGCCGCGCCCGAGCCGGGGCCCCTTGATGGCTGTTCAATCAGGTGTTGTCCTCAATGTAGCGCACCACATCGCCTACCGTGTGGAAATTTTCCACCTGGTCGTCCGGTACTTCGATGCCGAATTCGTCCTCCAGGCTCATCACCAAATCCACCAGATCCAGGCTGTCGGCGTCAAAATCCTCCAGAATATTGGAATCCATGGTGACGCGGTCCTCGTCCAGGTCCAGCTGCGAGCAGATGAGCTCCCGAACACGCTCAAAAACCATTGACTATTTCCCTCCATAACATGATAGGCCCCTTCCGGCATGCAGCGCGGCAGAACCTGCATATTTTTCCTATACATTTTATAACGTGTTTTACAGGGATTGTCAAGCAGAAAGTCCGGAAAAATGAAAAAATTTTCCCGCGCCGCGTGTCAGCCCGGGCGAACCACCAGCGCCCGGCTGCCCATGGCCTCAAAACAGGACAGGAATTCTTCGGTGCGCAGCGTCAAATTGCCCTGCAGCGGGTCCATCACCATGCAGCGCGTACGCCCCAGGGCGGTCAACACTACGCAGTGGGCATTGGCCAGCGCCGTTACCGGCTCACCGGTGGCCGGTACCGTCCACTGGAAGCTGCCGGTGCGGTGGCCACGGCCCGGGGCCAGGCGGGTGCCCGCCTGCGGACATGGGCGCCGCCGGGCATGGGAGCGGGAATGTCGGAAGGGGCTGAACGGCCCGCGATGGCGGCGGACATGGCAATTGCCTCCTTTCAGAACGGCTGGCACAGGTGCAGCATATCTTGCCCCCTGCCTGCGCACGGGACGGTTTCACAGAATTAGACGAAGCCCGCCGGGAAATGTTACGGCGCTGCGGTTGTAATTTCCTGTCGAATGCGGTATCCTATATATAATAAGCGCCGGGGCGTGGAATCATGGCATATGCGCCCGGCGAACTACAACGTCCGCAAAGGAGGAACTCTATGTCCATCACAAGCAAGTATTACGGCCGCACCTGCGACGGCCGGGAGGTGTACGGCTACACCCTGGAAAACCGCGCCGGCATGCGTGCCCATATCATTGAATACGGGTGCATTGTCACCGACTTGTGGGTGCCCGGCAGGGACGGTGCGCCGGTGGATGTGGTGCTGGGCATGGACAGCCTGGAGGACTACGAGGCAGGCACCGCCAGCGTGGGGGCTCTGGTGGGCCGCTATGCCAACCGCATCCGGGGCGCGGCCTTCACACTGGACGGCCGGGTATACCGCCTGGAGGCCAACAACGGCCCCAATCATCTGCACGGGACCTTCGGGCGCACGGTGTTCCGGGGAACGGTGAAAACCGATGAGGACGGCACCGAGCATCTGGTGCTGACAGCCCGCAGCCCGGATGGGGACGACGGTTTCCCCGGCAATATGGATGTCACCGTCACCTATACACTCACCGATGCCGGCGCGCTGGTGATGGATTACACGGCTGTCACCGATGCGCCTACGCTGATCAACCTGACCAATCACAGCTATTTCAACCTGGGAGGCGATGCGGCCGACGCCATGGCCCAGACGCTGATGATCGACGCACGGCATGTACTGGAAGGGGATGCGGAAACATGCCCTACCGGCCGTGTACTGGATGTGGCAGGCACACCTTTTGATTTCCGCACGCCCAAGCCCATCGGGCGGGATCTGGACCTGTCCGACGCCCAGCTGGGCCTGGCCCGCGGGTACGACCACTGCTTCGTGCTGGACAAAGCGGCCCCCGGTCTGCTGGCCTTGGCCGGGCGCGCCCGGTGCGAGGAGACAGGGATCACCATGGAGGTGTTCACCACGCAGCCGGGTATGCAGCTGTATACCGCCAACTTCCTGGGCGGCCAGCCGGTAAAGGGGCGCGGCGGACGGCCTTTGCGGGATTATCAGGCGTTTTGCCTGGAGACCCAGCACTACCCCTGCACGCCCAGCTTCCCCGATTGGCCCGGCGTAGAGCTGCGCCCCGGGGAGGAATATCACGAAACCACCGCCTATTCTTTCCGCATGGAGTGACACCTCATGGCCAAAGTGTATAAAAGCCGCAACCCTAACCGCGGCCGCATGTATCTGTGCCGCTTGGGTATGGCGGCGTGCGCTGCCGGTGCAGTGGGTACGGCGGCTCTGGCTGTGCTGTGGCGAAGGGAGATCTTCTTGTGCCTGTGCGTGGCGGCGGCGCTGGGTGTGCTGGCCTGGCGGCTGTACCATCAGGCGGCGGTGCTGCGCAGCGGCCTGGCCGGAGAAAACAGCGCGGCCCGGGCCCTGGCGGGCCTGCCCCAGAACTATACCGTGTTGTGCAACGCCAAGCTGTATGCCGGCGCCCAGCGGGGCGAGGCGGACGCAGTGGTCATCGGCCCCAACGGCGTGGCTGTGGTGGAGGTGAAAAACCACGCGGGCAGCCTGCTGGGGGAGGCTGACGCCCCCACCTGGCGTCAGACCCGCCCGGTGAAGGGCGGCAAGCCCATGGAGAAAACCCTGCCCAACCCCCTGCGGCAAAACCGCCGCCAGGTACAGCTGGTGCGGCGCATTCTGGGCGGCGAAGGGCTCAAGTGCGCGGTGACGGGGTATGTGTACTTTGCCAACCCCCATGCCAGCGTGCACGTGCGCGGGGGCGAGGTGTACACCGGCGCCGACGCGCTGTGTCGCGCCCTGCAGCGCCCCCAGAGCCCGGGCCTCTCGGCGGGGGAGATGAAGAAGGCCCTGCAGGTGCTGCAGGAAAACGGCCGCCGGGGCTGAGCCCGGGGTGAAAGCCCCGCCTGCCGGTGCCGCTGGCCGGGCAGCGGCCATGCGGCGAAAGAGTCCCCCGTACAGACGTCAAAAAGCGCCCCTTCCTGTGGAAGGGGCGCTTTTCTGTCTATGGGTGCGAGGCGGATGACCACTGGGCCGTGTTATTCGATGATGCTCTTGCCGGTCATCTCGGCGGGCTGGGGCAGGCCCAGGATCTTCAGCATGGTGGGGGCAATGTCCGCCAGCACGCCGCCCTGGCGCAGCGCCACATCCCCCAGGCCGGCCACCAGGAAGGGCACCGGGTTGGTGGTGTGGGCGGTGAAGGGGTGCTCGGGGTCGGGGTCGTACATCCTGTCGGCGTTTCCGTGGTCCGCCGTCAGCAGCACGGCGCCGCCGGCGGCCAGCACCGCGTCGATCACTTTGCCTGCGCAGGCGTCCACGGCCTCCACGGCCTTCACGGCGGCCTCGAACACGCCGGTGTGGCCCACCATGTCACAGTTGGCGAAGTTCAGGATGATCACATCGTACTTCCCGCTCTCGATGCGCTTTGTGCACTCTTCGGCCACTTCATAAGCGCTCATCTCGGGCTTCAGGTCATAGGTGGCCACCTTGGGGCTGGGGATCAGCGCCCGGTCCTCTCCTTCGAAGGGGGCCTCCACGCCGCCGTTGAAGAAGAAGGTCACGTGGGCATACTTTTCGGTCTCGGCGATGCGCAGCTGGGTTTTGCCGTTTTTGGCCAGATACTCGCCCAGCACGTTGGTCAGGGCTTCGGGCTTGAAGGCC
Source organism: uncultured Ruthenibacterium sp. (assembly GCA_944386555.1). Lineage (GTDB taxonomy): Bacteria > Bacillota > Clostridia > Oscillospirales > Ruminococcaceae > Ruthenibacterium. The sequence goes on along the minus strand of CALXBN010000045.1, from coordinate 26,844 downwards.
ACATCTACCCCCGGCATGGTGGCGTCGTACTGGGTCATGCACACGTAGTGCACGGGGAAGTAGGCCCGGGCAAAGCCGGTGAAGTCCGGGTCCACAAAGGTGCGGGTGATCTCCCGGGCGCGGTCGGGGCGGAAGTTGAAGAAGATCACGCTGTCGCCCTCGCGCACCCGGCCGCCTTCGCAGGTGACGGCGGGCACCACGAACTCGTCGGTTACCTCTTTGGCGTAGCTGGCCTCCATGATCTCCACGGGGGTGCCGTGCTCTCCCTCGCCTTTCACCATGGCGTTGTAGGCCTTCTCCACGCGGTCCCAGCGGTTGTCCCGGTCCATGGCATAGTAGCGGCCGGTGATGGTGGCAATGGTGCCCACGCCGATCTCGGCGCACTTGGCCTGCAGTTCTTTCACAAAGCCCAGGCCGCTGTCGGGGGGGACGTCGCGCCCGTCGGTGATGGCGTGGATGTACACCTGTTCCACGCCCATGCGCTTGGCCATCTCCAGCAGGCCGTACAAATGCTCGTTGTGGCTGTGCACGCCGCCGTCGGAGAGCAGGCCGATCAGATGCAGCGCATGGCCCTTGGCGTTCTCCATGGCGGCCTTCAGGGCGGAGTTCTGGAAGAAATCGCCGTCCTGGATGGATTTGGTGATGCGCGTCAGCTCCTGGTACACGATGCGCCCGGCACCGATGTTGGTGTGGCCCACCTCGCTGTTGCCCATCTGGCCGTCGGGCAGCCCCACGTCCATGCCGGAGGCGCCGATGGTGGTGTGGGGGCAGGTGGCCATCAGCCTGTCGATGTTGGGGGTGTTGGCGGCCACGATGGCGTTGCCGTAGGTCTCTTGCGGCACCCAGCCAAAGCCGTCCAGGATGCACAGCATCAGAGGTTTCTTTGCCATATCAATTCGTTCCTTTCTCAGTGGTTTGGTAGGGCGTTCACTTGCCGGCGGCGGCCACAATGGCGGCGAAGGCGTCGGCCTTCAGGGACGCGCCGCCAATCAGCCCGCCGTCTACGTCGGCCTTGGCCAGCAGCTCGTCGGCATTGCCCGCGTTCATGCTGCCGCCATACTGAATGGTGGTGGCGTCGGCCACGTCCTGGCCGTACAGTTCGGCCAGCACCCTGCGAATGGCCGCGCACACCTCCTGGGCCTGGTCGGCGGTGGCGGTGCGCCCGGTGCCGATGGCCCACACGGGTTCATAGGCGATGATCACCCGCTGCATCTCCTGGGCACTGACGCCCTGCAGGGCAATTTTTACCTGCAGGCGCACCAGTTCCTCGGTGACGCCCTGCTCGCGCTGGGTCAGGCTCTCGCCCACGCACACAATTACCTGCAGCCCGGCGGCCAGAGCGGCGCGGGTGCGCTTGTTCACGGTCTCATCGGTTTCGGCGAAGTACTGCCGGCGCTCGGAGTGGCCGGTGATCACATATTCCACGCCCAAATCCGTCAGCATCTCGGCGCTGATTTCGCCGGTGTAGGCGCCGTTTGCCTCGAAGTGCACGTTCTGGGCACCCACATGGATGTTGGTGCCTTTGCATTTTTCCACGGCGGCGGGCAGGCTGGTGAAGGGCGTGCAGATCACCACATCGCAGCCCGCGCCCTGTACCGCGGGAATCAGCGCATCGATCAGCTCGGCAGCCTGGCGGGCCGTTTTGTTCATTTTCCAGTTGCCGGCGATCACTGTCCGGCGCTTTGCTTTGTCCATGGGAATCTCTCCTTTGTATACTGATGCTTTGGTGAAAGAAGAAAGAGGCCCGCGGCCCGCGGCGACTAGGGGCCGCCGCGCCGCAAACCTCTCTCTTGTCTCCAAAATTACGCGTCTGCGATGCAGGCGATGCCGGGCAGCTCTTTGCCCTCCAGGTACTCCAGGCTGGCGCCGCCGCCGGTGGAGATGTGGGTCATCTTGTCGGCATAGCCCAGCTGCATCACTGCCGCCGCACTGTCGCCGCCGCCGATGACGGTGGTGGCGTCGGTTTCGGCCAGGGCCTTGGCCACGGCCTTGGTGCCCTCGGCCAGGGTGGGGTTCTCAAACACGCCCATGGGGCCGTTCCACACCACGGTCTTGGCGGCCTTTACCGCGTCGGCGAACAGCGCGCAGGTCTTGGGGCCGATGTCCAGGCCCATCTTGTCCGCGGGGATCTTGTCAGAATCCACGTACTCCACGGCGATGGGCCTGTCGATGGGGTCGGGGAAAGCGGCCGCAATGGTGGTGTCCACCGGCAGCAGCAGCTGCACGCCCTTCTCCTTGGCCTTGGCCAGCATCTCCTTGCAGTAGTCCAGCTTCTCGTTGTCCACCAGGCTGGTGCCCACTTCCAGGCCCTGGGCTTTCAGGAAGGTATAGGCCATGCCGCCGCCGATGATCAATGTATCCACCTTGTTCAGCAGGTTCTCAATCACGTTCAGCTTGTCGGCCACTTTCGCGCCGCCCAGAATGGCTACAAAGGGGCGCACCGGGTCGTTTACCGCGTTGCCCAGGTAACGGATCTCCTTCTCCATCAGGTAGCCCACGGCAGTGTCCTTGATGTACGCGGTGACACCGGCGGTGGAGCAGTGAGCGCGGTGAGCGCTGCCGAAGGCGTCGTTCACATAGGCGGCGTCAGCGCCCACCAGCTCGGCCAGGTCTTTGCTGAAGGCGGGGTCGTTCTTGGTCTCCTCCTTGCGGAAGCGGGTGTTCTGCAGCAGCACCACATCGCCGTCTTTCATGGCGGCCACAGCGGCGTGGGCGTTCGGGCCGGTGACGGTGTCGTCATCGGCGAACGTGACAGGCTGGCCCAGCAGCTCGCTCAGGCGCACAGCCAAAAGCGCCAGGCTGAACTTGGCCTCGGGGCCGTTTTTGGGCTTGCCCAGGTGGCTGCACAGCACCAGGCGCCCGCCGCCGGCAATCAGCTTCTTCAGTGTGGGCAGCGCAGCCACAATGCGGTTATCATTGGTGATGGTGCCGTCCTTCATGGGGACGTTGAAATCGCAGCGCACCAGCACGTTGCGGCCCTGTACATTCAGGTTGTCCACCGTTTTTTTACCAAGAGAACTCATACTAGAAAAACTCCCTTTCTGTTGTGCAAAACTTTCCGTTTGAAGCGCCGGGGTGCGCCCGCGCGCCAGTACTTACATTATAGCCGGTTTTGTCCCGCCGCGCAAGGGATACTCTGACAAATTATTGTCAATATCCGGGCAAAAATCGCCGGAAATCCACAAAAAACAGGCCGGCGGGCCGGCGGCCCGCCGGCCTGTGCCGGCTGTGTCTGATCATTCAATGGCGATGTAATTGTTCTGCTGCACCTGGGGCGCTTCCTTCTTGGGCACCGTCAGGCGCAGGATACCGTCCTCAAACTTGGCGGTCACGTCGCTCTGCTGTACGCCGTCGCCCACATAGAACGTGCGGCTGCAGCTGCCGGCGTAGCGCTCGCGGCGGATGTAATTGCCCTCTTTGTCCTTCTGGTCCTTGTCCAGGCCCTTCTGGGCGGTAACGGTCAGGTAGCCGTCCTCCAGTTTGGCCTGCACCTCATCCTTCTTGAAGCCGGGCAGGTCGATGTCCAGCTCGTAGGCCGAACCGGTGTCCCGCACATCCGTGCGCATGATGGCTTTCTCGTGTTTGCCGTACAGGGGGTTGCGGCCGGTGAACATCCGGTCAAAGGGATCGTTGAAAAACTCATCGAACAAATTCTCACCAAAAATCGCAGGCAACATAGACATAAGTCATTCCTCCGTTTCTTGCTGTTTGTCATTGCTGTCCGGAAGGCCATCGGCCTTCCTTGTACCCTTCTTCCTGAGTACGATTTTATTATAGCCCGAAGAATTAGCACTGTCAATACTAGAGCGCTAATTTTCACAGAAACATCACAAACAAAGGTGAAACAGGATACTTCTAGGGAGGAAGCGCGATTTTTCGCCAAAATTAGCAAAATACAATATTGAGTGCTAATCGAGGATCTTTGAAAAGCTGCGGCCGGAACGCAAAACAAAGCCAGAGGGAGATTTCAAAGAAATCCCCCTCTGGACGCTGCAGAGATTTTCCGGCCGCGGGACGGCGGGCAGAATGTGCCCGGCAGCGCCCTGCCCGGTCAGAGAATTGCCAGGATCACAAAGTTCAGTACGAACAGCCCGGTGGCCACCCACAGGATGGGGTGGATCTCCCCGGCCTGCTTCTTGCACACCTTGACGATGCAGTAGAACACAAATCCGGCCGCGATGCCGTAGCTGATGGAGTAGCACAGCGCCATGAAGATGCCTGCGAAGAAGGCGGGGATGGCCTCGGCTAGGTCGTCCCAGCGGATCTCGCGGAAGCTGCTCAGCATCATGCAGCCCACCAGCACCAGGGCAGGGGCCGTGGCGGCGCTGGGAATGGCCCCGGCCACCGGCGCCAGCAGGATGGCTGCGGCGAAGCACAGGGCCGTCACCACGCTGGTCAGGCCCGTGCGGCCGCCGGCGCCGATGCCCGCTGCGCTTTCCACATAGGTGGTGGTGTTGGAGGTGCCGAAGATGGCCCCCACCGACGTGCCGATGGAATCCGCAAACAGGGCCTTGTCCATTTTGGATTTAAAGCCGCTGCTGTTTTCCATGGTGGCTTCGTCTTCGGCGGAGAAAATACCGCTGCGCCGGCCGGTACCGATGAAAGTGCCGATGGTGTCAAAGGTGTCCGACAGGCTGAAAGCGAAAATGGTCATCAGCACCAGAGGCAGGCGGCCCATGTTGCCGAACAGGCTGGGCAGCCCCTGGGTAACAGCCACGCCGAAGGTGGTGCCCAGCTCTGCAAAAGAGGAGGCGATGCCCTCGGTGAAGCTGATGCCGGACACATCCACTACGCCCATGGGGATGCCCAGCAGGGTGGTGGCCACAATGCCGATCAGGATGGCGCCTTTCACGTTCAAAATCAGCAGCACCACCATCAGCGCCAGGCCAATGAGGAACAGCAGCACAGGCGCCGTGTTCAGTGTTACGATGGCAGGCGTAGCCGCTGAAGAGGCAATCACCGTGCCGGACTCCTCCAGCACATAGGTTCCCGGGTCGGCGGTGAACTGCAGGATGCCCGCGTTTTTCAGCCCGATATATGCCACAAAGATGCCGATGCCGCCGCCGATGGCGTTCTGCAGGCCGGCGGGAATGGACTTGATGATGGATTTACGCAGTTTGGTAACGGTGATTACTACGTTCACCAGACCGCACAGGAACACCATGGCCAGGGCTTCCTGCCAGGTAAACCCCAGGGCGAATACCACCGTAAAGGTGAAAAAGGCGTTCAGGCCCATGCCCGGCGCCAGGGCGTAGGGCACGTTGGCGAACAGCCCCATCACCAGTGTGCCCACCATGCTGCTGATGATGGTGGCCAGGAACACCGCACCAAAGGGCATGCCCGTCTGGCTGAGCATGGACGGGTTGACAAAAATGATGTAGCTCATGGCGAAGAAGGTGGTCAGGCCCGCCATGATCTCGGTGGAAACCGTGGTGCCGCTCTCCTTCAGTTTGAAAAAATGTTCCATACAGATCCCTCCTCTTGTATGTCCCGACGGGAGACTTTCCCCCGATGACGGCAAAAAAGAAAAAGCGGGCCCATGATAGCGGCCCGCCTGCGGGCTGTTTTACGCGCTGAACAAACACGGAAACAGCCCCGATAGTCGGGCCTTGTACGGCGCCCGGTAGAGACGGCCGGCCCCGATGATGCCGGCGCTATATCGAAGAATGGAAAGCATATAAAAATGTGAAGTTTTTGTGAATACACGCTCATTGTACCGCAAACGGATAAAAAACACAAGATGGCTTTTTCGCCAAACCTTCGGCAAAAACCGAACTGGAAACCGTGAAAACGTCACATTGCCGGGCGGCTGCGCCGCCGGAGGGCCGCCTTTCACCTTATATATAAAAGATAGAAAAGAAGCGTGTGCGGAAGGCCCTTGCGCCGCAGAAAAAGAAAAAAGCCGCACAAAGGCAGCTTTGCAAAAATAACTGTTGCAATTTTCGGCGCAATCACCTATAATAAAACATGAGGCATACAAAATAGTGCAAACGGGCGGCAAGGTGTTGCAGCACCCGCCGCCCTGTCGGAAGACGAGCCCTTCCAACAACAGCTTTACGCTGCGAATGCAGGACTATTATACCCCATTTTCCCCGCCGGCACAAGCGGGCGCGGCCCGTTTTGTGTGTGGACAGGCGCGGTGCGCCGTGCGGAAAAGGGGGAGTGGTTTTTTGCACCTCCGGCGCTGTGTTGGGAAGCAATTCCGGCACGGCGCTTTTTTGTTGCCTCCATGAACAGGGCGCGCCCCTTTTGTGCAGATGAGGAAACGGTTGCGCGTGCACATGCGGCCGATGGCGTGCCCTGTTTTGGAGGAATACGGCCCGCGCCCTGCGGGCTGGCGATAGGCGGCGAACCCGCCGCCGCAGCAGAAAAAAGGAGGAAGCAGCATGAAACGAATGGTATCCGTGTGCCTGGCCCTGTGCCTGGCCCTGACCCTGACGGCCCCGGCCTGGGCCGACGCCGCACCATTGGAGAGCGCGCCGCTGACGCTGGAGGCAGCGCCGCCGAAAGAGGCCCCCGCCGCCGCCGGAGACGTAACCCTGGACGGCGCCCCGGTGGAATTGACCCCCGCCGAGGAACCTGTGCAGGATGCACAAAGTTCGAAAGAAAACTTTGTGGAAGACGCCAAAAATGCGGGAAATACCATGTGGACTGCCACCAGTATCGGCACAAACCGGTGGGTCAGCGGGTATACTCCACAAGTTGATTATGCTTTCACTTTGCAGAATGATTACTATAAATTTACCACTTCAGAGGCTGGTCGGGTAAGCATCTCATTTCAACATGAAAGATATGACAGCGATGCTTACTGGACTGTATCTATAGGCAGAGCTGCAGGTGCTACCTATGTTTATTATTTTAGTTTTGATGTTCTTTTGCGCGAATATAGTGAGATTACCTCTGCAAGTATTGGGTTACCTGCCGGAACCTATTACGTGCGGGTATGGCCGGGTGATGACAGCACAATCAACGATTATTCCGATCATCAAAATGCCCCATTTGGGCAGTCATATGGTTTAAAAGTAAATTATCAACCTGATAAATATTGGGAAACAGAATATAACGACTCTATCTTTTCTGCATATGAAATCAAAACGAACCAACTTTATCATGGTAGCACTTTCTATGAAAATGATGTAGATTTCTATTCGTTTACCCTTCCGCACCGTAGCAAAGTAACTTTAAACTTTAACTTTACTCGTGAAGATTCAGATTTATATTGGGCGGTGTCGATCGGTAGAGACAGCAATGGCGTCTATTCAAAAGTATCTTCTGAGAAAGACTTTGCTCTAAGGAATACAGGAGGAACCCTATCGGCAACATTGGATGCTGGAACATATTTTCTTCGTGTATGGCCCGGCGATGATAGCACAATTAATAATTATCTTGATCACGAAAATGGGCCTGCCGGCCGCGACTACAGTTTCACCCTCACCGACGCCACCAGCCAGATCACGGCCTTTGTCACCCGGCTGTATGAGAAATGCCTGGGCCGGCAGCCGGACGCCGGCGGCCTGAACACCTGGGTGACGGTGCTGAGCAACGGCAGCTGGACGGCCGAGCGGGTGGCCTGGGGCTTCGTGTTCAGCAAGGAGTACACCAACCGCCGCGTGAGCAACGACGAGTACGTGAAAATGCTGTACCGTGTGTACATGGACCGGGAAGCCGACACCGGCGGCTACAACACCTGGATGAACGCGCTGAACTCCGGCTGGAGCCGGGAACAGGTGATGGAGGGCTTCTCCCGCAGTGTGGAGTTCCGCAATATCTGCAACCGCTACGGCATGATGCCCTGGTAAACCCGCAAAAAAGCGGCAGGAAAACCCCGTCAGGTTTTCCGGGCAATCATAAAGAGGGCCCCCCCGGGGGCCCTCTTTTGGTTTGCTGCAAAGGCAGCGCTTCAGCCCGACGTTTCCAGCAGGCTGCGCACATGGGCCAGGCCCAGCTGCAAACACTCGAAGGGATCCCGGGCGGCCAGCTCCTGGCCCACGGTGATCCACCGGATGCCTGCATCCCGGATGGCCGGCAGGTACGAGGCGAAATCCAGCAGGCCGCCGCCCACCTCGCAGGGGGTGCGGCTGGGGTGGTTCAGGCTGCGCGGGCCGATCTCGATCTTCCAGTCCCGGAAACGGATCACCCGGCTGCGGCCCGCTGCCTGCCGGATGACATCGGGCACATGCACGCCGGCCTGCACCAGCCACAGGGTGTCCAGAGTCAAATTCATTTCGCCCGGGGCATAGTGGTTCAGCATGTGGGTGAAGTGATAACTCTGCCAAGCCTGGCCAGGGGCGTCCTGCCGGCCCTGCGCCAGGGTAAGGATATCCCGGCAGGGCATGAAATCATGATGCAGAACCGCGTAGGCGGGCACCAGCCCTGCCCGGCGGATCTGCTCTGCCGCCGGGGCAATCAGCGCATCGTACTGTGCCACTGTGGCGTCGCTGCGCAGATACAGGCTTTTGATGGTGCCAATGCCGCACTCCTCGGCGCCGTAGCACAGCGCTTCCTGTACCAGCAGCTGAGGGCAGGCTTCGGCTTCACCCTGGCGGGCGCGGGTGGCGCACACGGCCAGCCCCAGGCTGCGCAGGCACGCGGCGGCCTTTTCTGCGGGCAGTACATCCCGCAGCCCTTCGATCTCCACCCCGTCGAAGCCCATCTCGCGGATGCGCCCAAAAGTGCGGTACACATCCTGCTCGGTTTGACAGTATTCGCGCACACTGTACAGCTGCGCGGCAATTCTCAGCTCTTTCATGGCCGGACCTCCTGTTCTGCGGCCTCCCGCCGGTTTTCTTCAATCAGCCGCTTCAGCCAGGCCAGGGCGTCGGCCATGCAGGCAAAGGGGTCCCGGGCGCAGTAATCCTGTTCGATGGCCAGATACCGCACCCCCGCCTGCCGGCACGCCCGCAGGATGGGCCGGTAGTCGATATTCCCTTCGCCCAGGGTGCCGGTGTCGCCGAACACATTGCCCAAGTGGTCCACCTCCAGGGTGAAGTCCTTCACATGCAGCACGTCCATGCGGCCCGCAACTTTTTGAATGTAGTGCAGATGGTTCAGCCCGGCGTAGCGCATCCAGAAGGTGTCCTGGATAAAGGTGAAGGCATCGGGGTCGGTGTCCTCCACCAGCATGTCGTATACCAGCCGGCCGCCGGGGCCGCGCTGGAATTCATGGGAGTGGGAATGATAGGCGAATTTCATGCCGTTTTCCTTGAGCAGTGCCACCGCCGGGCGCAGGTCCTCCACCAGGCGGGCGTAGCCAGGGTAGCCGCAGTCGGTATAGCGCTGGGGCGGGTTGCCCAGCCCCACAATGGTGCAGCCCCAGGCGCGGTGCTCGGAAATCACGGCGGGCAGGTCGTTCAGAATGCGTTCCAGCGGCGTATGCGTGGCGCAGACTTCCAGGCCGTATTCCCGGCACAGGGCGGTGATGAAATCCGCCGGAATCTGCGGGCCGATGGTGGACAGCTGCACCGCGGGAAAACCCATCTCGGCCAGCCGGCGGAAGCACATCTCCAGCCCCTCGGGCGTTTGGGTGTACTGGCGCAGGGTAAACATCTGCGCAGCGGGTACAAAATGCATGGAACCAACTCCTTTCGACGGGCATCCGGGCGGGGCCGGTACACCCTTCTGACGCCATTGTACTGCGCGCACCGGGGCGCAGCCATAGGCAGGGTTGCTGTACACATTCGGAAAATTGCGGTATAATGCGGTGAAAGAAGCAAAGCGCGCAAAGGGAGGCCCGGCCGATGGAAGCAAAATACAGCCCGCAATGGGAGAAAGTGCGCACGCTGGCGGACAAAGCGCCCCGGGAAGCCGGCAGCGAACCGCGTTACGAACAGGTGTTCGACGGCCCCGGCACCTGGAAACTGTGCCCGTTCTGCGGGCGGGAGATCGGCCGCTATCCGCTGCATCTGCACAGCTTCCACGAGATCCTGCTGATCCAGGAAGGGCAGGCGGACTACATGGTGGAGGGGCGTATTTTCCGGGCCGCCCCCGGCGATGTGGCCGTTGTGCCGGCGGGCCATCTGCACCGGCCCACGGTGCTGCAGCCCCGGCGGGATTACCGCCGCACGGCCCTGTGGGTGCGGGACGCCTTCCTGGCGGAGCTGCCCGGGCGACAGGTGCCCTGGGGCCGCCTGTTTGAAGAAGTGGCCGCCCGCCAGCACTTTTTCATCGGCGGCGATACCTTTTACGGGCGGGCAGTGGGGGCGATGATGGGCCAGCTGGCTGCCCTGCCGCCGGAATTTCGGGGGCGTGAGGCGGCCTGCCGTGCCCTGGTGGCGCAGATTGTGCTGTACGCCTGCAACGCCCTGCAGCCGGGGGGCGCGGCGCTGCCCGCAGGCAGCGTAGCCCGGGACCCGATTGTGTCGGCGGCACTGCAGATCATCAACAGCCACCTGGCGGAACCTCTGACTTTGGACCGGCTGGCCGCATCCTGCTATGTCAGCAAATTCCACCTGGTGCGCCTGTTCCGGGCCTACACGGGCCTGACGCCTCACCAATATATCCTCAGCAAGCGCCTGCAGCAGGCGCGGCGGCTGCTGGCCCAGGGCGTGCCGGCCACCCGGGCGGCCATTCAGTGCGGGTTTGAGCATTATTCCGGGTTCTATGATGCCTTCAAAAAGCACACCGGCTGTACTCCCGGCCAGTTTGCAGCCCGGCGGCAAGCGGAAAGCCCGGAGGGACCGGCCGCGGAAGAACAGGAACAATAAAAAAGGACCCCGCAGGGCCCTTTTGACATGTTGCCGGAAAGAAAGCAGAGGAGGAGTTCGCTTATTTGCCGTCGGCCACCACTTCTTTGGCGGCGGCCAGCAGGCCGGTGATGTTCTGGATCTCGCTGGGGATGATCAGTTTGGTGGCTTTGCCGTCGGCCACTTTCTGCAGGGCTTCCAGGCTCTTCAGTGCCAGCACTTTGTCGTTGGGGGCGGCTTCGTTCAGCATCTTGATGCTGTCCGCCAGGGCCTTCTGTACTTCCAGAATAGCCTGGGCTTCGCCCTGGGCCTCACGGATGCGCTGCTCGCGCACGGCATCAGCCCGCAGAATAGCGGATTCCTTCTCGCCCTCGGCCACCAGGATGGCGCTGCGCTTTTCGCCTTCGGCCCGCAGAATGCTCTCGCGGCGCTGGCGCTCGGCTTTCATCTGCTTTTCCATGGCGTCCTGGATCTCCGCCGGCGGAATGATGTTTTTCACTTCCACACGGTTGACTTTGATGCCCCATTTGTCGGTGGCTTCGTCCAGAATGGAGGTGATCTTCGTGTTGATGATGTCGCGGCTGGTCAGGGTGTGGTCCAGTTCCATCTCGCCGATGATGTTGCGCAGGGTGGTGGCGCTCAGGTTCTCGATGGCGGAGAGGGGGCGCTCGATGCCGTAGGTAAACAGCTTGGCGTCGGTGATCTGGAAAAATACCACGGTGTCGATCTGCATGGTGACATTGTCCCGGGTGATCACGGGCTGGGGCTTAAAGTCCACCACCTGCTCTTTCAGGCTGACTTTCTTCACAATGCGGTCAATGAAAGGCACTTTGACGTGGATGCCCGCCGTCCAGGTGTCGCTGTAACGGCCCAGGCGCTCAACAACAAATACATATGCCTGGGGCACGATGCGGATGTTCAGTACGGCAATGATCAGCACGACGGCCAGCAGAAGCAGTAATACAGTAAACAATACAGGCATGATTTCCTCCTTGTAATATAGTAGTGTAAATATACGGATGGGATATTATTGCTGCCGGGGGAAACGGAGAGGGGGTCAGGCCGGGGCAGGGCCGTCGGCGGCCACCGTCAGGGTGGCGCCGTCCACGGCAACCACACGGCACAGGGCGCCTTGCGCCAGGGTATCGCTGCTTTTGGCAATCCAATCCACACCGTCCAGACGCACGCGCCCAGCCTGCGTGGGGCAGACGGGGGCGATCACGGTGGCCAGGCGGCCTACGTTCAGCTCTGCATTGGTGGGGGTGGCTTTGGGGGTCAAACGGCGCTGGGCGGCTTTGCGCAGCGCCAGCATGCAAACCCCGCTGACCACCAGGAACACGGCTGCCTGCCACAATGTGCCCACGCCGAAAGCGCTTACCACCATGGCGGCGGCTGCGCCGATGGCAAACCACACGCTCACCAGGCCGAAGGTGACGGCCTCGATGACGACGAAAGCGATCAGCAGCGCCAGCCAGACGCCGGTTGCAAGGGTCAAGGTCATCAGTTACACCTGCCTTTCCCGCGCGCCGCACGCAAAACAGAGCGCCGCGCGTTGATTGGGATTTGTTTTGCGTTGGTTTTATTGTACCAAATGCGCGGCATGTCTGCAAAGCCCTATTTCCGCGTTTTTGGACAAAATTTACCCGTTTTAGGCGTTTTGGAAACAAGGGGACGCTCGCTTGCAGCCGCCTGGCCCGGCACATGGTGCAGCGGATGGGGCCCTGCGGCGCACTTGCCAAACGGCGGCAGGGCAGATATAATTAAAATGCGGCGGGCAGCCCTGTGGGAAAGCAGCCGATGCGCCGCAATCATTTCCTATTCAGACAGGGAAGGGAATATGCCGCAGCCCGCCGGGAAAGGGCTGTGCGGAAGGAGGGCTGTGCGGATGCTGTGCAGACGCTGCGAGACGGAATTTGAAGGGCCGGGCAGGTGCCCGGTATGCGGCAGCGGGGAGGTTGTACCGCCCAATGCCTACTACGCCCGGCAATTTGCCCGCATCGACGCCGGGCAAGTGCCGGCGTTCAATGTGGCGGCCATGCTGGGCGGCCCGGTGCATATGCTGTACCGCGGCTGTTACAAACGCTTTTTTACACTGTATTTTCCCTATTTGCTGACGGTGGCTTTGCTGCTGGGCGCCTGTGCGCTGTCGGCTGCGCCGCAGTGGTGCCGGTGGCTGGTCACCGGGCAGGCGGCAGCCCCCGGCGCCCTGCTGACGGCGGCGTGGATCCTGCTGCAGCTCAGCGGCCTGTGGGGCCTGGGGCTGGCCATTTACAACGGCAATACCTTTAACCGCGCACTGTACAACCGCTGCCTGGGCCGGCCGTATGTGCAGGGCCATGTTTTGCCGGTTCTGGCCCTTTCGGCTGCGGCGCTGGCCCTGGCGGCGGCCCTGTGCCTGGGGTATGCCCGCCTGACGCTGCAGGCGGCGCCGCCGGCCTACGGGTATCGGGGCCCCGAATACCGGGTGCCGCAGCCCGCTCCGGATTACGGTGAAGAGCCGGGATGGGATGGCGGAGATGGCGGGTTTGTCATTCCGATCCCCGAGTTATCGCCCGCATAAATGCCCGGCGCTGCAAAAAACGCCGGGAACCTGACAAAGCCGGGCAGGCGCTGCATCGCCTGTCCGGCTGGTTTTATGTGTGCCCACTGCCGGCAGCCGCTGTCAGACAGGCCAGGTGAATGTGCGCCCCAGCGGCGAGAACGCCTCGCCCGCCGACGGGCGGCCTACCGGGGCCAGCTGGCCGTTGCCGCTTACACGCTGGGCCAGCCCGTCCAGGGCGGGGTCGGCGTATCGGGCAAACCAGGCTTCCATGTCCGCACGCAGCCGGGCGATGCGCGGCGCTTTTTCGGCACAATCAACCAGGTTGTGCTCTTCGCCGGGATCGGCCAGCAGATCATAGTATTCGTCCGGGCCATAGGGGTAGCGGCGGATATATTTGTCGGTTTCGGTGCGGATCATGCGCGTTGGGCCGTATTCGTCCGCAATCAATACGGCGCCATGCCCGCCGGCGGCAGAGCCGGTCAGTACGCCGGCGAAACTGTGCCCGGGCAGGCGGCCCTGCTGCGGCAGGGGCAGGCCCAAATAGTCCAGCAGGGTGGGCATCCAATCATAGGCGCTGGCCATCTGCCGGATGACGCGCCCGCCGGGAATGCGCCCGGGATGCCAGGCGATGAAGGGCACCTTGACGGAGGTGTCGTACATGTTCAGCGGGAAGGTGCCGTTGCCTTTGCCCCAGATGCCGTGATGGCCGCAGTTAAAGCCGTTGTCGGAGGTAAAAACCACCAGGGTATTGTCTGCCGCCTTCGATTGGCGCAGGCGTTCCATCAGGCGGCCCACGCCCCGATCCGCGCCGGTGACAGCGGCATAATAGCCCTGCAGGCTTTGCCGGGGGTCTTCCGCCCTGGGGGCATCCGGATCGCTGGAAAAGATTGCCCAGGGGTGCGGCGCATGGGGCGGGCAGTCCCGGAAAAGGCAGCCTTCATAGAGGTCCAGCAGATCCTGGGGATGGTTGGCCCTGTCCCAGGGGCTGTGCGGGGCCGTGTAATGCACGCCCAGATAAAAGGGGGCGTCGTCCTGCAGCAATTCCTCCAGGAATGTCAGCGCCTCATCGGTGATGGCGTCGGTGACGTACCGCCTTTCGCAGATCAGCGCGCTGTTTTTGACCATGGGCGCGCCGTAGTAGTTGCCGCCGCCCCGCTGGTGCGCATACCAGCGGCTGAAGCCTTTCTGTGGGTTGGCGCTGTCGCCCAAATGCCATTTGCCGCTCAGGGCGCATTGGTACCCCGCCTGCGCCAGGTCCTCGGTGTAGGCGCGGATATCCTGCAGATAGGCTGTGGCCCCGGGGCCGGTGTTTCCGCCGCGGATCCAGTCGTGCACGCCGTGGGCGCTGGGGATGCGGCCGGTGAGCAGGCTGGCCCGGGCCGGGCTGCACACGGGAGACGCGCAGAAGAAGTTTTCAAACCGCACGCCCTCGCGGGCCAGTCGGTCGATGTGGGGCGTTTGGATGTCCTGATTGCCGCTGCAGCCCAGCGCCCACTCCCCCTGGTCGTCCGTCAGGAAAAACAGGATGTTGGGGCGGCGGCGGTCGGTGCTGGCCATGGCGAACCCTCCTCAGTCTCCGGCCAGACCGCCCTGGGTCAGGCCCTTTACATAGTATTTGCGGATGGCGATGCCGAAAATGATGACCGGCAGGGCAATGACGATGGAGCCGGCGGCGATGACGCCCCAGTTCATCTTTTCAAAGACGATAAAGTTCAGGATGCCAATAGGGGCAGTCTGCACTTTGTTGCGCGTCAGCAGCAGCGCGAAAAGGAATTCGTTCCAGGAAAAAATGAACGACAGGATCGCCGTCGAGGCAATGCCCGGCGCAGCCAGCGGAATGGTGATGTGGAACATGGTCTGCAGCAGGCTGCAGCCGTCGATGCGCGCAGCCTCTTCCAGCGTGATGGGAATGTCCTCCATGAAAGCCCGCAGGCTCCATACGATGATGCCCAGGTTGGTGGCAAAGTAGATCAGTGTCAGCCCCAGATAGGTGTCCAGCAGGCCCAGCTTCATATAAGCGATGAAATAGGGGATTACGAATACGGCGCCCGGGCTCATGCGGGTGACAAGGAGGATGTAGAAAAAAGCTTTTTTGAACTTGAATTCACAGCGGGCAAAAATGTAAGCCGACGGGATACCCACCGCAAGAGCCAATACAATGGAAAAAAAGCAGACAATGAAGCTGTTGAGGAAAAAGCGGCCGAAATCACCGTTGACGAACAGCTCCTGGTAGTTTTCCATAGTGGGGACGAAAATCAGATCGGGCGGCACCTGGAAGGCATCGTTCTGGTTTTTCAGCGAGATCAAAAGCGTCCAGTAAAAGGGGAACAGCGTGGCAAACATAAGCAGTGCCACGAAGACCCCCCTTGCCAGGGCCGAAAGGCGCTGGGCCTTTTTGTTGACGACCATGTTGTTCCCTCCTTATTGATGTTTTACGCGCCGCTTCTCTTTGGGCTTGCGGCCGTAGAAAAGAACGATCAGTACCAGCAGGACGGCGAACATCAGCATGGAAGAGGCGGAGGCGTACCCCACGCGGAATTTGGTAAAGCCTTCCGAATAGGCGAAATAAGTCAGCTCCTCAGTATTGCGCCCCGGGCCGCCCTGCGTCAGGGAAAATACCAGCGGGAAAATTTTCAGCCCTTCCACAATGCGGAAAACCAGCACCATGGACAGCACGGGCCGGATCAGAGGAAGCGTCAGATGGAACAGCTCCTGCAGGAAGTTGGCGCCGTCGATGCGCGCGGCCTCAAAGGGAGAGATGGGCAGGGAATCCAGAGCGGCCAAAATGAACAGGACCACGAAGGGAAGCCATTCCCACACAGATACCAGTACCAGAACCCAGCGGGCAGAGACGGGATCTGTCAGCCAGGCCGGCGCGTCGGTGATGCCCAGCCCCGACAGCAAAGCGTGAATGCCGCCGTAACGGGGGATCAGCAAAATGCGCCAGATGAGCCCCGCCACCACCGGCGGGATCACCATCGGCAGGACAATCAGCGCCTGGACAATGCCGCGCAGCCGGCGCATCCGCTGGATGGCCAGCGCCGCGGCAACGCCCAGCACCATCTGCAGCAGGACGCTCCAAAACACCATGAACACCGTATTCCCGGCAGCGTTCAGGAAATCTTTATCCCGGAACAGGTCCAGGTAGTTCTGCAGCCCGGTGAAACGGATCTGGCTGGAGTTGAGCTTGTAGTTGGTGAAGGACAGGCCGAACAGGCTGAGCATGGGCACCAGCACCAGCACAAGAAGCGCCAGGAACAACGGAAGCAGGAAGGCGACCTGCAACCGCTGGCGCTCCATCTGCAGGGTAACGCTCCGGGTGCCCCGGCGGCCATTCGCCCCGGGCCGATGGAAAAAGGCAGGGGTTCCCATAGTCATTCTCCTTTCAATATTTTTGGCACAGGCAGCGTGTACCTTCTTTCATCTTCAGTATAAAAAAAGCGCCTTGAATCGTGTGGCGCTGTCTTCTTCTTTCGTATGAAAATTTTCCTGGATCCGGGCCCGGGCGCAGAAGAATAGCAATATCTTACTGCAGAACCGAAGAATTTACGGCTGGCAGCGGCTGTGTGCAAAGCAAAAAGGGGCCGGTGCCCGCGTGATGCGGGGCACCGGCCCTTGCGGACGGAGTGCGCAGTGAAAGAAAACACAGGCCGGACGTTCAGGGGCGGCCGGCCAGCGCGGCGAACTGGCGGAACAGAGCCGTGTCCATGCAGGCCTCGGGATGCCATTGTACGCCGATCAGGCTGCCGCGCTCGATGGCCTCCACGGTGCCGTCGGCGGCCCGGGCCGTCACGGTGAAACCGTCGGCAACGCGGTCGGCAGCCTGGTTGTGGAAAGTGTTCACCGCCAGGCGGCCGCCTGCTTCCCCCAGGCCGCAGGCCCGGGCGGCGAAGCTGCCCGGGGCCACATCGATGCTGTGGGCGGCGCCGTCCATGCAAAAGTGCCCGGCAATGCGCTGGTGCAGGCTGCCGCCGAAGGCCACGTTGATGGCCTGCAGCCCGGAGCAGATGCCCAGCACGGGCTTGCCCTGGCCGGCGAAGGCCAGGATGGCCCGGCGGTCAAGGGCAAAGTCGTCAAAATCGTAGCGCAGGCCCGCCAGAGGCTGCTGGCCGTAATAGCGGGGCGGGATGTCATGGACATTGCCCGGGACGATCAGCCCGTCGCATACACTGGCCAGGGCCTCCAGCTGTACGGCGCTGTAAATGGGCGCCAGGGCAATGCCCAAGCCATCGAAAATGCGCTGGTAGTGGTCGGTCATATAAAACCAGTGGTCGAACGGAGCCATCTGCTCCTGCACCTGCGGGCGCAGCATCAGCGCCAGAATCATGAAAAATCCCTCTTTTCTGCTGCCGGCGCCTCAGGCGTCCTTGGGCAGGCTCTGCATGTACTGGTCCATGGCTTCGGCCACGTCCTTGGCGTGGGCCACTGCCTCCACCACCGTGCGCGCGCCGCTCACCACGTCGCCGGAGGCGAAGATCCCCGGGCGGGTGGTGTGGCCGCTCTCATCGGTCTCGATCAGGCCGCGGTTGGTGGTCTCGATGCCCTTGGTGGTGCTGACGATGCGGTTGCGCGGGCCCTGGCTGATGGAGATGATCACGCTATCGGCAGGGTACAGCTGTTCGGTGCCGGGGATCGTCTCAATGTGGCCCTCCTCGTTCTGGCGGGTGTCGGCGAAGATGACCCCCTCGTCCTTGATCTCCACCGGGGCTTTGTTGTAGAAAAACTCCACCCCTTCCAGCTGGGCATACTGGAACTCGTGCTGGCTGGCGGCTACCGTACCCTCACGGCTGAAGCACTGCAGCCAGCGCACGCCTTTGCGCAGGGCCGTGCGGGCTACGTCCATGGCGGCGTTGCCCGCGCCGATGACGATCACCCGCTCGCCCAGGTGATAGCTGTCGGGATTGTTCAGGTAGTTGATGCCGAAATGCACATGGCCCAGGGTTTCGCCTTTGATGTGCAGGGTGTTGGGCTGCCACACGCCGGTTCCGATAAAAATGGCTTTGTAGCCGTCCCGGAACAGGTCATCGATGCCGATGGCCCCGCCGATGGTGCAGTTGGGCCGCACCTTGATATCCTTCAGCTGCAGATGGCGGTACTCGAAATCGTCCAATACGCTTTTGGGCAGGCGGAATTCGGGGATGCCGTAGCGCAGCACGCCGCCAATTTTGTCCTTGCCCTCGAAGATGGTCACCTGGTAGCCTTTGCGCGCCAGGATGACGGCAATGGTGAGGCCTGCGGGCCCCGAGCCGATGATGGCTACCCGGATGCCGTTGGAGGGCGCAGGCCCTTTGACCATTTTGGTGGAATAGGTGCTGGAGATATAGTTTTCAATGGTGGAAAAGTGCACCGGCGCACCCTTGCGTCCCAGGACGCAGTGGCCCTCGCACTGGTTTTCGTGGTTGCACACCAGGCTGCACACAGTGGTCAGCGGGTTGTTCATAAACAGCATCCGCCCGGCCTCGTCCAGATGGCCGTTCAGCATCAGCTGGATTACCTGTGGGATGGGCGTGTGGATGGGGCAGCCCTTCTGGCATTGGGGAACTTTGCAGTTAAGGCAGCGTTTCGCTTCATCAAGTACATGCTGGGCCATCTGGCATCTTCCTTTCTGTGGGCCGGTATCGGGGCCTGTCTGCAGCGGTGTCCGGCGCTGATTTAATTTAAGTATAGCACAGGCAAATACCCTTGTGCAAGAAATTTTGCCTCCCGTCGGGCCACCCCGGGAAGGGGATTGACAGCTGTCCGATGAAGTGATATATTTATCTCGTTATGTGACAAATATATCATTTGTTGGAGGCATTCAAATGCGAGTTCATTCCCTGCGCTGCAAGCTGGTGCTGGGCGCCGCCTGTGCGGTGCTGGCTGCCGGGGCCACCATTTATTCCGTATTGTTCAACGACAGCCGTCTGGTGGCGCCCATGGATTTTTCCGCCTATGTTTTCCGCTGGCAGGACCTGCCCATGCTCATCGCCATCCCGCTGCTGGCGGCATATGTGCTGTGGGTGGCAGGTTCGGCTTTCTGGCAGCTGCTGCGCCGCAACCGGCGCGCTGCGGCTGCCGGGCGCACGCGCACGCTCTCGCCCAGGCTGGGGTTTCTGGGCCTGCTGGGGTTTCTGGGCCTGGGCGGCTTCTGGACGTATGCGCAGGCCGGCGAGGTATTCCCTTTTTGCTTTTTCCTGTTTTTTGGCTTTTTCGGCTTCTTCTTCGAGGGCAAAATGTCCGGTACCTTCATGGATGAACGGTTTCGGGAAAACGCACGCCGTGCCCAGCTGGCGGCTTACCGGACGGGGTTCGGCATCCTGCTGGTGACGGTGGCCGTGCTGGGGCGCGGCGCGCTGGGGGGCAACCTGGAATATACGCTGATCGCCCTGCTGTGCGTGCTGTCCCTGACGCTGGGCCTGGTGATTTTCCTGCAGGAATACCTGCTGTACCGGTACGACCACGATGACGCCCTGCCCGCAGAGGATGATGAAGGCGGCGGGGTGTGAGCTGTGGGAGAATTTGTATGCAATTTGCGCACATTCCGGCTGCTGAAAGGACTGACCCAGGAACAGCTGGCCCAGCAAGTGGGAGTGCGGCGAGAGACGATCATGCGCCTGGAAAAGGCCCAGTACAACCCCTCTTTGAAACTGGCGGTGGATATCTCCCGGGTGGTGGGGGCGCCCATCGAGGTGCTTTTCGTGTTCCCGGACGCCGGGCCGGACAGCCGTGCATAGGCGGGCGGGGCACGATGCCGCCTGCTTTGCACGCGGCGCCGCCGGCTGTGCTTTCGGGCCCGGCAGGTGCCGGCCTGCCCTTGCCCCGGGGCCCCGCCGCGGCCGGAAAGTACACTGTTCCGTGCACGGACGCTGCTTTCCGGAAAGTCATGCGCAAAGCGGCCCGGGGAATGCCCCGGGCCGCTTTGCTGCCTGCACCGGCGGCAGCCCCCGTGCAGGGGAAAGGCCTGCGCTCGCAGCGGAAGGTTTACTGCAGGCCCAGCTCCTGCAGCCAGGCCGTCACTTCTCCGTCGGTGCCGCTGCCTTTCAGCGAAAGGGCCGGCAGGATCCGGGCGCCAGGGCACACGGCCTGCAGGCTCTGCAGCATGTTGCC
Source organism: uncultured Ruthenibacterium sp. (assembly GCA_944386555.1). Lineage (GTDB taxonomy): Bacteria > Bacillota > Clostridia > Oscillospirales > Ruminococcaceae > Ruthenibacterium. The sequence continues at coordinate 6,534 of CALXBN010000045.1, read as the reverse complement.
GGTGCCGCCGCCCCCATGGGTAAAGAAAGGCGCCACGGTTTTTCCGGAAAGGTCGGCCCCGGACAGGGCGGTGGCCAGGGGCGGGGCAATGGCGCCGCACCAGTTGGGGCTGCCGGCAAAGAGAACGTCGCAGTCCGCCAGGTCGGGCATCTGAATCAGGGGCGGATGTTCGCCGGCCTTCACCTGCGCCAGCACCCGGGCCACCAGCTGTTTGTAATCAGCGGGATAAGCCTGGGCCGGAACGGCTTCGAACTGGCGCGCGCCGACGATATCGGCGATGCGCCGGGCGGCGGCGCGTGTATTGCCGCCATGGCTGAAATATAAGACAACTGCCTTCATGCACATACCTCCTTGTGCCTTTGGTGCTATTGTACGCCGCCGGATCGGGTTTGTCCACCGGTTTTGCATAGGAAAAAACTATGATATGGAATTACATATACGTATTTGAAATAAATGATGTGGAACAGTATACTGATAAAGGACGGAGCCCCCTTGCGGGGCCGGCCGTTTACATTTGTGCAGAAAGGATGGCTTGCCATGCGCATCACCGATCAAACAGAATTCAACCGCGTCAATGTTTTTGGACAGGGACAGGAGAACGCGGCTTTCGCCCGGTATTTCATCGGCACGTCTTACTTGAACCCGCTCACCCAGCCCGGGCAGTGCCCGCTGGCCCTGTCCAACGTCACGTTTGAGCCCGGCTGCCGCAACAACTGGCACATCCATCGGGCGAAAACCGGCGGCGGACAGATCCTGATCTGTACCGCCGGCGAGGGCTGGTATCAGGAGGAGGGCAAGGCCCCCGTCAGCCTGGAACCGGGCATGGTCATCACCATTCCCGCCAATGTCAAACACTGGCACGGCGCCAAGAAGGACAGCTGGTTTGCCCACATCGCCTTTGCGGTGCCCGGCACCGAAACGGCCAACGAGTGGCTGGAGCCGGTGGATGACGCCGCCTACGGAGCGCTGGAGTAAGGAGGGCACGGGGATGCAGTATAGCAAGCTGGGCAATTCCCGGCTGACTGTCAGCCGCATCTGTATGGGCTGCATGGGTTTTGGCGACGCGGCCCACGGCCAGCACAGCTGGACGCTGGATGAGGAACACAGCCGGCAGATCATCCGCCGGGGGCTGGAGCTGGGCGTCAACTTCTTCGATACCGCCATCGCCTACCAAAGCGGCACCAGTGAGCGGTTCCTGGGCCGGGCCCTGCGGGATTTTGCCCGCCGGGAAGATGTGGTCGTCGCCACCAAATTCCTGCCCCGCACGGATGAGGAGATCGCCGCCGGCATCTCCGGCCGCCAGCATGTGCAAAATATGATCGACGCCAGCCTGCATAACCTGGGTATGGACTATGTGGATTTATATATCTACCACATGTGGGACTACCGAACCCCCCTGGAGGATATCCTGCTGGGGCTGAACGACGCCGTGCAGGCGGGCAAGGTGCGGTACATCGGCATCTCAAACTGCTTTGCTTACCAGCTGGCCAAGGCCAACGCGCTGGCCGGGCAGGAGGGGTTGGCGCAGTTTGTCTCCGTGCAGGGCCATTACAATCTGATCTTCCGGGAGGAGGAGCGGGAGATGGCCCGCCTGTGCGCGGAGGACAACATCGCCATGACGCCCTACAGCGCCCTGGCCGGCGGCCGGCTGTCCAAGCATCCAGGCGAAAGCTCCAAACGCCTGGAGGAGGACAGCTATGCCAGGTTCAAGTACGACGCCACCGCCGCCCAGGACGGGGAGATCATCGACAGGGTGGCCCGGCTGGCCGAAAAGCGCGGCGTGACCATGACGGAAATCAGCCTGGCATGGCTGTTGACGAAGGTGGACGCCCCGGTGGTGGGCGCCACCAAAATGCACCACATCGAGGGCGCCGCCAGGGCCGTGGACCTGGCCCTGACGCAGGAGGAATGCGCCTGGCTGGAGGAGCCCTATGTGCCCCACAAGCTGGTGGGCGTAATGGCCCAGAACCCGCCGGCCCTTGCGGACATCCGGCGGTGAAGCCGGCCGCGCATGTAAAAAATATGAAACTGCCGTTGGATCGGCCCGCCGGCCTGCCGGTGAAGCCGCCGGGCAGGGAGGTTTTGCTTTATGGATGACATGACCAACTATCGCCGCACGGACCCGGAGTTTGCCCGGCGCATGGAACATTTTACTTTTGAAGAAGTAGTGAACGAGCCCGGCCAGCAGCTGGACGGGCCCACCCGCTGGCTGGCCGTTGCGGCGGCGCTGATGGGCTGCCAGGGGCTGGACACCTTTCGCAAAGTGCTGCCCCGGGCCTTGGACGAGGGCCTGACGCCGGTGATGGCCAAGGAGTGCGCCTACCAGGCGGTGGACTACCTGGGCCTGGGCCGGGCGCTGGCTTTCCTGGACGCACTGAACGAGATTCTGCAGCAGCGGGGCGTGGCCCTGCCCCTGCCCGGCCAGGAGACCACCACCATGGAAAACCGCCTGGAAAAAGGCGCCGCGGCCCAGGCTGAAATTTTTGGCCCCCGGATGCAGGATGCCTGGAAGAACGGCCATGTAAACCGCTGGCTGGCGGCCAACTGCTTCGGCGACTATTACACCCGCACCGGCCTGACGCTGGCCCAGCGGGAGATGATCACCTTCTGCTTCCTGATGGCCCAGGGCGGCTGCGAACCCCAGCTGACCAGCCACGCCAAAGGCAATATGAACCTGGGAAATGACGCCGCTTTCCTCACAAAAGTGGTCAGCCAGTGCCTGCCTTATATCGGCTATCCCCGCAGCCTGAATGCCCTGCGCTGCATCGCCGAGGCCGCCGGCTGAACGCCCGGCACAATGCAAAAGCCCTCCTTGCGGAGGGCTTTTCTGCGCTTTTGGGAGAGCCGGCCGGAAAATATCCGATCACTTATGAGATATAGCCGGCGTCCCGGTATACCTGGGCCACCTCTTCGTTGGCCATTTCCATGGCCTCCTGGGAAGTGATGGCCCCGGTGAACACATCGGAGATATATCCGCTGACAATGTCGGCGACCTCCGGCCACTCTGCGTTCAGCGGGCGGTACTGCGGCATGGCGTAGTTGGCCAGGCTGTCGTTCATGGCCTGCAGCCATGCACCGTCCCCGATGTTGTTCTGGGAAATGAAGGTCGGGTCGTCGTACACGGAGCTGCGTGCAACGGTGACCAGGTTCCCTTCGGTGCCCAGGCGCACCAGGGTTTCCTCGGAGTTGGCCCACTGGATGAAATGCCAGGCGCGCTCTTTGTTTTTGGCGTTGGCGGGAATGTGCAGCGAATGCACGTTCAGCGGCGCCTTGCGGCCGGCGGGGCCGGCCGGCACTGCGGCAAAGCCCACGTCTTCTTCACGCGTTTCGGAATTTTCAGGATCAATGTAATTTTTCACCATGGCGGCGCCGTCGATCCACATGGCCAGGTCCCCCTGCTGGACGGCGACGGTAATGTCTTCATAATTGCAGGTCGTAGCGCCTTTGATGGAATAATTCTGCAGCAGATCGGCGTAATAATCCACGGATTCAATGACTTCCGGCGTGTTCAGCGTGGGCGTCATGTCCGTGGGGAAATCGGCCACAAAATCTCCGCCCATTGCGTACATCACCATGGGCCATTCCCAAATCAGTCCCTCCGAACCGCCGGCGCTGCGGGCGCCGCGCATGCCGATCCCGGCAATGCCGTCCTTGTGCAGCAGCTGGGCGTATTCGCGCAGCTCTTCCCAGGTCTCGGGCGGGCGCTCAGGGTCCAGGCCGGCGGCTTCGAACAGGTCCTTGCGGTAATACAGCAGAGTGGTCAGCGAACATACGGGGATGCCATACAGCTTGCCGTCATACCGCTGCGCTTCCACCGAGGATTCCATCAGCCCGTTCAGATCCAGCAGCGCGTCGTCGGTGATGGTTTTGTCGGCGATAAAATCATCCAGCGGGTACAGCCATCCGTTGGAGGCGTACTGGATGAACTGCGGGCTCATCAGATAGATGACGTCGTAGGCGTCTGAGCCGGAGGACATTTCCACCAGCATTTTCTGAAAGTAGGTATCTACGCCCAGTACGGTGTAGTTGATCTGAACGCCGAACTCCTCCTCGTAATCGGAATAGATATTCTGCATGGATTCGCCGAAATTGCCGGCCACCAGCATCACGTTCAGCTCTGTCTGCTGGGCCAGCCGGTCGGCGGCCGTTTCCCCGGCGGCGGTGCCGCTGCCGGGGCTTGCATCACTGCAGGATGTGCAGGTGAGAAGCATCACTGCAGCCAGAAGCAATGCGGTCAAACGTTTCAGTCGAGTCACGGAAACCCCTCCTTTTATATGGCCTGCAATGGCCAGGTTGCGTTCAAAGCCCCAAATAGTCCCGCATAACGGCGGCGGCCTCGGAAAAATCATGCCCGCCGCGGCCGTCCTTCATACCGGTGCGCAGTAGGTCCAGCGCACCGTCCAGTGCGAAGGCAGGGCAGTTCAGGTCCTCGTACAGGCGCTTGACATATCCCAGGTCCTTGAGGCCGAACTGCAGCGCGAAATCCAGGCGATAGTCCCGGTCGCGCACTTTCTGGCCGTAGAATTGGAATACCCCGCAATTGGTCTTTTGCCCGCAGATGATCTGGAACAGTTTCTGGGTGTCAAGGCCCAGTTTTTCCATCAGGGGGAACATTTGCGAGTAGGTGACGGCATACATCAGCCCGGTAAAGTTCAACGCCAGCTTGACCAGGTGGCCGCTGCCGGCCTCGCCAATATAGTCAGCGCTGCTGGTAAATGCCGCAAAGACAGGGGCCGCCCGGTCGAATACTTCCTTGTCGCCGCCGACCGTAACGGTCAATGTGCCGTCGGCCGCCGTTTCAGGGTTGCCCATCAGCGGTGCGTCCAGCAGCGCGCCGCCCAGCTGCTTGAACCGTGCGTGCAGCTTTTTGGTGGAAAGCGGGTAGCTGGTGGACAGATCGATGACCAATTTGCCCGCGGCCCCGCAGGCGAAGAATCCTTCACACATCTGCTCGACCTGGATGGAAGAAGGCAGCGACAGCAGCGTGACTTCACTGCGGGTAAATACTTCCGTCGGGGCGGCGCACAGCGCTGCGCGCCCGCGGAAATGCTCCATCGCCTGGGGGCTGATATCAAACACGGCCATGTCATGGCCGTGTTTGATCAGATTGTCACACACGCCGCGGCCCATCCGGCCCAAACCGATGAACCCGATTTTCATAAGCAACTCCTCCTTTGTGATATGGCATCGTCAAACCGTTTCCGGCGGCCCCGGGCCGCCTTTTGCAGCTTTATTATACCGGGAGGGGGGCTGCAGATGTGCCGGGATTTACCGGAATAATAGCGCGATTGCAAGGTTTGTATCCGCCCTGCAGGCAAAGCTGGCGGAATCTTACAGCGGATTAGCAAAATCTTCCGATTTTTGTGATCTGTGCGGAAAAAACGGAAGGAGTTTCTGTGCAAGGTGCCAAATTGACAGAAAAAAAGCGGGCGTGCTACAATACCGGCACGATATAAACGCAGATTTTCAAACAAGGAGGGATCAACTGAAATGATCCAATTGCAGAACGATTGGTTCAGCGCGCAGATCGATCCGAAGGGCGCAGAACTGTGCTCCCTGCTGCGGCGCGCGGACAAAAGCGAATGGATCTGGCAGGCAGACGCCGCCTATTGGCCGGGCCATGCGCCGACGCTGTTTCCCATCACGGGGAAGCTGCGCGCAGGCCAATATACGCACAAGGGTAAATCGTATCAATTGCCGCCCCACGGGTTTGCCAAAGAGAGCACGTTTACAGTGGAGCGCTGCACGGAAAGCGAAGTGGTGCTTGTCCTGCGCGACAGTGCCCAAACCAGGCAGTGTTATCCGTTTGCCTTTGCGTTTTACTGCACGTTCAAACTGACGCCCAGGGGGATCTCCATTGTGCGGCGGGCCGAAAACTGCGGCGAAGAAACCCTGTATTGCTCTATGGGAGAGCATCTGGGCCTTTCGCTGCAGCCTTTGGGCGGCGGGCTGGACCAGTGCCGCCTTCGATTTGCAAAGCCAGAATTGCTGTGGAACTGGCGGCTGGAGCAGGGCCTGCTTGCACAGCGCGTGGCGTTCGGAGAAGGCGTGGAGGAGCTGCCGCTGTCTGTACAGCTGTTTCAGCGCTGGGGCTGTCTGGTGCTGCAGGGGTTCACCTCTGATTGGGTGGAGCTGCACGTTCCGGGAAGCGGCGCGGCCGTGCGCGTAACGTGCGGCGGTTTCCCCACACTGGTGGTGTGGAATCCCGCCAACGGCGGAAACTTTGTCTGCATTGAACCCTGGCAGGGCCTTCCGTCGCAGCAGCAGGGGGATGACCAGCTCAAACACCGGCCGTGCATTTTGCCGGTTCCCCCGGGGCAGGCGGCGGAATATATGGTTTGCATAGAGCCGCGCCAGAGCCCGCCCGCGCGGTAAACAGGCAAAAAAGCCCTTGGTGCGGCGCCTTTTGAACCGCCCCAGATTGTGCAGACAGCACAAAAAGAGCCCCGGGTGTAGGAATATTCAGTTTTAGCAGGAGTGGCGCAGCGTCAGCGGCGCTACTCCTGTTTTGCTTTGGATGCGCTCGTGGTTGTA
>CALXBN010000044.1 GCA_944386555.1 uncultured Ruthenibacterium sp. | reverse complement strand
GTGCGTCCCCTACCGGATTCCATCTGGAAGCAGACAGTCCTGCGGCCGCCACGATCGCGGCCACCCGGGCCGCCGGGTGCCGCACTGCTGTGGCCATCAAACCGGCCACCCCGCCCCAGGCGGTGCTGCCCTATCTGGCGCAGCTGGACATGGTTCTGGTGATGAGTGTGGAACCCGGCTTCGGCGGACAGGCATTCCGGCCCGATGCCCTGGACAAACTGCGCACCCTGCGTGCCGCCGCCGATGCAGCCGGCCGAAAAGACCTGCTGCTGGAGGTGGACGGGGGCATCAACCCTGAAACCGCCGCCCTGTGCGCCGCCGCAGGCGCCGACGTTCTGGTGGCGGGCAGCGCGGTGTTCCGCGCTGAAAAGCCTGCCGGGGCCCTGGCGGCCCTGCGCAATGCCTGCGGAGGCTGAATACATCCCGCCGGGCGCGCCCGGCACAGCGGGCCCCGTGCCGGGGCCATGGAGAGGGACGCAATGAACGAAGGAAAACTGTACCTGAAAACCCTGAGCGCCCAGGAGGCGAACCGGGATATCCTGTTTATGATGCTGCCGCTGCTGGTGATGGCCTGTTATCTGTATGGCCCGCGCCCGGCGGTGCTGTGCGCCGTGGCGGCAGTGACGGCCACCGTGTGCGACTACCTGGTGGCCTGGCTGCGGGGCACCCAGCGGGACCGTACGGAGAACTCCAGTATGCCCGCCGCGCTGCTGATGACCATGCTGATGCCCGCCACCATTGATTATTATATTATTGTGGCGGCTACAGCCATCATTGTGTTGGTGGGCAAGGCGGCTTTCGGCGGCTGGGGGGCCTATCCGTTCAATCCGGCGGCCCTGGGTTACTGCGCCGCTGCCGCCGGCTGGCCGGAAAAGGTGTTCCGCTATCCGGTGCCTTACACCACCATCGGCGTGTGGGATACCTCCGCTGCGGTGATGACCGACAGCGCCGGCCACTCCCTGCGGGCCGGCGGCATGCCCAATGTGCGCATGCTCAGCCTGATCCTGGGCAATTACGCCGGCTCCATGGGCGCCACCAGCGCCATTGTGCTGGTGGCGGTGGCCATGTATCTGTGGATGCGCCGGGATATCCAGCTCACCATTCCGGCAGGTTTCCTGCTCACCTGCTTTTTTATCGCTCTGGTGTTTCCGCGCATCGGGGACGTCAGCTTTTCCATGCCGCTGGCCGAACAGGCGTATCTGCGCTATCAGTCAGTGAAGTACGAATTGCTCACCGGCGGCGTGCTGTTTGCGGCGGTATTTCTGGTGAACGAGCCATGCACCCGCCCCAAAAACGGCCGGGCCCAGCTGGCTTACGGGGTGCTGATGGGGCTGATGACCATGATGTTCCGCTACTACGGCAGCTATGACGTGGGCGTGTGCTTTGCGGTGCTGTGCGTGAACGCGCTGTCCGGCTATCTGGACCGCGCCCTTGCGCCCCGCACCCGCCGCCTGAACCGAGAGGAGGCCTGAGCTTTGGACAGCCGAGATACCAATCTGGCCGCCATGCCGGCCGACCTGGCCAAGCGCGTCAAGCGCGACCGCCTGTTCCTGAACAATCCCGTGGTGATGCAGGGCCTGGGCCTGGCGCCTCTGGTAGTGGCGGCCACCAACCTGGAAAACGCCGTCATCCTGTCCGTGGCGCTGTTTCTGCTGCTCACGCCCACCCGTGTGCTGGCGGCGGCGCTCACCCGGTTCCCGCTGTTCCGTTTCCGGGGCCTCACCTATGCGCTGTGCGCCTGCGTGGTATGGATGGGTGACTGGTACGTGCTGAACCGCCTGTTCACTTCAGCGGACCTGGCGCTGCTGGGCATCTATCTGCCGCTGCTGGTGGCGGACCCCATCGTGCTCAAGCGGTATGAACGCCCCCAGCGCGAACGGCTCAAAACTGCCCTGCGCAAAGGGCTGATCACCTCGCTGGGGTACATCCTGGCGATGTTGGTGTGCGCCGCCGTGCGCGAGCTGCTGGGTTCCGGCGCGCTGATGGGCCACGTGCTGCTGCCCTTCAGCCCGCTGCCCATTGCCCAGCTGCCCAGCGGCGGTTTTATCCTTCTGGCGCTGATCATCGCCGTCTGGCGCGGTGTGGCCGGCGCGGTGAAAGCACAGATGAGACAGGGGGCGGACGTATGACGGAACTGGTGCGGGCCCTGGCCCAGTTTTTCCTGTATGCGGTGATGGCCGTTTTTGCCCAGAATGCGGTGTTCACCCGGGCGCTGGGCGTGTCGCGCCTGGTCAAGATCGTGGGTGACGGCACCGATCCCTGGTCCTTCGGGCTTCTGCTGTGCTGTATCCAGCTCATTGCCGCGCCCCTGGGTTATCTGGCCAACGATTGGCTGAAAAGCTTCCCCTACCGCACTTATGTGCGCCCGCTGGCCATGCTGGCCTGCGCGGCCGTGGCGTTTTTCCTGGTGCTGGGGGTTATTGTACTGGCCCGCCGTGTGGAAGGGGCCCGCGCCCTGGTGGGCGCGCTGCCTATGGCTACGTTCAACACCTGCGTACTGGGCACCATGCTTATCAGCGCCACCCAGCATTTTACCTTCGGCCAAACCATGGGCTTTGCCCTGGGCAGCGGTGTGGGCTATGTGCTGGCCGTTCAGGTGGTGCTGGAGGGCCAGCGCAAGCTGGACAGCCAGCGGGTGCCTGCCGCTTTCCGGGGGCTGCCCGTGGCGCTGCTGTACATCGGCATTTTGGCTCTGGCCATCTACGGCTTTACGGGCCACACCGTCACATTCTGAGCGCCATGCGCCTGGTGTGTACGGCCCCCGGCGCCTGGGCCCTGCAGAAAGAAGCAGCCTTCATCGGCCGCGCGCAGCTGTGCGGCGGCCGTTTTTTGTGCTTTGAGGTCGATGCCCGCTGGCGCGGCAGGGGGTACGGCGCCTGGTTTTACCGGCAGGTACTGCGGGCCGCGGGCCTGGGCCCGGCCGATGCCCTGACGGCCGCGCCTCCCGCGGACGATGCCGCCCGGGCTTTTCTGGCCCGGCGGGGCTTTGCGCCGGACGCTGCCGGCGTATGGCACAAGGCCCCGGTGCCCCGGCATACCGGCAGCAGTGCGCTGGCCGTGGTGCACGCATTCTGGCGGGCGCATCTGCACCCCGGGGCTTTTGCCGTGGACGCCACCGCCGGCAACGGCCACGACACCCTGCTGCTGTGCCGGCTGGTGGGCCCTTCTGGCCGGGTGCTGGCCATGGACATCCAGCCCCGGGCAGTGGCGGCCACCAACGCCCGCCTGGCTGCCGCGGGCCTGTCCGGCACGGGCCGCGCCGTGCTGGCTTCCCACGCGGGCCTCGCTGCCTGGGCTGCACCCGGCAGCGCCGACGCCGTGGTGTTCAACCTGGGATATCTGCCGGGTGCGGCTCACGGCGTATATACCCGCCCGGACACCACGCTGCCGGCCCTGGACGCTGCGGCGGCAGCGCTGCGCAGCGGGGGGTTCCTCACGGTGTGCGCCTACTGGGGGCCGCCCCAGGGCGGTGCCGAGCGCGCCGCCGTTCTGGCCTGGGCCGACGCTCTGCCCGCCGAGGGCTTTTGGGTGCGCCGCTTCCTGTTCGAAGGCCAGCCCGGCCATCCACCTGCGGCCCTGTGCATCCGCAAAAGGTAGGCGCCGTGCGGGGCCGGCTGCGGCCGTTTGCGTGCCTGCATCCCGGCCGAAAGCCGCCGCGCTCGGCGCGGGCACAGGGGCAACTGCACTGTTTCACCCCCTTTTCACATCCGACGGATACTTTTTTCACAATTATCCCGTATACTTACAATCAGAAACAGCAGCAGGCCCCCGCAAGGCGGTGCCCCTGTTTTGAAGAAGGATTGGATCCCGGCAAAAAGGAGAGACGCTTTATGAGCAACTGGGAATATGATTACAGCAATTTGTACGGCGGCCAGAGCGGCCAGAACAATCAAAGCAATCAGGACAATCAGGACAGCCGGGACGGAGGCTCCGCCCCGGCGGGCCAGAGCAGCCAGCCGGCCCAGCCCGCGGCCCCGGTTCAGACGGGCGCAGGCACATCCGAAAGCCAAGGCGCATCTCAGCAGCCTGCCGGCGGCGCCGGCTACACCGGCGGCAGCTACGGAGCCGGTTCCGGCAGTTATGGGGTAAGCTCCGGCAGCTATGGCGCCCATGCGCCGTCCGGTGCGTCGGGCGGCTATGGCACTTCCGGCGGCTATGGGCAGGGTGGCTACGGTTCGCCCGCGTCCGGCGGTGCTTCCGGCGGTTACGACGGCTTTACGCACGGCAGCTACCAGTACGGCGGCCAGCCGCCCAAACCCCCTAAGGCGCCCAAGGCGCCCCGCAAATGGCCCAAGCGTGTGGGTGCGGCGGCGCTGGCCCTGGCCGTGTGCGTGGGCGCCGGTTTCGGCGGCGGCTATCTGGGCACCCTGGCGGCGAACAGCGCGGCCCTGGCGTCGGCCAGTTCCGACACGTCTTCCAGCCAGGCCACCGGTACCACAACAACCCCTGCGCCGGCCACAGAGGCGGGCGCCCTGACCACCACGCAGATCGCCAGCATGGTGGGCCCCAGCGTTGTGGAAGTGACCACCGAGATCGCCACCATGAACCCCTTCTTTGGCCAGTATGTGGAGTCCGGCGCCGGCAGCGGCGTTATCATCAGTGAGGACGGCTACATCATCACCAACAATCATGTGGTGGAGGGTGCCAGCAATGTCACCGTCACCACCCAGGACCGCCAGAGCTACACCGCCACTGTGGTGGGCGCCGATGAGCAGAGCGATATCGCCGTGCTGAAGATCGACGCCACCGGGCTGACCCCCGCCGCCATCGGCGATTCCGACCAGCTGGCCGTGGGCGAGTTCGTGCTGGCGGTAGGCAACCCGCTGGGCACGCTGGGCGGCACCGTCACCGACGGCATCATCTCGGCGCTGAACCGCGAGGTAACCATTGAAAACCAGACGATGACCCTGCTGCAGATGGATGCGGCCGTCAGCCCCGGCAACTCCGGCGGCGGCCTGTTCAACGCCAAAGGCGAACTGATCGGCATCGTCAACGCCAAGTCCGGCGGTGATGATGTGGAGGGCATCGGTTTTGCCATTCCCATCAACGATGCCATGGAAGTGGCCCAGAGCCTGATGACCAACGGCTATGTGGCCGGCCGCCCGGCGATGGGGGTCAGCGTCATTGAGATCGGCGATCTGTCCACCGCCATGCAGTACGGCGTCAGCCAGCTGGGCGTGTATATCGCGGAAGTGACCGAGGGCGGCGCGGCCGACCAGGCCGGCCTGCAGCCCGGAGACCTGCTGGTATCCATTGACGGCACGGCCGTCACCTCCACCAGCGAGGTGACCGGCCTGCTGCAGGACCACGAGGTGGGCGACCAGATCGAAGTACAGGTGCAGCGCGACCGCCAGCTGCTCTCTGTCACCGTCACCCTGCAGGATGCAGCTCTCACCACCACGCAGAATGCCGAGAGCACCGCGGCATCCGCCAGTGAATCCCGGACGCTGCCCCAGGAGGATTGGAATCCCTTCGGCGGCCGCTGGTAAGCATGGATAAAGGCGGCCGCGGCCGCTGAAAACGGCCCCTGTCACAGGACAGGGGCCGTTTTTTTGCCGTGCCGGGAAAGCCCGCCCCCGCGCTGCGGGGCGTTTGGGCGCGGGGGGCGTGGTTCGGGTATAACGGGCAAAAGGGCCCGCGCGGCCGGCCGGCGGGAAGGGTGTTCCGGCCGGGGCCGGCGGCTTTGTGAAAGTTTTTGTTGCTTTTTTCGCTGTGATGGCCTATAATAGAACCGTCAAGGCACAAAAAAGTGCAAACAGGCAGCGGGGAGGTACCAGCTCCCCGCCGCCCTGTCGGAAGAACGGACCTTCCAACAACAGCTACTGCTGCGAATGCAGGAATATTATACCCTTTTTTCCCCCGGCAGGCAAGGCGGGCTTTTTCGCCGTACCTATCCTTTTACATACCTCTGCGGGGGCGGCAGGGTTTGTTTTTGCACCTCCGGCGCTGTGTTGGGAAGCATTTTCCGGCACAGCGCTTTTTTGCTGCCTTGCGCAAGGGAACGCGCACAGGCAGGCCCCCGGCGGGGGCCCGCTTGGCGTACCTTGCTGCAAGGAACCATGCCCCGTCCCGGGGGCTGGCAATAGGCAAAGGAGGAAATTTTATGAGAAAAGTGTGGTCCGTGTGCCTTGCCCTGTGCATGGCCTTCACCCTGGCGGCCCCGGCCCTGGCCGATGCCGTGCCCCTGGCCCCGGCGGCGCTGGAGGCCGCCCCGGCGGAAACGGCCCCGCCGGCCGCCGAAGCGGCGCCGGAAGCGGCAGAAATCGGCAAAGAAGCGGGCGGCGAAGCCACGGCTTCCACCGAGGCGGAATTGCAGGCGGCGATTGCCGCCGCCGCCGCCCCCACCACCATCCGGCTGACCGGGTCGTTTCAGCTGACCAGCGAGTTCATCGACATTAACGGCGAAAAAGAGATTACATTGGATCTGAACGGGCAGACCATCAGCCCCGCAGCCAAAAATCCGAGTCCAAATGCAATTTTTGCTGTCCAGGGCGGCGCCTCGCTGACCATTGCGGACAGTGTGGGCACTGGCAAACTGGATGGGCTGAATGAAGGTATGCTGGTCGCCGTTTATAATGAAGGCAGTGTGGCGACGCTGAAGGGCGGCACTTTGTGCAGGGCCGATCAAAATGCAGCGGTTGCGGCTGATGGTGGAATGCTGGTCCTGGACGGCGCAGCCATCCGCGATTGTCAGGATGCAGTCGCTGTAAACGTTATGGAAGGAACTTTCTTGATGAAGGGCGGCGCCATCGACCATATTGATATTATTGATAACATTAATATGGGTGGCAGTGTGATGATCGCCGGTGGTTCCATGGTGATGTCCGGCGGCACCATTCAAGATTGCAGCGGCTCTGCCGGCGGAATTTACCTTGGGGGCGGATCCCTTACACTGACGGGCGGCGCCATCACCCGGTGTACCGGCGAGATAGCCGGCGGCATTTTTGCGCCGTACAGTACCATTTATGTCAGCGGCACGCCGGTTGTCTCCGGGAATCAGCTCGCCGGGACGTCACAACAAAACAACATCGTCCTGTGCGCGGGCAATCCTGCGCGTCCGGACCGTGAGCCTTCTACCAGAGTGATTGTAAACGATGATCTGGCCAAAGACGCGCTGCTGGGTGTTTCGCTGCTGGCGGAGCCGCAGTGGCCCGCCGGCGCAGCGGTCATCGAGGGGAATGAATACGCGCTGGCGCACTTCTTCCCCGATGACAAGCCGAATGAACGGCTGATCAGCGGCGATCTGGATGAAAACAGCCAACTGCAGTCCGCCGTTCCTGAAACGAAGCCGGAACCCGATCCCGACCCCGGGCAGCCGGGGGACGACACGGTGTGGGAGACATCCATCGCCCTGGATAAAGAGACCCTGACCCTGGCCCCCGGCGAAGCGGACAAGCTGACCGCAACGGTAAAGCCCGCCGGCGCCACCTATAAGGTGGTGTTCTGGTCCAGCTCCGACGAAGCCGTGGCCACTGTTGACCAGGCCGGCAATGTCACCGCCGTGGGCGAGGGCACCGCCGTCATCACCGCCGCCAGCTGGACGGGCCTGACGGACACCTGCACCGTGACGGTGACCACCCCCGCCGAGCCGGAGCCCGAGCCCACCCCCGATCCCGACGAGCCCGCCGGGGAGCTGGAGGACTTCGTCACCCGGTGCTACCGCATCGCCCTGAGCCGCACCCCGGACCCGCAGGGCTATGCCGACTGGTGCCGCTGGCTGAAGGACGGCACGGTGGACGCCAAAGGCTGCGCCTACGGCTTTGTGTTCAGCAAAGAGATGAACGCCAAGAACCTCTCCGGCGAGGACTTTGTGAAAACCATGTACCGCCTGTTTATGGACCGCGAGGGCGAGGCGTCCGGCGTGGCCTTCT
>CALXBN010000043.1 GCA_944386555.1 uncultured Ruthenibacterium sp. | reverse complement strand
CGGTCGCGGTGGCGCCGCAGCCGGTGCAGGTGCGCAGGCCGGTGCTGGGGTCGGTGGCGCCCCAGGTGTGGGTGTGGGGCGCCGTCCAGGAGGGGTCGGCCTCGGTAACGCCGCAGCCGGTGCAGGTGCGCAGGCCGGTGCTGGGGTCGGTGGCGCCCCAGGTGTGGGTGTGGGCCGTCCAGGAGGGGTCGGTCTCGCTGACACCGCACACGGTGCAGGTGCGCAGGCCGGTATTCTGGTCGGTGGTGCCCCAGGTGTGGCCCAGCGCCGGCAGGATCTCGCTGGTCTCCTGCCCGCACAGCGAACACCGGTATGCCACGGCGCCTTGTTCGGTACAGGTGGGGTCCAGCCGGGCATACTCCACCCAGTTGTGGGCGCAGGCCGTGCTTTCGGAAGAAGACGCGGAGGACGAGGAGGAGGGGGCCGGCGGGTTGAAGAAGGACTCCGGCGTCTCATAGTGGGTGGGGATGTCGTCCAGCGGCTGGGGACGGCGGTCCTCGGTCTCATAGGCATGGGTGCGGATGTAGTCCGTCAGCACATCCATGCCCTCCTGCGCCAGATGGATGCCGTCCCGTTCCATATATCCATCCACGGCATAGCCGTCCTCGTCCTTCAGCACCTCGCTGGTGTTCAGGAATTTCAGCCCCATCTCCTGGGCCAGCTCCACCAGGGCGCGGTTGAAGGAATCAATGGTGGACATGGTGATGTCGGGATAGCTGCGGGTGGCTGCCACCGGGGGCACTGCGGCGATGATCAGGTCCGCATAGGGCCATTCTTCGAGGATCAGCTCCAATGCCTGGCGGTACCAGCCGATGAAGGTTTCGGTGTCTGAGTAGGCGTTGTTGGTGCCGAAACAGATGATGATGCGCTGAGGCTGCAAAAGGCGGATGGCGGTGGGCACATCCACATAGCCGTATCCCTGCAGGTTGACACAGTTGCTGCTCAGCACATGCTGGATGCCCATGCTCACCACGCCCAGGTTGTTCTGCCAGGAGGTCTCGCCAAAGGCCACCATGCGGGCGGTGTTGGAATCGCCCACGAACAGGGTGCTGTCCATATAGGACTGGCCGGCGTCCTCGGTTTCGGGCAAAATGGTGTCGGCGTACTGGCTTTGGTTCAGCTCGCCCTGGGTTTTATCGTAGCCGCTTTCCACGGCGCTTACGGCGCTGGGGGCGCTGTCGATCATCTGCTGCAGGGTCTCGCCGGACGCGGCCGCCGGGCTGCGCCGGCCGGCCAGGGAAAAAATCAGGATGGCCAGCAGCACCAGCGCCAGCAGCGCCGCGCACACCAGGATGGCGATGTCCAGCTTGCTGCCGGCGCGCACCCGCTGCCAGAAATGGGCCAGGCTGCGCTGGGCCTTGCGCAGCTGTCGTTTCAACTCTTCCATCGGGAATCCCTCCGGATCGGTGGATTGCAGAAAAGCGGGACGGGCATAGATTGCCCGTCCCGCCCTCTATACGGAACTATTGTACACCATCTTTGCACAAAAAACCAGTGTCTGGAGGTGAAATTTCTGTCGAAAGGGCGCCTTTGGGGAAAATTTACAACTTTTCCCTGTGGGGGCATCCGTCAGCCCTGCAGCAGGTGAGCCCGGCGCAGCGCCGGCCGGATGGCCTGGGCCAGCGCGGTGGCGATGACAATGGCCGCTGCGGCGTTGATCAGGCTGGTAACGCCCTTGGTGACCAGCTGGGTGGCCACGGCGCCCCAGGCCTGGCCTTCAATCAGCCACATCTGCACCAGGGATTTGAACAGGTACAGCACCACATAGGTCAGGCTGCCGGCCACGCTGGCGGCCAGATCCCTGCGCAGGGTGGGCGCGCCCCGGCGGGCCACCCAGCCCGCGGCAAAGCCCAGGCAGAACTTGGTCAGGAAGGTGACCCAGCTCTCGGCAATATAGGCGGGGTTGGTGAAATCATACAGCATGCTGCCCAGGCCCGAAGCCAGGCCGCCGATGCCGGGCCCGAACAGCAGCCCGGCCAGGGCACAGAAGCCGTTGCCCAGGTGCACGGCGGCCACTTCGCCCAGCTGCACCCGCGCCCCGCTGAAAATGAACACCATGGCGGCCAGCAGGCCGGTGGCCACCATCTTCTGGATCGCATCCCGTTGTTTGGTCATTGTAATCGCTCCTTTGTCGTTCTCTGTTGACTTTTTCACCCGGATGTCATATCATCATTATAGCCGGATCTGGCATGATTAAAATAGCCAGAAATTGAAAACTTTATGGTATCAGATGGAGGGAAAAGCCATGGAAAACGCAGCGCCGGCGCTGGACCGGGCCGGCCAGGCCCTGTACAGGCAGCTGTATGAGTATTTTATCCGGGAGATCCGCACCGGGCGCCTGGCCGCCGGGGAAAAGCTGCCCAGCCGCCGGCGCCTGGCGGCGGACGCCGGGGTGAGCGTGAACACCGTGGACACGGCCTACGGGATGCTGGCGGCAGAGGGCTATGTAGAGGCCCGGCCCCGCAGCGGATATGTGGTGTGCCGGCTGGAGGCCCGGCCCGCCGCGCCGGCCCGCCGCGCCCCGCCGCCTGCGCCGCCGCGTGCCGCCGCGCCCCGCTGGCGGTTCAATTTTGCCACCTCCACCATCGACACCGGGCTTTTCCCCTTCAAAACCTGGCGGCGCATCCAGCGGGACGTGCTGGCCCAAGATCCCTCGCTGCTGAACCCGGGCCCCCGTATGGGGGATGAAAACCTGCGGGCAGCCATTGCCGTGCACCTGCACGAGTACCGGGGCGCGGTGTGCACGCCGGAGCAGGTGGTGATAGGTGCGGGCATCGAATATCTGGCGGGGCTGCTGGCCCAGATGTTCCGCGCCGAGACCTTTGCCGTGGAGGATCCCGGATACAGCCGCACCGCCCGCATCCTGGCCAATGCCGGGGCACAGGCGGCCTTTGTGCCGGTGGACAGCCAGGGCATGGACGCCGATGCCCTGGCCGCCAGCGGCGCGCGCCTGGCCTATGTGACGCCCAGCCACCAGTTCCCCACGGGGGTCACCATGCCGGCCGCCCGCAGGTACGAGCTGCTGCGATGGGCCGCCGCGGCCCCGGAGCGATGGATCATCGAGGACGATTACGACAGCGAGTTCCGTTTTGACAGCCGCCCGCTGCCCTGCCTGCAGGGGCTGGACGAGGCGGGGCGGGTAATCTACATCGGCACCTTTTCCAAAAGCGTGGCGCCGGCCATCCGCGTGGCCTACATGGTGCTGCCCGCCGGGCTGCTGGGCCGCTGGCAGGCCATGTACGGCAGCTATTCCTGCCCGGTCAGCCGGATGGAGCAGCAGACGCTGTGCCGCTTTATGGAGAGCGGTGCCTTTGCCAGGCACCTGGCGCGGCTGCGCATCGCCTACCGCCGCCGCCGGGACGCCCTGGTGCAGGCTTTGCACCGGCGTTTGGGCGGCGCGGTGCGCGTGTACGGCGCCCACACGGGGCTGCACCTGCTGGCGGCTTTGCCCGGTGCGCCCGGAGAGAAAGCCCTGGTGGAGGCTGCCGCCGCCCGGGGCGTGCACTGCACCGCCCTGGGGGACTACCGCCAGGGCCCGGTGCCGGCAGATGCGCCGGACGCGGCGGTGCCGGCGGCCGTGCTGGGCTATGCCGGCTTATCCGAGGGGCAGATCGGCCCTGCGGTGGACGCCCTGGCCGACGCCTGGGGCGCCTGGCTGCCGGGCGCCGGCGGCTGAAAAGGGCCGCCGGCGCGCCGCGGCGCAGGCGCGGGCACATTTTTTTGCCGTCCTGATACTTTCCTTACAAATGGGCGGTATCATCAAAGCACAGCAAGGCAGGGCGGGGCGCACCGTGCGCCCCGCCGCCGGAAAAGGAGTGTTTTGATGATGGAAAATACAATGCAGCAGGCCGGTGCCGCAAGCCGGGGGCTGTCGGGCACTGCGCTGAAACTGGTGGCTCTCGTGTGCATGGTGCTGGACCATATCCACTATTTTTTCGCATTTACCGGTGCGGTGCCGGTGTGGTTCTCCATGGCCGGGCGGCTGGCAGCGCCGCTGTTCACCTTCTGCCTGGCCGAGGGCTTTGCCCACACCCACAGCCGCCGGCGCTATTTCTTGCGGGTGGCCGCCGTAGCGGTACCCATGGGTGCGCTGCGGTTTTTTATGCAGTACGGCGGCGTGCTGGTGCGGCCGGACGGCTTCTACCCGGCCAACGCCGTGTTTACGGATTTCCTGGTGTTTATGCTGCTGTGGCAGGCGCTGGACTGGCTGCGCACGCCGGGGCGGCGGGCCTTGGGCGGCCTGCTGGCGTCGGGGGTACTGGCCTGGCCTTTGGCCTCGGCATGGGTGGTGCTGCGGTTTTTTCCCGGTGCCGAAACAGCCCTGGGCCTGGCCTGGTACACGGTGCTGCCCGCCTGGACGGCCGGCGAGGGCGGCCTGCCCTACCTGCTGGGGGCCCTGGCCATGTATGCCTTCCGCCGGCGGCGCGCCATACAGCTGGCGGCCTGGGGCGCCGTCACGTTCCTGTATTGGGTGGTGTACCTGGGAACGGTGCTGGCCGGCCAGGGCATGCCGCTGACGGTGCTGTTCACCGATGCATTTGAATGGATGCAGCTGTTTGCCATCCCGCTGCTTTTGCTCTATAATGGACAGCGCGGCCGGGGCCTCAAGGGTTTGTTCTATACGTTTTATCCGGCCCATGTATACATTCTGTACGCGCTTTCGTGGCTGGTATACAGCCGGCTGTTTTGATGAAGGGGAGGGAAACCATGGCCCATATCCTGGCAGTGGATGACGACGGGGACCTGCGGGCGCTGATCCGCACGGCGCTGGAGCGGGACGGGCACCAGGTAGCCCTGGCCGACGGCGGCGGGCAGGTGACCGAGGCGCTGTGCCGCTGGGCGGACTGCATTTTGCTGGATGTGATGATGCCCGGCGAGGACGGCTTTGCGGTGTGCCGGCGCATTCGCAGCCAGGCCGACTGCCCGATCCTGTTTCTGACGGCGAAAACCGATGAGGCCGCAGTGCTGCGGGGCCTGGGCCTGGGCGGGGACGACTATCTGGCCAAACCTTTCCGCATCGCCGAGCTGCGGGCCCGGGTGGCGGCCCATCTGCGCCGCCAGCAGCGGGTGCCCCGCAGCCGGCTGCGCCGGGGTGCGCTGGAGTTTGACCTGGCGGGCCGGTGTGTGTACTGGAACGGGAAGGACCTGCGCCTGACCAAAAGCGAGTACGCCATCTGCGAGCACCTGGCCCTGCACGCCGGGCGCACCTTCTCCAAAGAGCAGATCTATGAGGCCGTGTTCGGTTTCGAGGGCCAGGCCGACGCCTCCGCCGTCACCGAACACGTGAAAAACATCCGTGCGAAGCTGGCCCCCGCCGGCCCTTCGCCCATTGAGACGGTTTGGGGGATCGGATATAAATGGAGCGCACAGACATAAAAAAAACGGGCCGGGGGCTGAGCCTCACCGGCCTTTTCCTGCGGTACCTGCTGGCCAGCGGCCTGGCCTGCCTGGGCCTGGCCGCCCTGTGGTGGCTGGCCGTCTCCCTTTTGGTGGACGGCGGCGCGGTGCTGCGGGCCGACGCGGGCGCCCGGGTCTGGCAGCAGGCCCAGCAGCTGCTGCCGGCGGCCGACGCCGGCAGCTTCACCCCGGACCTGACGCCCTACCCGCTGGACTATGTGCTGTACACCGTGGAACCCGGCTTCCCCGCCGGCGCGGCGGGCGCCCCGGCGGGGGACGGGCCGGCACAGCCGGGGGTTTACGCCGGCCGGGCTTACAGCGGCGCGGATTTGACGGTGACGGTGCGCGCCACCAGCTTGTCCGGCGGCCAGCTGGCCCGCTGGCTTTCGGGGGAAAGCCCCCGGCGCAGCCTGTACAGCCAGCTGTCCGGCACGGTGCAGCTGGCCGACGGCACGCTGTGCACCGCTTTTTATGACTATGCCGCCGTGTACGCCAGCCCGGCGCTGCAGCGCCTGCTGCCGGATTTCCAGCTGACGGCTCTGGCGGCGCTGGTGCTGGGCTGCCTGGGGGCAGTGGCCCTGCTGGCCCGGCGGTATGCCCGGCTGCTGCGGGCCGACGCCGCCCTGCTGGCCCGGGCCGCCGGGCGCATCGCCGCCCGGGACGTGTCGGCGCCGCTGCCCACGGGGGCCCGTGTGCGGGAATTCTGCCAGGCACTGGAGACCATGGAGGGCCTGCGGGGCCAGCTGTCCGCCGCCCTGGCCGGCCAGTGGGCCATGGAACAACAGCGGGCCAGGAGCATCGCTGCCCTGGCCCACGATTTGAAAACACCGCTGACAGTGATCGGCGGCAACGCCGAACTGCTGGCTGAAGACAACCTGACCGGCGCCCAGCGCCAAGAGGTGGAGGCCATCCTGCGGAGCGCGGAAAGCGCCGGGGATTATCTGGCGCGCCTGCGGGCCGTCAGTGCGGGGGAAGATGCCCCGGCGTCTGTACAGACGGTGGCGCTGGCCGCCCTGCTGGAGGAGGCGGCCCGGCAGGGGCAGGCGATATGCGCCCTGCGGGGCGCGGCCTTCACTCTGTGCCCCGCAGGGGCCGACGCCGCGCTGCCTGTGCACCGGCAGGACGTGCTGCGTGCCCTGGCCAATCTGCTGGAAAATGCTGCCCGCTATGCCGGCCCCGGCGGCCGGGTGACCCTGGCCGCACACCTGGAAGCGGGCCCGGCCGCGGCACAGGGGCCGGCGGCGGTGCGCTTTACCGTGACGGACAGCGGCCCCGGGTTTTCCGCCGAAGCCCTGGCCAAGGCGGGCACGGCGCTGTTCACCACCGATGCCGCCCGGGACGGCCACCAGGGCCTGGGCCTGGCTTTCGCCGCCGCAGTGGCCCGCCGCCACGGCGGCACCCTTCGGGCGGAAAATATCCCCGGCGGCGCCAGGGTGACACTGACGCTGTTTTGGCCGGGCGGCCGGTGCGTGCCGCGTCAGAATACTGGTTCGAATACCTCTGCGCCCTGGCCGCATACGGGACAGCGGTAGCCATCGGGCAGGGTGGGGCCGTCATAGAGGTAGCCGCACACCGTGCACCGCCAGGCGGCGGGCACGGCTGCGGGGGCGGCTTTGGGCAGCGGCTGGCCGCCGGCCAGCGGCTCGAACACCTCCGTGCCCTGGCCGCAGATGGGGCATACAAAGCCGTCAGGCAGGGTTTCGCCTTCGTAGATGTATCCGCACAGGGTGCAGCGCCATTGGGTCACAGCCGGCGCGGCGCCGGCCGGCGCTGCCGGGGCGGGGGCGGGCTGCAGTTCCTCAAACACCTCCGCGCCCTGGCCGCAGATGGGGCAGCGGAAATCCGCCGGCAGGGCATCGCCCTCATAGATGTATCCGCACAGGGTGCAGCGCCACTGTTTGCGGGCCGAGGCCGCCGGGGCCATGTAGCTGCTGGCCTTGGGGGGCGTCAGGCCCTTTTTCACCCGGTGGTAATAGCCGTAGGTCATGCTGGGGCGGGCGCTGTGCACGGCGCAGTCGGTCACTTCGCCCAAAAACAGCGCATGGGTGCCCGCATCCACCTCGCTTACCAGCCGGCAGGCGAAATGGGCGTTCACGCCCTCCACGGGGAAGGGCATGCCGTTTTCGTCCAGGGCAAAATCCACGCCCTCGAATTTGTCCAGGTCCCGGGAGGAGCGGAAGCCGAACCGGCCGATCAGCTCCATGGTGGCCGTCTCGTCCAGCACGGCCACCGAAAAGGCCCCTGCCTGCCGGATGGCCCCGGCGGTAAAATTCTCTTTGTTCACGGCCACCATCAGCACGTTGGGGGTGTTGGTCACCTGTGTGACGGTGTTTACCACGCAGCCTGCGTCCTTGCCGCCGGCCGCCGCCGATACGATGTACAGCCCGCAGCTCAGGGCCTCGAATGCCTGCATCTCCATTGTTTCTCCGCCTTTCTTGATGGAAGTCAAAGTGCTCTATTGAGAACGATTCTTGATAGCTGATTCCATTATACCGGATCTGCCGTGCTTGTCAAGCGTTTCACAGCCGCCGGTCCCGCAGGCGGCAAAAAAGCAGGGGGACAGCGCCGGCGGCGCTGTCCCCGCAGCCGGACGGCCGGGCGCCGTCAGGCATTCTTCTCCTTTTTCTCCCCGGCGTCCGGGCCGGCGGGCTTTGTCTCGAACCAGAACAGGCTGCCGGTGCCCGGCTCGCTCTGCACGCCGAAGGCGTAGCCATGGGCCACCAGGATGGCCTTGGTGATGGACAGCCCCAGCCCGGTGCCCGTTTTGCCGGCGTCGGCCCGGGCGCGGTAATACTTGTCGAAGATGTGGGGCAGGTCCTCGGCGGAAATACCGCTGCCGTGGTCCTCTACCTCCACCCGGGCGCGGCCGCCGGGCAGCGGCAGCACCCGCAGGGCCACATAGCCGTCGCTGCCCACATGGTGGATGGCGTTGCTCAGCAGGTTGTGCACCACGCGCTGCAGGCTGTCCGGGTCGGCATACACCGGGCAGGAGGTATCGGTGCGCACTTCCAGGTGGTAACCCTCCTGGGCGCAGATGTTTTCATACCGCTCGGCCACCTCGTCGCACAGCTGGGCCAGGTCGAAGGTGACAGGGTTCATGGGCATGGTGCCCGAGGAGTATTTGGACAGCTCCATCACGCTGTTCACCAGGTCCCGCAGGCGGTCGCTTTCGTCAATGATGATGTTCAGCTGATCGTCCCGCTTGTGCTTGTCATCCCCGGTCAGGTCCCGTACGGTTTCGGCATAGCCTTTGATCAGCGTCAGCGGTGTGCGCAAATCGTGGCTCACATTGGCGATCAGATCCCGCTGCAGGTCGTACGTGCGGGCCACCTCGCTGGCCATGGTGTTGAAGTCCTGGGCCAGCACGCCGATTTCATCGGCAGTGGTGGGCTGCACCCGCACGCTGAAGTTGCCCCGGGCCATCTCCCGCGCGGCGTGGGAAAGCTGGCGCAGAGGCCGTGTGAACCAGCGGCTGAACAGCCAGGCGCACAAAATGCTGGCCGCCAGCAGCACCGCGGCAATCAGCGGCATCTGCTGGCCGATCACCTGGCCGGCCTGGCCAATGCGCTCCAGATCGGTGGAGACGATCACCGTGTACCGGCCGTCCACATTGCGCCCCACCACCAGCTGGCTGGAATCGCCTTTGGTCAGGGTGAGGATATAGTTGCCGTCCTGCAGGGCCTTCTGGCGCAGCGCCAGGGCCTGCAGGCTGTCCCACTGGCGGCTTTGTGTGCCGAAAAAGCTCAGGGTAGGGTGCAGCAGGCAGTCCCGCCCGGCCAGCTGGCACGTGCCCAGAATGCGCTCCCCGGTGGCATCGCCCACCTCCAGGCATTTGCCCGGCAGCATGTCCAGTACGGCCTGGGCGTTCATATCCTCCACAAAGCTCTCTTTCAGCCCCTGGGAGGCGCCGGGATCCTCGATGGTGTCGTACTTTTCGATCAGCGATGTCACCGCGTTGGCCACGCGGTTCAGCTCGCCCGTCAGCTGGCGGTGGTACATGGGCTCCAGCAGCTGCACGTTCAGCACCCACACCAGCCCCAGCAGCAGCGCGCACAGCGCCACCACAAACAGCATCAGCTTGCCGCGGATACCCAGCAGCCGCCTGTTTCGGCGGGGCCGGGCGTCCCCGGCGGGCGCAGACGGCCCGGCAGATGCCGGGCCGTGGGAAAAGGGGCGCTTCATCCGTGCACCTCCGGGTCGAACTTATAGCCCACGCCCCACACGGTGACGATGTTGTCCCGGTACTTGCCCAGGTGGCTGCGCAGCATTTTGATGTGGGTGTCTACGGTGCGGTCCTCGCCGTAGTAGTCATAGTTCCACACTTTCTGCAGGATCTTTTCCCGGGACAGGGCGATGCCCTTGTTGGAGACAAGGAACACCAGCAGGTCGAACTCTTTCGGGGTCAGCGCGGCCTCCTGGCCGCCGATCTTCACCGAGTGTGAAGCGGTGTCGATGACCAGATCTCCGAACACATAGCTTTCGCCGGCCTGACGCTCTTTGGGCAGCGTGCGGTTCAGCACGGCTTTCACCCGGGCCACCAGCTCCCGCGGGCTGAAGGGCTTCACCACATAGTCGTCGGCGCCGCTTTCCAGGCCGGCCAGCTTGTCGTATTCCTCGCCCCGGGCCGTCAGCATGATCACCGGCGTATCGATCTTCCGCTTGCGCATCTCCCGCAGGCAGGTCATGCCGTCCACAAAGGGCATCATCACATCCAGGATCACCAGGTCGATGCCGCCCACGCTCAGGGCCGCCAGGGCGGCCGAACCGTCGGTGGCCTCTTCGCAGGTGAAACCTTCGTGCTGCAGGTGCTCCCGGATCAGCTCCCGGATGCGGGGCTCGTCGTCTACGATCAGAATTTTTGCCATACCATTCCCTCCCGTTGGTGTGAAAATCCCTCATACTTCTATCATACCATATTACAGGGCCCGTATGGCAGAATTGTGAAAGTTTTGCCCGGATTTTTTGAAAATCCGCCTTTGCGCCCGCCGGCAAATCCGCCCGGATGAAAAAGGATTGACGGCGCGGGCGCGGTGGGGTACAATGGTCAGCTGAGGACAACGAAGAAAGAGGCGATGGAGATGTGGATCTGGCTGCTGGCAGTTTTGGCGGCGGCGGCCGCCGCTGTGCTGATCGTATTGTTTTTGCTGGCCCCGGGGCGGTATACGCCGGCCCAGCGGGCCATGGTGGAGGGGGTCAACTTTGCCCACCGGGGCCTGCACACCCCCGACGGCACCGTGCCGGAAAACAGCCTGCCAGCGTTCCGGGCGGCGGTGGAACAGGGCTACGGCATGGAGCTGGACATCCAGCTTTCGAAGGACGGCCGGGTGGTGGTGTTCCACGACGACACGCTGGACCGGGTGTGCGGCGTGCACGGCCGGGTGGATGCGTTTTCGCTGGAGCAGCTGCGGGCCATGCGCCTGTGCGGCACACAGGAGGGGATCCCTCTGCTGGAGGAGGTGTTTGCCCTGGTGCGCGGGCGGGCGCCCATAATTGTGGAGCTGAAAACCGGCCCCCGGCGCATCGAGCTGTGCGAAAAGGCCCTGGTGCTGCTGCGCGCCTATGCACGCGAGTACGGCGCCGCGTTCTGCGTGGAGAGCTTTGACCCGCGGATCGTGGCCTGGTTCCGCCGCAGCGCGCCGGATATCCTGCGGGGCCAGCTGTCCAACCAGCCCGCCAGCTTTTCCGGCAAACCCTGGCCGATGCGCCAGGCCCTGGGCTGCCTGCTGACCAATGTGCTGGCCCGGCCGCAGTTTATCGCCTACGGCCCGGGCAAAAAGCCGCCCCTGGCCCGTCTGGCTGAGGCCCTGGGGCCGCTGCGGGTGTGCTGGACGGTGCGCCCCGGCGATGACATCGGGGAAAAGGAGCGCTGCAACGACGGGGTGATCTTTGAATTTTACCATCCCGCGCCCAGGTTCCGATGATGCGGGCCATTCTGTCGCCGGCCAAGCAGATGGTGCGGGACGACACACTGGCCCCTGCGGCCCTTCCGGCGCTGCTGCCCCGCAGCCTGCAGCTGCTGGAGGCGCTGCGGGCGCTGGAGCTTCCGGCGCTGCAGAAACTGCTGGGCTGCAGCGAGCCCCTGGCCCGGCAGGCCCTGCAGGGCTTTGCCCGCATGGAGCCCCGGCGCCTGGCGGCTTTGACGCCGGCGCTGCTGGCTTACAACGGCATCCAGTACAAATACATGGCCCCGGGGGTATTCACCCGGGCCCAGCTGGCCTGGGTGCAGCGCCATGTGCGCATCCTTTCGGGCTTTTACGGGGTGCTGCGCCCCTTTGACGGCGTGGCCCCCTATCGGCTGGAGATGCAGGCCCGCCTGGCCATCGGCAGCTGCCGGGATCTGTACGCCTTCTGGGGCGGCGCCCTGGCCGGGCAGGTGGTGGAGGACGGCGAAGGGGCCGATACGGTGATTGACCTGGCCAGTGCGGAATACAGCCGGGCCGTAATGCCCCATCTGCCCGCGGGGGTGCGGCGGGTGAAGTGTGTGTTTGCCCAGCTCCAGGGGGGCAGGCTGGTGGAAAAGGGCGTGTATGTGAAGATGGCCCGGGGCGAGATGGTGCGTTTCCTGGCCGAGACCGGCGCCCGGCGGCCCGAGGATCTGCAGGCGTTCGACCGCCAGGGCTACCGCTTCGCCCCGGAGCACTCCTCCTGCGGCACCTATGTGTTCCTGCGCCCGTGAACGCCGCCGGGCAGAACCGCACCCCGGGCGGAAGGCCGCCGTGCCGGTGCGGCACGGCGGCTTCAGATGAAGCAGGAAAACTGCAAAAAAAGGGGGGCTTTTGAAAAGCCCCCCTTTTTTGCGGTTTTCGAAAAACGCGCCGGCAGATGGCAGTGCGCGCCGCGTGCCGCACAGCGGCGCGGCCCCGGGCTTTTTGCGCTGCGGCCGCGCGCCGCCCGGAAACCACGCCTGCCTGCATCCGCGCACGGACACAGGCGGAACTCAGCCGCCGATCAGGAAGTCGAGCACGTCCATACCGTCGTCGTTCATGGCGCGGTACAGTTCGGTATAGCCGCACTGGGTGCAGCTGACGGTAAAAAATTTCTTGTTCTGGATGTCGAACAGCTTGGCAAAATTGCCGCCGGTGGCCTGGAACTGGTCGCTCTCATAGCTTTGGCACCCGCATTTGGGGCACACATACTGTCTGGATTCCATGGGTCTTTCCTCCTTGCGTTAAGTGATCTCACAGGGCCTGCCGCACCGCGGCAGGCCCTGTACTCTGAACGAGGCGGTGCCCGCCTTTTCTTCATTGTAGCCGCCGCGGCGGGGCCGGTCAAGACGGGCCAAGGTAAAATTTTGCCGGTGCTTCAGGGCAGGTTCAGCCGCCGGGCCAGCAGCCATCGGGTTAGGACGAAACACACCGTTCCCGCCGCCAGGGGCACGCAGCAGGTGAGGGCCATGATCCAGCCGGGCAGGCCCGCGCCGCCGTTTGCCGCATGAACCATCCAGGGGAGCAGCGTGATCCGGAAAAAACCGGTGCGGGCCAGCGCCAGCCCCAGGCCCAGCAGCGCCAGCTGCCCCAGGACAACCAAAGCCGTAAAAGCCAGCAACGAAGCGGCCAGCCGGTTCCTGCCCCGGCCCATGCCGATGGCGCAGGCCAGATATGCCGTCAGATAGCCGCTGGCGATGCTTGCAAGGCCGCCGGCCGCCAGCCAGGCCGCCATATCCGCGGGCACACCTGGCAGGCTGAAGGCGGCCCCCGCCCCCAGCAGGATGATCCACACCCCCGCCAGGGCCGCGGCCACCGCCAGGACGGTGCAGAGCACTGCGCACAGCAGCTTGGCGCCGATATGGGCCGCCGCCGTCACCGGCAGGCTGAAGGCCAGGTACCCTTCCTGGCCCAGCATCCGGTAGAAGCGCTGTACGTTCACGATCACCGTGGCCGCCGTCAGGGCCATGGCCCCCAGCACCAGGGCGGCGAACAGCACCACGGATGCCGCCCCCAGCACCGGGCTTGCCGCGGTGCGCAGGCTCAGGGACATGCTGGCTGCGGCGGTGTCCTGCTCCAGCACGAACCACCGGCGGTTCAGGGCGATCATTCCCGCCGTCACGCAGGCAATGGCCAGGTATGCCCCCGCCAGGGGCAGCAGGCTGCGGCCTGCCTGCCGCAGCTCCCATTTCAGCAGTTTCAGCATGCGAACACCTCCCGAAACCATGCGTCCAGCCCTTTGCCCTCCCGCTGGCGGAGATCATCCGCCAGGCCGGCCGATACAACGCGCCCCTCCCGCAGGAACACCGCGTCGTCCAGCAGGTTTTCCACTTCGGCAATGAGGTGGGTGGACAGCAGCATACCTGCGTCCTCGCTGTAATTGCGGATGATGGTGGATAAGATATAGGCCCGGGCGGCTGGGTCCACCCCGCCGATGGGTTCGTCCAGAAGATACAGCCGGGCCCGGCGGCTCATCACCAGCGCCAGCTGCAGCTTTTCCAGGGTGCCTTTGCTCATGGAGGAAAGCTTCATTCGTGGCTCCAGCTTCAGATCCGCCAGCATGGCGGCCGCTTTGCCGCGGCTGAAATCAGGAAAGAAATCGGCGAACAGGGCCAGGGTGTCCTCTACCCGGCAGTGCAGGGGCAGGAACACCCGGTCGGGCAGATAGGCGGTGAGGGCCTTGCTGGCGGGGCCCGGCGGGGTACCGCACACGGAAACCGCCCCGCCCGAAGGGGTCAGCAGCCCGGCGGCCAGTTTGATCAGGGTGGTTTTTCCGCTGCCGTTTGGCCCCAACAGCCCGGTGATGCGCCCGGGGGCAACGGCGAAGGTGACGCCGCAAAGGGCGGTGCGCCGGCCATAGGTTTTGCTCAGCGCCTGGCAGGATAAACAGTCTGTGCACATACCTCATACCTCCGTTTCATGGTGTGCATCCGGGCCGGCGGCCTGGCGGGCCAGCGCCACGGCCTGGGCGGGGGAAAGCCCCAGCCGCTGTGCTGCGGCCAGATAGGCCCGGGCGCATTCCGCCGCCCGCTGGCCGCGCAGGGCGGCAATGCGCCCTGGGTCGCCGGTAACCGTGCGCCCGGCGGTGCGGTGGGTCTCCAGCAGGCCGCGATCTTCCAGCTGGGCCAGGGCCCGCTGCATGGTGTTGGGGTTTACGGCGGCCTCGGCCGCCAGCTCCCGCACCGGCGGTATCCGCTGGCCGGGGGAATATTCGCCGGTGAGGACAGCCAGCTCCAGCTGTTCTACCAGCTGAAGATAGACCGGCCTGTCGGGAAGGATCTCCCAATCCATTGCACCACCGCCTCCTTGCGTGGCTGCGCGGGCGCAGCCGGAATATTTTGTATTAAGCGTCTAATACAATAATACACATTGGGGGGAGAAAAGTCAAGCCCCGCCCGGGACATTTTTCTGCGGGCAGACGCTGTGCCTCAAACCGGCTGCCATCCGCAGGCGGGAACCGGGGCTGTCACACGCCATGCCCCGCGCGGCGGAGCTTGGCCTGCCGCGCATTTCACAAGCCCTGTCAGGAAGGCGGCCCGAGGTTTCCCGAAAAATTTATGAAAAAAGACTGGACAAACGGGGAAGGGTGTGGTATAATAAACCTCGCTGTGGAGGCTTAGCTCAGCTGGTTAGAGCGTTCGGTTCACATCCGAGAGGTCATGGGTTCGAGTCCCTTAGCCTCCACCACACCGGAGCAAAGTTTGCTTTGCTCCGGCTTTTTTTGTCTGCGGAAGGGATTGGCCGTCCGCCCGCACACCTGCGCCTTCTTTGAACAGAAAACCGCGCACGGCGCACCGGCCCGGGTAAGCCGGGTTCCCGCCGCCGAAAGACCAAAAAGATTGATGCGGCTTAAGTTATTGCCAAAAGGCCCCGCTTTTCGAATTTTTATCGAAAAGCGGGGCCTTTCCTTTTCAGCCTTCCGGCGGAAGGCTTCCCGTTTTTGAACCGGGCCGCGGGCGAAGGCGTGCTTTCCATCCGGCTGCAGGGCGGATGGGCACAGAAACAAATCCGGTGGCCGCGCGGGCTTCCTTTATGGCCGCCCGTCTGCTTTGGGAATGCGGCGGGAAGCGGAGCCGGCGGGCACAGGGCGAAAAAACCGCCCCGGCCGAAGGGCCGGGGCGGCAGGGCAAAGAAGAAAAGGCGGATTACAGTTCGCCGTTCTCCTTCATCTTTGCAAAGCACTCGCTGCAGTACACGGGGCGATCCTCACGGGGCTTGAAGGGCACGCGGGCTTCCTTGCCGCAGGCGGCGCAGGTGGCGGTGAACATCTCGCGGGGGCCGCGGGCAGCGTTCTTGCGGGCATCACGGCAGGCTTTGCAGCGCTGGGGCTCGTTCTCGAAGCCACGGCTGGCGTAGAACTCCTGCTCACCGGCGGTGAACACGAACTCCTGGCCGCAATCTTTGCATACTAAGGTTTTGTCTTGGTACATTTTGGATATCTCCAATCAATGAAAATTTGCCCGCGGAAGGATTTAAACCGACACCTTTGATCTGGGACCAACGCTCTGACTTTAAGCTACTGGGGCATATGTCCAGGGCCTGCGGGGCCCGGGCTTACCATTGCTTCAGCTTGGTGCGCACGCGCTGCAGGGCATTGTCCACGGCCTTTTCGCCAATGGACAGCCGCCGGGCGATGGCGCTGTAGGAAAAACCATCCAGAAACAGGGCCAATACCTGCTTTTCCAGGGGGGAAAGGCGGGTCTCCAGCTCTTGCATGGTGGCCGAATACTGTTCCTTGGCCTCGGCTGCCTCGGCAGGGCCGCCGGGCACGGGCAGGCTGCCGGCGTCATCCAGCGGCACGCTCTGGTTCAGGGGGGCGTGTTTGCGCCGGTTGGCCCGGCGGGCGGCGTCGGCAATGCCGTTGCGGATGCACGCCGCCGCGTAGGTGGAAAAGGACGCGCCGCCCGCCTCGCGGTAAGAACCCATGGCAAAGAACAGGGCGATCAGCCCCTCCTGCACGGCGTCTTCAAACTCCAGCCCGGGGGCCAGGCTGCGGGCCGCCACCGCACGGATCAGGGGCATTTGCCCGGCAATCAGCGCGGCCAGGGCCTGCTCATCGCCGTCTTTGGCGCGCTGCAGCAGCAGGGTTTGGTTTTGTTTTTCCTGTGCGCGCAAAGCTTTGCACCCCCTCATTGTATCCGGCCCAACGGTAAAAGTCAAGCGATATTTCCCACAGACGGACACTTTTGTGAAATCTCGACGAAAGTGCCGGCTGTTTCCTGTGAATTATTCCGATCCCCGTCCGTGGAAAGAGCCGTTTTGTTCGCCTTTCGCGGACGATCTGTCCCCGCGCATGGTCAGGCTGATGCGCTTTTTTACCGGGTCAACGTCCAATATCCGCACGGTCACCACGTCGCCCACTTTCACCACCTGGGAGGGGTGGCGCACATACCGGTCTGCCAGCTGGCTGACATGTACCAGGCCGTCCTGATGCACGCCGATGTCTACAAAGGCGCCGAAGTCGATGACATTGCGCACGGTGCCCTGCAGGGTCATGCCGGGACGCAGGTCGTCGAGGCGCATCACATCGGTGCGCAGCACCGGTGCGGGCAGGCTGTCCCGCACGTCACGCCCCGGGCGCACCAGCTCGTCCAGGATGTCGGCCAGGGTCTGGGGCCCCACGCCGGCAGCCTGCGCCAGGGCGGGCAGGCCCAGGGCGCGGGCCCGTTCCGGCAGGGCCGCCATGGCCGGCGAGCCGATGTCGGCCCCGGTACAGCCGCAGGCATCCAGCACGGTGCGGGCGGCCGCATAGCTTTCGGGGTGTACGGCGGTGGCGTCCAGCGGCTCGGCAGCGCCGGGCAGGCGCAGGAAGCCCGCGCATTGCTGAAAGGCTTTGGGGCCCAGTTTGGGCACCTGCAGCAGCTGGCGGCGGCTGGCGAAGGGGCCGTGCTCTTCCCGGTATTGCACAATGCTGCGGGCGGTGGCGGCCGTCAGGCCGGCCACCCGTGCCAGCAGCGGCGCGCTGGCGGTGTTCAGGTCCACCCCCACAGTGTTTACGCACCGCTCCACTACGCCGTCCAGGGCCGCGGCCAGGCGGGCGGGGGGCATGTCATGCTGGTATTGGCCCACGCCCACGGCCTTGGGGTCAATCTTCACCAGCTCGGCCAGAGGATCCTGCAGGCGGCGGGCGATGGACACGGCGCTGCGCAGGTTTACATCGAACTGGGGGAATTCCGCCGCCGCCAGCGCCGAGGCGGAATAGACGGAAGCCCCCGCTTCGCTGACCACCGTGTACCCCGGCTGCCAGGGCAGGCCCTCCCGGGCCAGCTCGGCCAGTACCTGGGCGGCGAAAGCTTCGGTCTCCCGCCCGGCGGTGCCGTTGCCGATGGCAATGATCTCCACCCGGTGGCGGCGGATGAGGTCCTTCATTGTGTGTTTGGCCTGCTCCACGCGTTTGAATTCCGGTACGGGGTAGATGACAGCGGTGTCCAGCACCTTGCCGGTGGGGTCCACCACAGCGGTTTTGCAGCCCATGCGGTAGCCGGGGTCCATTCCCATGGCCACCTTGCCTTTGATGGGCGGCTGCATCAGCAGCTGCTGCAGGTTGTCGGCGAACAGGGCGATGGCGCCCTCGCCGGCGCGCTGGGTGAGGGCGGCGCGCAGCTCCCGCTCCAGGCTGGGGGCGATCAGCCGGCTGTAGGCGTCCAGGGCGGCGGCGCGCACCTGTGCGGCGGCGGGGCTGCGGCCTTTTGCCACCCGGGCCAGCAGTGTGCGCTGGGCCAGGGCGGCATCCTCCTGCACCCGCACCTTCAAAAACCCTTCCCGCTCCCCCCTGTCGATGGCCAGGATGCGGTGGCCGGCCATTTTGGCAGCGGGCTCGGTGTAATCGTAGTAACCGGCGTACACGCTGTCGGCGTCCGGCCGGGCGGCCCGTACATGCAGGGCGGCAGTGCGGGTGTATATTGCCCGCAGTGCGCCGCGCAGGGCCGCG
The DNA here is from genome assembly GCA_944386555.1 of uncultured Ruthenibacterium sp. Taxonomy (GTDB): domain Bacteria; phylum Bacillota; class Clostridia; order Oscillospirales; family Ruminococcaceae; genus Ruthenibacterium. Next base: position 40,440 of record CALXBN010000043.1, on the reverse strand, counting down.
TCGTCGCTGAACTGTTCGGCCAGGATGTCCCGGGCCCCGGCCAGTGCGGCCGCGCCGTCGGGCACCTCCGGGCCCAGAAAGGCCCCGGCCAGGGCGGCGGGGTCATCGCCGGGATGCTGGGCCAGCAGGCGGGCGGCCAGCGGGGCCAGGCCCCGGGCCCGGGCCGTGCCGGCGCGGGTTTTGCGCCGGGGGCGGTAGGGCCGGTACAGGTCCTCTACCTGTGCCATTGTGACGGCCTGGGCCAGGGCGTCGGCCAGCCGGGGGGTCCACTGCCCCTGGGCTTCAATGGCGCTGCGCACGGCATCTTTGTGGGCATCCAGCCTGCGCAGGTAGTCCAGGCGCTCGCCCAGGGCCCGCAGGGCCTGGTCATCCATACTGCCGGTGGCCTCCTTGCGGTAGCGGGCAATGAAAGGAATGGTATTGCCTTCGTCGATCAGCCGGATGGCCGCTGCCACTGCCCCGGCGGGCAGATGCAGCTCAGCGGCAATGCGCCCGGCCAGGCGGCCGGCGTCAGCCGGGGTGCCCGGCGCCGGGGTGGTCCGGGCTGTGTGTGCTGTTTCCATCGTCGGTCCCTTCTTCCGTACAGGTCTGGGGCGGGGCGCCGGGTGCGGGCACGGGGCCCGCAGGGCAGGCATCCGGCGGCAGCTGCAGCGCCGGGCGTTCCGAACTTTCCGCCGGGCTGTCCGCCAGGGTTGCAGTCAGGTTTTCAAAGCCGTCCGGCAAGCCGCCGAAAGGCGCGCCCGCTTCCGGGCCGTCCGGGTCCTCTTCCGCCGGCGCATCCGCAAGCAGGGGCGGCGGATTCCACAGGCCGTCCCAGTTCTTGTCCGGCTGCTGGGCCAGCGCCTCGTCGCGGGCGTCCGGGCCGCCCGCTTCTTCGTCCCACACATGGCGCCGGCGGCTAGGCGGCGTGTCCGGCGCGGTGCGCAGGGGGCCTTTGGCCCGGCGCTCCCACCGGCAGAACAGCGCGTACACCGCCCACACAGCCCAGCCGGCCCCGGTGAGGGCCAGGCTCAGCGCCAGGCCGGGGGTCTGGTAAGTGAACACAATGGTGCTGTCCCCGGCGGGGCACAGCACGGCGCACATCCCGCCGCTCACCCGCTCCACAGGGGTCTCCACGCCGTTCACCGTGGCGGTGAAGCCCTCGTCGTAGGGCACGCTGAAGAATACCAGGTTCTCGCTGTCCAGGGTGATGGTGGCGGCAAAACCGGTGTGGTCGGCGGAAAAACTGCTCACCGCCTGGGTGCGGCGGGCAGCCACATCCTGCACATAGGCGTCATAGGACAGGTCTGCGGTGTCGGCGGTGGTGGCCGCTTCCATCAGGTGGCCGTAGGCCGCGGCCTGTTCCTCGGTGAGGGCGATGGCCCGCACCAGCATATTGGCCCGCTGGTTCTCCGGCAGGCCCATCAGCGTGGGGGCGGCGCCGGTGTCGGCGGTGTCGGCGGTGTCCCCGCCGGCGGAACTGTCCTCGGTTTCGTCCTCAGCCTCCAGTAGAATGTACTTGTCGTAGGCAAAGCCCATGGGCAGCACGTTCTGGTTGTAGAAGTAGGCAAAGGTGTCGTCGGCGTGGTGGAAGGTGTAGCCGTAGCGGCTGTAGTCGTCGGCAAATTCCAGCTGGTCGTCCAGGGTGGTGAGGATATACCGCACCCCCAGCAGGCCCCGCAGGGCATACAGCTCCTGGTCGGGCTTGCTGGAGACGTCACGCGTCACACCCACCCGGGGGTAGAAATCCATGATGGAGGGGGTGACCACGCTGTTGAAGAACCGCAGGCTGGGCGTTTCCATCCACAGGCTCAAATTGTCGTATACGCCGCCGGAATCGGTGGCATAGGTGTCTGTGCGGAAGAATTCGTCCGACTCATCGCCCCAGTCGATGCTGCGGGCGGCCTCGTAACACTGGGCGCGGTAGGCGGCGTCCCGGTCCCACTGGGGGAACTTGCCCATGCTGATGTGGGCCACGGCGTAAAACCAGGAGAAGCCCAGGATGCACGCCAGCATGGCCGCCGCAAAGCGGGGGCTGCGGCGCAGGCGCAGCGCAAGGCCGCACAGCAGCAATACGCCCAGAATGGCCGTGAGATAGATGAGCCAGAACTGGGCCTGGTTCTGCACCACGCCCAGGCTCCAGGTGCCGTCCTCCTCCTTGGGCACCAGGGCAAACACCGCGTACAGCGCGGTGATCACCGCCACGGGCCGCACGCCGGCCCACAGGCTGACGGGCCCTGCGCCATCCAGGTCGGCGTTCCATTGCTCAAAAGCTTTCATGGTGGCCGCACACATCAGCAGGATAGGCATGTAGTACCACCGGGCGTAGTAGCTGGAATTGAGGGCGTAAAACGAGGAATTCAGCACCGGTACCAGAGCCATGACCAGGCAGGCCCACAGCATGCGGGTGAGGGCGGACTTGGGCCGGGCCTTCATGTAGGCCCATACCCCGGCAATGCCCACCACCGGCAGGTAGGCCGTCATGCTGGTGTGCTTGATCACCGCGTCGGTGAAGATGTTGGGCAAATAGGTGGGGTCCGGCGGCAGGAACAGGCTGGTGAGGATGGCAAAATACTGCTGCACCCGCCCGTACAAAAGAAAGCCGAACCCGCTGGACAGGTCCACCGTGCGGGGGTTGCCGGAAAGGCACAGGACGGCCGGGATCAGCAGCGTGCAGCCCATGGCGCAGCCCAGCAGGCTTTCAAAGGCCAGGCGCAGGAAAGCGGAAGCTTTGATGCGCCACTGTCCGCAGGCCAGGCGGATGAAGAAGTACAGGAACAAAAATACGATCTGCCCGGCGAAGAAGAAGTAGTTGTTCACGCAGTTCAGCGCCACCAGCACCGGGAACGCCGCCCGGCGGCCGTCGTACATATAGCTGTCCAGCGCCCACAGCAAAAAGGGGAACAGGGCAATCACGTCCACAAAGTGGTTGAAAAAGGTGTTGTACACCGTAAACCCCGAGAAGGCGTACAGCACCGCCGCCACCACGGCCCAGCGCTTGGTACGGGCATAACGGCGCAGCCAGCCGTAGGCCCCCAGGCCGCACACGCCGAATTTCAGCACCAGCAGCGGCACCATGGCAAAGGGCACCCAGGCCTGAGGCAGCAGCAGGCTCAGCCAGAAAAAGGGCGAACCCAGCAGGTAAAACGCGTAGCTGTTCACCGCCGAGGAACCCAGATCCGTCTCCCAGCTCCACTGGCCGCTCCAGTCCTTCACAAAGCCGTTCATATAGGTGTAAAAGGGGATCTGCTGGCTGTTGAAATCGCCGCAGTACTGGAACAGGCCCTTGTCGATGATGAGGAAGGGGATGTAGATAGCCAGGGCGGTGGCGCAGCACACCAGGAAGGTGAACAGATAGCCCCCGCCCAGGCGCTGCTCCAGGCGGCGGGCGCGCAGATGGGCCGATGATTGCATGGTTGACAACGCTCCTTCTTGGCCGGAGGAAAAAACCGGCGATCTATGTTATAATACACAGGAATACACGGGGCCGCAGGCCCGCGCGGCGGCCGTCCCCCGGGGCGCGGCAGGCCTACCCTCTATCATACCCGAAAAATATGAAAAAAGAAAGGAAACCGCCATGAAACTGTATCCCTTCAATGCGCTGCTGGCGCGGATGAAATATATTGCCCGCTGGGGGCTGATGCGCTCTTCCCGCACCGAGAGCCTCAGCGAGCACACCGCCGACACGGCCATCCTGGCCCACACGCTGTGCGTCATCGCCCGGCGGGAGCTGGGCGCCCCCGAAAGCGAGGTGCGCCCCGAGACCGTGGCCGTGGCCGCGCTGTACCACGATGCCAGCGAGATCATGACCGGCGACATGCCCACCCCGGTGAAATACAAAACCGAGGCCCTGCGCACGGCCTACAAATCCCTGGAGCGCAGCGCCGCCCAAAGCCTGGCCACGCTGCTGCCCCCCGCGCTGCAGGAGGAGATGGCGGGCTATCTGTGCGGCACCGTGCTTACCGAGCGCGAGCGCGTGCTGCTGAAAGCTGCCGACCGGCTGAGCGCCCTGATCAAATGCATTGATGAGGAGCAGGCCGGCAACCGGGAATTTTCCGGCGCCAAGGCCCAGCAGCAGGCCGCCCTGCAGGCCATGCACTGCCCCGAGGCCGATTACTTTATGGCCCACATGCTGCCCTGCTACAGCTGGACGCTGGACGAGCTTTCGGCAAAGGACTGACGGCCGGGGCCCGGCCTGCCCATTGGCGGCCGGCCCTTTCCGGCGCTCTGGCCCGGGGCGGGGCGCTCAGCCCCTGTGCTGCAGCTGCCAGGCCAGGTCTATCACATCTTCCAGGTCGGTGAAATGCTCCATGGCGCAGCAGGCCCGGCGCAGGGCGGCCGCGCCCCGCAGCCCGTGCATGTACCAGGCCGCATGGGTGCGGGCCTGGCGCATGGCCACATACTCGCCCTTTTCCTCACACATGGCCCGGATATGCCCGCGCAGCACGGAAAAGCGCTGGGCCAGGGTGGGCGGCTCCGGTACAGGCAGCCCGGCCAAAGCGGCGCGGATCTGCCCGAACAGCCAGGGGTTGCCCATGGCCCCCCGCCCCACGGCGATGCCGTCGGCCCCGGTCTGGCGCAGCAGGGCCAGGGCGTCGGCGGCGCTGGCCACGTCGCCGTTGGCCGCCACGGGAATGTCCACCGCTTCCTTCACCCGGGCGATCTGCTCGGGGTGGATGCCCGGGGTGTACATCTCCCGGCGGGTGCGCCCGTGCACCGTCAGCAGCTGCACCCCGGCCTCCCGGCAGCGCAGGGCCACTTCCACGGCGCTGCCGGCAGCCATGTCCTGTTCGTCCCAGCCCACCCGCAGCTTTACGCTCACCGGGATGCCCCCGGCGTTTTCCACCACCGCCCGGGCAATGCGCCCGGCCAGGGGCGGGTCTTTCAGCAGGGCACTGCCGGCCCCCGGGCCGGTGATCTTCGGCGCGGGGCAGCCCATGTTGATGTCCAGAAAGGCCAAGCCCAGCCGGCCCCGGCGCTCGGCCAGCAGGGCCGCAGCCCTGCCCATGGCCTGGGGGTCGTGGCCGAACAGCTGAATGCCGAAGGGCGCCGCCCCGCCCCCGCCGGCCGCCAGCAGGGCACTTTTGCGGTCCCCCATGGCCAGGGCCTGGGCGCTGATCATCTCGCTGACGGTGTACACCGCGCCGTATTCGGCGCACAGCGCCCGCATGGAGGCGTCGGTGGCCCCGGCCATGGGCGCCAGGGACGCACCCTTGTCCAGCTTCAGCAAAGTACCCAGTTCGTTCAAAAATTTCATCCTTCCTCTTGACCGGTGTGCGCCGGCCTTTTGGGCCGGTGCCGGACGAAAGTAACGGCCTTATTGTATCATAAACCCGGGAAATATGGTATACTTAACTTTAATCTGCAATTCTGGAAAGGGGGATGCCTCATGAAGCTGCTGGCGGTAGACGGCAACAGCATCGTGAACCGCGCCTTTTACGGCATCAAGCTGCTCACTACGAAAGACGGCCAGTACACCAACGCCCTGGTGGGCTTTTTGAACATCCTTTTGCGCCTGGAGGCTGCCGAGAGGCCCGACGAGGTGGCCATCGCCTTCGACTTGAAGGCCCCCACCTTCCGCCACAAAATGTACGACGGCTACAAGGCCACCCGCAAGGGCATGCCCGCGGAGCTGGCGGGCCAGATGCAGCCCCTGAAGGACCTGCTGGACGCCCTGGGCTACCGGATGGTGAGCTGCGAGGGCTTTGAGGCCGACGACATCCTGGGCACCCTGTCCGCCGCCTGCCGGGCGCGGGGGGACGAATGCGTCATCGTTACCGGAGACCGGGACAGCTACCAGCTGGTGGGCGGCCCGGTGTATGTGATGTACGAGGGCACCCGGGAGAAAAAAGTGGACGAGGCGGTGATCCGGGCCGACTACGGCGTGGAGCCCCGGCAGCTGATCGAAGTGAAAAGCCTGATGGGGGACACCTCCGACAACATCCCCGGCGTAAAAGGCGTGGGGGAAAAGACTGCCCTGGAGCTGATCCGCACGTTCGGCACGCTGGACGGCGTGTACGCCCACCTGGATGACGAGCGCATCCGCAAGGCCGTGCGGGACAAACTGGCGCGGGACGAGGCCCAGGCCCGCATGAGCCGGGAGCTGGCGGAGATCCGCCTGGACGCCCCTGTGGACACCGCCCCCGGCGCCTACCGCCGCCGGCCGCCCCAAGCAAAGCGCGCTTTGGACATGCTGGCCCGGTATGAAATGGCCGCCACTGCCCGTAAGCTGCACCTGGAGGGCGGGCCGGCGCCGGCTGCCGGCGCGCCGGCGGCAGAGGCCGGCGGCCCCGCTCCGGCGCCGCTGGCCGGGCCGCTGGCCGGGCCGGTGTACCTGGCGCCGGGCGGGCCGGATACCGCGGTGCTGGCGGCCGGCGGGGCCGCTTATACGGCCCCGCTGGACAGCCCCGCGCTGCTGGAACTGCTGGCGGACGGCGGCTGCGAGAAGCACTGCTTCGATGCCAAGCCCTTTTTCCGGGCGGCCCAGGCGGCGGGACGGCCTGCCCGGGGCATTGTATTTGACGCCAAGCTGGCGGCCTACCTTTTGAACCCGGCGGCCAGCGAGTACACCGTGCAGCGCCTGGCGGCGGAGTACGCCGTGGCCCCGGCGTTTCCCAGCGCCGACAGCCGGGCACCCCTGCTTTCCCCGCTGTGCGCCGCCCTGGCCGGCGCCTGTGCCGAAAAAGGCCAGGCCCGGCTGCTGGCGGAGATGGAGCTGCCTTTGGCCGAAGTGCTGGCCGGTATGGAACTGCAGGGCGTGCTGGTGGACGCCGCGGGCATCCGGGCCTTCGGCGACGAGCTGCAGACGGCTCTGGAGCATGAGCTGGCGGCTATCTACGACGCGGTGGGTTACCAGTTCAACGTGAACAGCCCCCGCCAGCTGGGCCGGGCCCTGTTTGAGACACTGGGCCTGCCCGCAGGCAAAAAAACCAAGGGCAAAACCGGCTACTCCACCAGTGCGGAAGTGCTGGAAAACCTGCGGGGCCTGTCCCCGGCGGTGGACCATATCCTGCTGTACCGCACGTATCAGAAGCTGAATTCCACCTACATCGAGGGCCTTCTGAAGGTGGTGGGGCCGGACGGGCGCATCCACTCCACATTCAACCAGACCGAGACACGCACCGGCCGCATTTCCTCCGGTGAGCCCAATCTGCAGAATATCCCCGTGCGCACCGAATTGGGCAGCCGGCTGCGCCGGTACTTCGTGGCCGGGCCGGGCAACGTGCTGCTGGACGCCGATTACAGCCAGATCGAGCTGCGCATCCTGGCCCACATGGCCGACGACGAGGCCATGCAGCAGGCCTTCCGCAGCGGGGCCGACATCCACCGCAGCACCGCCGCGCGGATATACGGCGTGGCGCCCGAGGACGTGACCCCCGCCCAGCGCAGCAGCGCCAAAGCCGTCAACTTCGGCATCATGTACGGCAAGGGGGCCTTTTCGCTGGGCAAGGAGCTGGGCATCTCCATGCGGGACGCCCAGGCTTTCATCGACGCCTACCTGGACACTTATCCCAAAGTGCGGGATTATATGCAGGCCGTCATCGAGGGCGGGCGCAAAAACGGCTATGTCTCCACGCTGTACGGACGCCGGCGCTATCTGCCGGAGCTGTCCAGCCCCAACGCAGCCCTGCGCGCCCAGGGCGAGCGCATGGCCATGAACGCCCCCATCCAGGGCACCGCCGCCGATGTGATCAAGCTGGCCATGATCCGCGTGCACCGCTGCCTGCGGGAGGAGGGCCTGTCCGCCCGGCTGATCCTGCAGGTGCATGACGAGCTGATTGTGGAGTGCCCTGCGGCGGAAAAGGAGCGGGCCGCCGCCATCCTGGGCCGGGAAATGGCCGCCGCTGCCAGCCTGAAGGTGCCCCTGGTGGCCGATGTGCATGAGGGAAGGACCTGGTATGATGCCAAGGGCTGACGCGCCGGCTGCGGCCGGGGCCGTGTGGTACGGCCCCATGGCGCCGGCGGACGCGCCCGGGGCTGCAGCCATCGAGGCCGGCGTGGCCGACGGCTGGAGCCTGGCGGGCATCGAGGGCGCCCTGGCCGCACCGGCGGCCCGGTGCTGGTGCGCCCGGGCCGGCGGACAGGTGGCGGCTTTTGCGGCCTTTACCTGCGCGGCGGACGAGGCCAGCCTGGACGCGCTGAGCGTGGCCCCCGCCTGGCGGCGGCGGGGCCTGGCCCGGGGGCTGCTGACGGCGGCCCTGGCGGCCCTGGCTGCCGAGGGGGCCGCGGCGTGCTACCTGGAAGTGCGCCGCAGCAACACGCCGGCCCGGGCGCTGTACGCCGCCCTGGGCTTTGCGCCCGTGGGCCTGCGCCCCCGGTTTTATGAAAACCCCGCCGAAGATGCGGTGCTGATGAAAAAGGAGCTGTGAAGGATGGCGGACTGGGACCCCTCTTTGTATCTGCGGTATGCCGATGCCCGCACCCGCCCCGCCGCCGAGCTGGCCGCGGCCATCCCCCTGGAGCGGGCGGCGCGCGCGGTGGACCTTGGCTGCGGGCCGGGCAATTCCACCGCAGTGCTGGCCGCCCGTTTCCCCGGCGCGCAGGTGCTGGGGGTGGATGCCTCCCTGGCCATGGTGGAGCGCGCGGTGCGCGGGCATCCGCAGCTGGCGTTTCGGGTGTGCGATATCACCGCCGGCCTGGAAGCGCTGGGCGGCGGATGGGACGTAGTGTTCTCCAACGCCTGCCTGCAGTGGGTGCCCGGCCATCGCGCGCTGGTGCCGGCCCTGTTCGCCATGCTGGCGCCGGGGGGCGTGTTGGCGGTACAGGTGCCCATGCAAAGCCGCCAGCCTGTTCACGGCCTGCTGCGGCAGCTGGCGGCGGGTTCCCGCTGGCGTGGCAGCATTGCCCGGCCCCGGGCCTTTTATCTGCTGGAGCCCGAGGCCTACCGCCGCCTGCTGGAGGGGCTGACGCCGGAAGTACATCTGTGGGAAGCAGAATTCCAGCAGACGCTGGACAGCCATGAAGCCCTGCTGGACTGGTACCGGGCCACGGGCCTGCGGCCCTATTTGGCGCAGCTGGCGCCCGGGGATATACCCGCGTTTGAGGCCGATGTGCTGGAAGGGATCCGCAGGCTGTATCCGCTGGGGGCGGACGGCCGGGTACATTTCAGCATGCCGCGGCTGTTTTTCACCGCCCGGCGCCCGGGCGGCGGGGCACATGGCCCCCGGCAGGCCCTGCAAAAGGAGGATGAAGATGAGAATACTGGGCATTGAATCCACCTGCGACGACACCTGCGCCGCGGTGGTGGAGGACGGGCGGCGCATCCTGTCAAACCGCACGGCCTCCTCGGCCGCCGAACAGAACCTGTACGGCGGCGTGGTGCCGGAGATCGCCTCCCGCCGCCACATCGAGAATATCAGCGCCGTGGCCCGCAGCGCCCTGGCCGAAGCCGGATGCACCGCAGCGGACGTGGACGCTGTGGCGGTGTCCTATGCGCCGGGGCTCATCGGGGCGGTGCTGGTGGGGGTGAACTTCGCCAAGGCCCTGGCCTTTGCCGCCGGCAAGCCCCTGGTGCCGGTGCACCATCTGCGCGGGCATGTGGCGGCGCTGTACCTCACCCACCCCGGCCTGCAGCCGCCCTTTTTGTGCCTGGTGGCCAGCGGCGGCCACAGCCACATTGTACAGGTGACGGATTACACCCATTTCACCGTGCTGGGCCGCACGGTGGACGGCGCCGCCGGCGAGGCATTCGATAAAGTGGCCCGCACCCTGGGCCTGGGCTACCCCGGCGGGCCGGCGGTGGGAAAGGCGGCCCGGGGCGGCAACCCCCGGGCCTACCCGCTGCCCACGCCCCATGTGGAGGGCAAGTACAACGTGAGCTTCTCCGGCCTGAAAACCGCCGTGCTGAATGCGGTAAACAAAGCCAACATGACGGGCGAAGGGGTGAATGTGGCCGATATGGCAGCCAGCTTCCAGTGGCGCATCACCGAGATCCTGGCCCAAAAGCTGCTGGACGCCGCCCGGGATACCGGCGCTGCGCGCATCTGCATTGCCGGAGGCGTGGCCGCCAACAGCCAGCTGCGGGACAGGTTGGCCGCCGGCGCCCGGGCCCTGGGTGCACAGCTGTATTTGCCCGAGCAGGCTCTGTGCGGCGACAACGCCGCCATGGTGGCCGCCCAGGGGTATTACGAATACAGGGCCCATGCCGCCGACAGCGCCTATCTGCACAACTGGGCGCTGAACGGCCTGCCCACCCAGGATATCGAGGCGGGCTGAAGATTTTCGGCCTGGCGGCGGCGCGAAAGGCGGCGCAGCCGGCCCCGGCAGGGAGGATGGCAAAGCCGCCGGTACCGGCGCATGCCCGAAGGCGCCGCGCACCTTGTGCGCCGATGCTGCTTCCCGGGAAAGCGCTGCGCCCCGCCGGAAAAAGTTTTACCTGGCCCTTACGCAAAATTTGCGCGGCGCTGGTGGCGCCGCAGCCCTCTTTTGCTTACCATAAAGGTAAGAAAGAGGGCTTTTTTTATGGCATGGCTGATGAATGACGCAGACAGGGACAGGCTGCTGGCCGATGCGTGCCCGGCGGGGGAAAGCTATACCGCTGCGACCTGGGGTACGCTGCTGGGCAGCGCCGCCCGGATGCTGGCCCTGGGGGCGGCATCCAATACATATTGTTATGTGGGCCTCACCGGGCACTCGCTGGTGCTGGCGGCTGTGAACCCCATGGATATTTCCCGGGCCAGCGGCCGGCTGGTGGTGCCTTTGGACACGGCAGAGCGGATCAGGGTGAGCCGGGGGTTGCTGCCCGGCCGGTATATCGTCCGCCTGCGGACGGCGAATGCCGCGCTGCGCCTGTGCCTGACGGAGGGCGGCCTGGCGCGGGTGAGCGGGCAAAGGCAGGCGGTGCGGCAGATCTGCAGCGCACTGCAAAGCCTGGCCGGGCCCGGCGCACTGCCCCGTGCAAAACCTACCTGCGCCCAAAGCTGACGCCCGGCGGCCCGGCAGCCCGCCGGGCCGCCGGGCTTTTTGCATGCACCCGGTTTTTGCCCGATCCCAATCAAAAGAGAGGAAGTTTGTATCATGGTGACCGAACCCCATACCGGTCTGCCCGCCCCTGCTCCGGCGGACAGCTGTTTTGAAAACCGGGAGCTGTCCTGGCTGCGCTTCAACGAGCGCGTGCTGGAGGAAGCCGAGGACACCCGTGTGCCGCTGTGCGAGCGGCTGAACTTTCTGTCCATTTTCCAGAGCAACCTGGACGAGTTTTTCATGGTGCGCATCGGCAGCCTGCACGACCAGATGCTGCTGGACAAGGATGCCCGGGAGAACAAGACCAACATGACCCCCGGCCAGCAGATCGACGCGGCGCTGGCCCGGGTGCACCGGCTGTGCGGCCGGCGGGACGCCGCCTACGCCGCCCTGATGCAGCTGCTGGAAGAGCAGGGCGTCACCATTGTGAATTTCCACAACATCAGCCGCGAGTCGGAAAAATACCTGGAGGATATCTTCCGCCGGGAGTTCATGCCCCTTTTGTCCACCTTTATCATCGGCAAAAAGCAGTCTTTCCCCTTTTTGGCCAACAAGGACATTTACGCCATCTGCGTGCTGGCCACCAAGGCCGAGAAGAAGAAGGTGGGCATCATCCCCTGTTCGGGCAGCGTATTCCCCCGGCTGATCCCCGTGCCCGAGCGGGCGGGCTGTTACATCCTGGCCGAGGAACTGATCCTCCACTGCCTGCCCATGCTGTTCCCGCGCTACCGCATCACCAGCAAAACCCTGGCGCGCATCACCCGCAATGCCGACATCGACGCCGACAGCATCTATGACGAAGACCTGAACTATCGGGACCACATGGAGGAAGTGATCAAGCTGCGCCGGCGCCTGTGCCCGGTGCGCATGGAGCTGAGCCGCGCGCTGGATATTGAAGTGGTGCAGACCCTGTGCAGCCAGCTGCAGCTGGACATGAAGCAGGTTTTTGAATATGATTCCCCTCTGGATCTGGACTTTCTGGGCCAGGTGCGGGACAGCCTGCGGGCCCACAGCGAGCTGTTCTATGCACCCCGCCATCCCCAGGACAGCCCCGATGTGGACCCTGACCGCCCCATGATGGACCAGATCGCCGAAAAGGACATCCTGCTGCACTACCCCTACCAGAGCATCCGGCCCTTTCTGCGCATGCTGGCCGAAGCCGCCCGCGACCCGGCGGTGGTTTCCATCAAGATGACCCTGTACCGCCTGGCCCGGGACAGCAAAGTGGTGGAGAGCCTGGTGGAGGCCGCGGAAAACGGCAAGCAGGTGGATGTGCTGGTGGAGCTGAAGGCGCGGTTCGACGAGGCCAACAACATCGCCTGGTCCCGCCAGCTGGAGCAGGCCGGCTGCCATGTGATCTACGGCATCAGCGGCATGAAAGTGCACAGCAAGCTGTGCATCATCACGCGGAAAACCGGGGACGGCGTGCAGTACATCACGCAGATCGGCACGGGCAACTACAACGAAAAGACAAGCCGCCTGTACACGGATTTGTCCCTGATGACCGCCCGGCCCGAGCTGGGCGCCGAGGCTGCGGCCGTGTTCGCCGCCCTGACCCTGGGTGAGACGGTGGACCACACCCAGCACCTGCTGGTGGCCCCGCACTGTCTGCAGAACAAGCTGCTGGACCTGATCGACGACGAGATCAGCAAGGTGAAAAACGGCGGCCGGGGCCTGGTGCGGGTGAAGATCAACAGCCTGTCCAGCAAGGCGCTGATCGACAAGCTGATTGAGGCCAGCCGCGCGGGGGTGCGCATCGAGATGATCGTGCGGGGCATCTGCTGCCTGCGGGGCGGCGTGCCCGGCTGGACGGAGAACCTGCATGTGATCAGCGTGGTGGGGCGCTATCTGGAGCACTCGCGTATCTACATCTTCGGCGAGGGAGACGCCGCCCGGTATTACATCGGCAGCGCCGACTGGATGACCCGCAACACCCTGCGCCGGGTGGAGGTGGCCACCCCCGTGTATGACACCGCTTTGCAGCAGCGGCTGGAGAAGATTTTTGCGGTGATGTGGCACGACAACCGCCAGGCCCGGGATCAGCAGCCCGACGGCACTTATGTGCGCCGTATGCCCAACGGCGAGGGGGCCCTGGCCTGTCAGGACTGGCTGTATGACGAAGCCTGCCGCATGGCAGCCCAGGCGGCCCGGCAGGCCCAGCAGCAGCGGGAGGCCCGGGCGGCCGCCCGCCGCCGGGGAGGTGCATTGCAGTGAACGGCCGAAAGAAACTGCTGCGCAGCGGCGTTTGGCGCCTGGCGGCCCTGGTGATGGCCGCTGTGCTGGCGCTGGGCCTGGCGGGCTGCGGCGCCGGCCGGCAGGAGGCCGGCGGCGATGATGTATTCGGCAGCGGCGGCGTTACGCTGCGCATCCTCTCCGGCTCGGAAAACCGGGAGCTGGCGCCGATCCTGGAGCGCTACGCCCGGGAGAAGGGCGTTACCATCGTAATGGATTACCAAGGTTCGCTGGACATCATGCGGGCTTTGCAGGCCGAGGAGACCCCCTATGACGCCGTGTGGCCCGCCAGCAGCCTGTGGATTTCCGCCGGGGACACCCATCACCGGGTGAAGCACGCCCAGTCCGTCTCCGTCACGCCGGTGATCTTCGGCATCCGCGAGAGCTTGGCCCGGCAGCTGGGTTTCGTGGGCCGGGAGGTGTCCGTGGGGGATATCCTGGCGGCCACCCGGGCCGGAGAGCTGTCCTTCTGCATGACAAGCGCCACCCAGTCCAACTCCGGGTGCAGCGCCTATATCGGCTTTCTGTACGCCATGCTGGGCAGCCCCGACGTGCTGACGGCCGACGCCCTGGCCGAACCGGCCCTGGCCGAAGAGATGCAGGCCCTGCTGGCCGGGGTGGATCGGTCCTCCGGCAGCAGCGACTGGCTGAAAGACCTGTTCCTGGCCGGGGACTATGACGCCATGGTGAATTACGAATGCCTGATCATCAGCGCCAACCGGGAACTGGAGGCCCAGGGCAGGGAAACGCTGTACGCGGTGTACCCCTATGATGGGCTGTCGCTGGCCGATTCCCCCCTGGGCTACGTGGACGGCGGCAGCGAGGAAAAGGAGCAGGCATTCCTGGATTTGCAGGCCTATCTGCTGAGCGGCGAAGTGCAGGATGAAATCCAGCGCACGGGCCGGCGCACCGGCTACGAGGGCGTGAGCGAGGAAAACCGGGAGGTGTTCCGCGCCGACTGGGGCCTGCAGCCCGACCGCGTGCTCTCGCCCATCCGCATGCCCGCCTCGGACGTGCTGTTCCAGTGCCTGGACCTGTACCAGACCAGCTTCCGCAAACCCTCCCTGACGGTGTACTGCCTGGATTACTCCGGCAGCATGGAGGGGGAGGGCAGCAGCCAGCTCGTCGACGCCATGGCCCAGGTGCTCATCCAGGAGAATGCGGCCCGGCACTTCTTGCAGGCATCCCAAAGCGAGGTGAACATCGTCATCCCCTTTGCAAGCGAGCCGCTGGCCGCCTGGGCCGCTGTGGGCAACGGCGCCGAGCTGGAGGCTCTGTACGCCCAGGTGGAAAGCCAGCCCGTGGGCGGCGGGACGGACCTGTATGCGGCCGTGGCCCAGGGGCTGCAGCTGCTGGAGGGGTACGATCTGTCTCAGTACACCCCGGCGGTCATCGTAATGAGCGACGGCATGTCCGGCGGCAGCATGGACGGCTTCCTGGCAGCCTACGAGAGGCTGGGCCAGGACGTTCCGGTGTTCTCCATCCTCTTCGGCGAGGCTGACCCCACCCAGCTGGAGGAGCTGGCCCGGGCCACCAACGGCCGGGTGTTTGACGGCCGGGAGGACCTGGTGGCCGCCTTCCGCAGCGTGAAGGGGTACAACTGATGCGCCGGCGGCAGTACGGGCGCATGGCCCTGGCCCTGGCGGCGGGGGCCGGCGCCTTTTTGGGCATGGCGCTGGGCCTGGCGTGGAATTTCTGGTTCAGCGCCCTGCTGGGCGCAGGGCTTTATTTTGCGGTGTGGTTCCTCACGGCACCCCGCCCCGGCACCGGGGCGGCCTATCTGGAAAACCGGCCCGGCGGCGATGAGCTGGCGGGCCTGCTGGAGGGCGCCGGGGACGGCTTAGCGGAACTGGCGCGGCAGGCCGGGGCCATCGCCCACGGCGAAACCCGCCGCCGGCTGCTGCACCTGGCGGAGACGGGCCGGGCCATGGTGGATTATCTGCAGGAGAACCCGGAGAAAATCCATAGTGCCCGCCGGTTTTTGACATATTATATCGATGCCGCGGGCAAAATGGCCCGCCAGTATGTGCAGCTGCAGAATGCCGGCCTGGACAGCGAAGAGGCCCGCCGGTTCTTTGCCCGGGCCCGGCAGCTGGCGGGCCGGCTGGACGACGCCTTTACCGCCCAGCTGAGCGCGCTGACGGCCGACGAGCGCATGGACGTACAGGCGGATATGGATGTGCTGGACAGCCTTTTGCAGGAGGGATGGCAATGAGGGCGATGAAGGCAAAGCCCAAGGTGATCGGGTTTGTGCTGCTGCTGGCGGTGGTGGCCGCAGCGGCGATATACCTGCTGGCAGGGGGCGGGCGCCGGCCGGCCGCACTGCGGGGCTATGTGGGGGGCGAGAAGATCGGCGTGCTGGAGGATGAGGAGATCGCCGGCATCTTTCGGAACAGGTACGGCCTGACACTGGACTACGCCAAGGCTGGCAGCCTGGATATGGTGACGGCGGATCTCTCCGGGCAGGATTTTCTGTTCCCCTCCAGCCAGACGGCGCTGGAATACTATCAGCAGCTGCACGGCCAGCCGGCCAAAAGTGAGATTGTGTTCAACACGCCCCTGGTGCTGTATACCCGCCGGCCGGTGCTGCAGGCCCTGGCCGGGGCGGGGCTGGTCCGTGAAGAGGACGGCTGCTGCTATATGGACATGGATGCGCTGGCCGACGCTTTGCTGGAGGGGGTGCGCTGGGCGGATCTGGGCCTGGAAGAGCTGTACGGCCCCCTGGCCGTGAGCACCACCGACCCGGCCAAGTCCAACTCCGGCAATATGTTCGCCGGGCTGCTGGCCAACGTGCTGTGCGGCGGCGTGGCCGATGCCGCTTCCGTCCAGGATGTGCTGCCCCGGCTTCAGCTCATCTTCAGCCGGCTGGGCTACATGGAAACGTCTTCCTCCGACCTGTTTGACCAGTTTTTGAAAACGGGCATGGGGGCCAAGCCCCTGGTGGCCGGCTACGAGAGCCAGCTGCTGGAATTTGCGGTGCAGAACCCCGAGGATTGGGCGGCTATCGGCGATGACATCGTGATGATCTACCCCTCGCCCACGGTGTGGAGCGCCCATGTGTTCATTGCCCTGGACGAGGCCGGTGCCGCGGGTATCGATGCGCTGATGGACGCGGACGTACAGCGCCTGGCCTGGGAGAAGCACGGCTTCCGCACGGCGGTGTCCGGCACCGGGGACGACGCCGCCCGCTTCGGCGTGTCCGGCCTGGCCCGGCAGATCACCCGGGTGGTGCCCATGCCGGCCTACGACGCCATGGACCAGATCATCACGGCCCTGTCCTGAGCTGCCGGGCCGGGAATTGCCATGCCCTGCGGCGGCAGAGGGCGCTCCCGCGCCCGGGCAAAACAGAAAAGCCGCGCGCATCCGTCCGAATGCGCGCGGCTTTGTGTTCGAGGGAAAAGGGCGGCGGGGTCAGTCCCCTTCGGCCCACTCGGTCAGGCGGTTCATTCCTTCGGTGCTGCCCGTCAGGAACAGCACGTCGCCGGGCTGGAACACGTAGCCCGGGTCCACGGTCTCAATCAGGTTGCCGCCGTTTTCCAGGGCAATGATGTTTACGCCGAACCGGCCGCGGAAATCCACCGACAGCACGGTTTTGCCCACGGCGTTGTCGGGGATCACCAGCTTGGAGATGTTCAGCTTCTTGCCCAGCTGGATGAAATCCAGCATTTTGCTGGTCTCCAGCCGGTGGGCCAGCCGGACGGCCATGTCCCGCTCGGGGTATACCACCTCGGCGCCCAGCTTTTCCAGGATCTCGCCGTGTTCGCTGCTGGTGGCCTTGGCAATCACTTTGGGAATGCCCAGGCTCACCAGGTGCAGGGTGGTCAGGATGGAGGTGTCCATCTGCTCGCCGATGCAAACCACCGCCACATCACAGTTCTGGATGCCCGTCTCGGCCAGGCTTTTTTTGTCCAGGCTGTGCACCACGAAAGCGTTCTCGGTGTAATCGCGCATCTCGCGCACCTTTTCCTCGTCGCCGTCCAGTACCAGCATATCCGCGCCGCTGGCGGCCAGCTCCATGGCCAGGGCATAGCCGAAGCGCCCCAGGCCCACAATGCCGTAGGTGTCTTTTTCTTTTTTGGTCTTGCTGTTGAACATTGCTGTTCCTCCTCAGTTTTCAATGCTTGGCCTTGATGAAAGCATCCCCGCTCAGCCGATGGCGATATTGCCGTCGGGGAAGCTGATGCGTTCGCCGTTGGAGAAATACCACAGCGAGGCGATGGTCAGCGGGCCCAGGCGCCCGATGTACATGATGATGATGCTCAGCAGCTTGCTGCCGTCGCACAGCCCCGGGGTGATGCCCGTGGAGAGGCCCACGGTGCCGAAAGCGCTGGTCACTTCAAACAGCGCCTGCATCAGCGTCACGTCCGGTTCCATCACCAGCATCAGGAACGTGCCGGACACCACCACCCCCAGCGCCAGCAGCGTGATGACGGCCGCCTTGCGGAACAGGCCCTGGGGGATGTTGTAGCGGAAGCCCTTGGCGGCCTTGTTGGTGGCCGCAGCCTTGATGCCCTGGATCAGCACAAACAGGGTGCTGGTTTTGATACCGCCGCCGGTGGACCCGGGCGATGCGCCGATGAACATCAGCGCCGTCAGCACCAGCAGCGACGCGTCGCTGAAAGTGCCCAGCGGATAGGTGGAAAAGCCCGCGGTACGGGCCGAAACACTGTGGAAGAATGCGCCCAGCCAGGTGATGTCCTGGGTGAGCTTGATCAGTACGGCGCCCACGACGATCAGAACCGCGCTGACGCTGATGACCACTTTGGAATGCATGGAAAACTTGCGCCAGCGAAAGCGCTTTTCAATCACTTCACGGATCACCAAAAAACCGATACCACCGAAGATGATCAGCCCGCAGGTGACAAGGTTCAGCAGCACATCGTCCCGATAGGGGATCAGGTTCTGGAAATTGCCCAGGATATCAAA
The DNA here is from genome assembly GCA_944386555.1 of uncultured Ruthenibacterium sp. Classification (GTDB taxonomy): domain Bacteria; phylum Bacillota; class Clostridia; order Oscillospirales; family Ruminococcaceae; genus Ruthenibacterium. The sequence goes on along the minus strand of CALXBN010000043.1, from coordinate 22,341 downwards.
GCCCGAGTTGTTGAACGCTGCCACCGAGTGGAACAGGCTGATGCCCAGCGCGTGCAGCGGCGGGTAATCCTGTACGAACACCAAAAAGCTCAGGGCCGCACCGGTCAGCTCGAAGGCGACGGTGGTCAGAAATACGCTTTTGATGAAACGCACCGTTCCCTTGCCGGAATCCAGGTTCATGCCCTCGCGGATGATGCCCCGCCCGCGCATGTTCACCTTGCGGCCCATGGCCAGGATGACGCCTGCGCCCACGGCCGTCACCCCCAGGCCGCCCACTTGGATCAGCCCGGCCAGGAAGCCCTGGCCCAGGGGGGTGAAGGTGTCGCCGGCGTCGATGGCGATCAGCCCTGTGACGCACACGGCGCTGGTGGAGGTGTACAGCGCGTCGATATAACGCACCGACACGCCGTCCTGTACGCTGCAGGGCAGCATCAGCAGCACCGAACCGATGAGGATAACGATGGCAAACCCCAGGGCGATGATGCGCCCCGGCGTCAGCCTGCGGATGATCTGTCGTATCATGATTTTTTTCTCTTCACTCCGTTTTGCCGGCCGGCGCGCTTACATGCCCCATACCAGCCAGATGTAAATATAGCCCGCCAGCACAGCCGACAGGGTAAACGGCACACCGATGCGCAGGAAATCTTTCAGCCCTACGGTGTAGCCGTTTTTGCGAAGGATGCCGATGGCCGCGATATTGGCCGACGCGCCGATGGGCGTCAGGTTGCCGCCCAGTGTGGCGCCCGTCAGCAGGCCGAAGTAGAACACATAGGGCGCCATGCCCGCACCGCCGTTCATCATGGCGGCAATGCTCTGCACCACCGGCAGCATGGTGGCCACATAGGGGATGTTGTCGATAAAGGCCGACAGCACCACCGAGGCGAACACGATCAGCGTGTACAGCAGGAAGGGGTTGTTGCCGGCCACCTGGTAGAACAGATTGGCCACGGCGTCGATGACGCCGGCCCGCGTGATGCCCTCGATGACCATGAACAGGCCGAACAGCAAAAGCAGGGTGTCACGGTCCAGCCCTTCGATGACGGTTTTCACCATGGCGCCGGAATGGGCCCTGGCGCAGTGGCGCGCCACGCCGATGATGCACAGCGCCAGGCAGATCAGGCCGCTGCGCAGGTTGTACAGTGTCAGCAGCGCGCCGCCGGCGGGCTCCGGCACAAAGGAAGCGCAGATCAGCAGCACCACGGTGCCGATCATCAGCCAGGAGGGGAAATAGTCCTCCACCACCGTCTCCACCTTGGCGTCCACGGCCTGCTTTTCCTTGCGGAACAGCCACAGCAGCACCACCAGGCTGACGATGGCCCCCAACTCCACGCCCCAGAAGATGCCGGGCTTGCCCTTCATCCAGAAGAAATTCAGGAAATTCATGTCCGCAAAGCCGCCCAGCAGGATGCTGGTGGTGTCGCCCACCAGGGTGGCCGCGCCCTGCAGGTTCGAGGAAACGGCAATGGAGATCAGCACCGGAACCGGGGAGATGTTCAGCTTTTTGGAGATGGCCAGGCCCACGGGCGCCACCATCAGCACCGTGGCCACGTTGTCCACAAAGGCGCTGATGATGCCCGCAAACAGCGCCAGCACCGCTACGGCCCACTTTACGTTGGGCACTTTGGTGATCAGCAGCTCGGCCAGGCGGGCGGGCATCTTGCTCTCAATAAACAGCGTCACGGTGCCCATGGTGCCGCCGATCATCAGCAGCACGTTGTAATCCACCGCGCCCAGGGCGGCAATGGGGCCGTAGTCGTATACGCCAAACAGCCCCAGGGCAATAAATACCGCCGCGCTGCTCAGGGCAATCCACGGCCGGTACTTCTGCAGCGTCAGCATCAGCGCGTATGTAATCAGAAAAATAATCAATGCCAGGATCATAGGTTCTTCATTCCTCCTTAGTCCTCCTTGTTGCCGGCGGCGTTTTTCGCGCCGCCGTCCCCGTCGGCCATGCGGTAGCCCACCCCCAGCTCGTTGCGGATATAGGGGTTGCCGCCAGGGCGCACGCCGAACTTTTTGCGGATGTTGGCCATGTTCACCTGCAGTTTTTTGGTGCTGCCGGCGTCGGTGCCGCCCCAGATGGCCCGGGCAATGGCCGCGTAGGTCATCACGCGGCCGGCATGCAGGCTTAAAAAGCACACGATGTTGTACTCCGTCTGGGTCAGCTTCACCTCGCGGCCGTCCACGCTCACCAGCCGGCGCTCGTAATCAATGGCCAGCCCGCCGGCACAGAAACGCGCGCCGGGCCCGGCCTGTGCCTCGCCCTGGCGGGCCGCCCGCAGCGCCGCCCGCACGCGGGCCAGCAGCTCGGCGTTGCCGAAGGGCTTGGTGATATAGTCGTTGGCGCCTGCGTCCAGGGCCTGCACTTTGTCCGGCTCGGTGCTGCGGGCGGAAAGCACCACAATGGGTGCGGCGCTTTCCCGGCGCACGGTGCGGATGAAATCGGCGCCGTCGCGGTCCGGCAGGCCCAGGTCCAGGATCACCAGGTCCGGCATGTGGGAAGCGAACAGCGACAGCCCTGCCGAGCAGGAGCAGGCGGTAAGCACCTGGTAACCGTTGGCCTTCAGCAGCGCTTCCAGAAAACTGGCGATGCCCGCCTCGTCCTCTACGATCAGCAGCTTGAAGCGGTTGTTACCCATGGGCCTCCTCCTCCAGATCCAGCCAAAAACGGAATGTGGCCCCCCCGCCGGGCGTGGGCAGGGCCGAAAGCTGCCCGCCATGGGCCCGCACGATGGTGCTGCACACCGACAGCCCGATGCCCATGCCGCTGCGCCGGCTGTCCACTGCGGTGCGGCCGCTTTCGCCCCGCAGCAGGCTGTCCGCGCCGCCGGCCGGCAGGCCGCACCCGTTGTCGATCACTTCGAACACCGCACGCGCGCCCTGAACGGTCACGCGCAGGGTCAGGCGTGTCATGCCTACGGCGTGGCGCACGGCGTTTTCCAGCAGGTTCACCAGCACCTGCTGGATCAGCATCGGATCCATGGGGATGGTGATGAACGCCTCGGGGATCTCCACCGTCACGGTTTGTCCGGGGAAGTGTGCCTTGAAGCTTACCAGCACGGCATCCACCAGCTCCTCCAGCACCGTAGGGGTTTTGTCCAGGGCGATGCCGCTGCCGGACACCCGTGTGATGCTCAGCAGGTTTTCCACCATGCGGTTCAGCCACGATGCGTCGGCGCACACCTGGCGCAGCAGCTGCAGCTGCTGGCCTTTGTCCAGGCTGTCGTAGTTTTCCACAATGGTGCTGCACGAGCCGTAGATGGCCGTCAGCGGGGTGCGCAGGTCGTGGCTCACGGCCCGCAGCAGGTTGGCGCGCATCGTTTCGGCTTCGCTCTCGGCGCGCATGCGCTGCTGCTTTTTCAGCCGGGTGGTCAGCGCGCTGGTCATCACGGCCACAAACAGCATCACCACGCCGGAAAGCATGTTCTCCGGCAGCGAAAAGTTCAGCTGGAAGTAGGGGAAGGTGAACGCAAAATTCACCGCCAGCACGCTGACGAGCGAGGCGGCGATGCCCCAGGCATACCCGCTGGTGACCAGCGAAACCAGGAACACGGCCAGCACGAAGGTCATGGGCGCTACGGCCTGGATGTCGAACCAGTGCTGCAGGGCGATCATTGCCCCGAAGGATGCGCCCAGAATCAGCGCCATCAGCAGAATGCTTCTTGCGGCGTTGCGCACCGTTCCTCCGCCTCCTTTCGGCCCCGGGGCCCGCCCGCCGGGCCTTGCGGCTATTATACCACAACCGGCGGCAAGTTGCACCGTTTTCTTGCCGGTTTTGCCCGGCAAAAGGCACAGCGCGCAGGGAAAACAGGGAAACAGAAGAAATGAGCGCCCGGCCGGATGGCCGGGCGCAGCTATTATAGCACACCCCGGGCAAAGATGCGGCAAAGATTTCCCTGGCGCAGCGGGCCCCGGCACAAAGCAAAAGCAGGGCCTGGCGGCCCCGCCGGCCCTGCCTGCTCAGCCGGCGGCCGCAGCCGCAGACGGCATATCCCGCACCTGCAGGGCAAAATAATATTGGATGTAGCCCCGCCTGCTCCAGGTGGCGATGACTTTGTACACATACACGCCCGGCGCCGAAGGCGCGCGGAACACCGAAGGGTCGTCGCCGACCATCTGCAGATATTCCCCCGAGCCCAGGCCCTGGGCCCGCTGCACCTGCAGCTCGCTGGGCGGGCTGGAGAAATTCAGCCGCACCTCTGTTTGAGGGTTTACGTCCACGGGCACCAGGGGCAGGTCCTCCTCCAGCAGCTGGGGCGTGCGCCGCTCCACCGTGGCGAAGAAGCTCCATGCATACCCGGCGCGGTATACGTCATTGATGGGCACGTCGCCGCAGGTTACCGTCAGGATGGGCAGTGCCGCCTCCGGGTCCTGCGTGTCCAGCGACTCTTTGATCAGCATGGTCAGGCACGCCGAAAGAATGATCAGCACTGCGCCCAGCAGCAGTTTTTTCAGCACCGTGGCCGGCTGTTTCATGCCCACGCCCCCTTCCGCCCGCCGCCCGCGGCAAAAACCGCACCGGCGTTTGGGCTGTTCTGCATTGTTTGTATCGGTTTGCTGTTTTATTATAGCGCACCTGCGGGGAAAAATCCAGTATTCCGTACCAAAGGGGCACATTGGCCCGCCCGGCCGCATAAGCTGTGGGGAAGGGGGGCGGCGCGATGGAAGAATACGGCGGTGTGCGCGCACTGACACAGCAGCAGCTGGGGCAGGCCGTGGAACTGTATCGGGCCCTTGGACGGGACGGCGCCTGGGCGCTGGACGAGGAGGCCTGCCCGCTGCCGGTGCTGGCGGGCGGCGGGCAGGTGTGGGGCGCCTTTGCAGAGGATGGCACGCCGGGGGCCGTGTGCGCGGTGGTGTCGGCGGGTTCGGCCCTGCCCCAGGCCAGGGCCATGGCGGCGGGGCTGCGGGGGCTGGCGGCGCCCGGCAGGCCGTTTCCCGGGCGGGCCGTGGCCCTGCCCGCGGCCTGGCGGCCGGGCCCGGCGGGGGAAAAAGCCCTGCGGGCGCTGGCGGCGGCGCTGGCCGGGCACGGGCTGTGGGGGGCGCTGGCGGTAAAGCCCGTGCTGGCCGGGCCGCAGCCGCTGGCGGCGGCCCTGGCAGGTGGCCTGACGCTGCGGCGCATCCGCCCGCTGTGCAGCCTGCGGCCCCATTATCTGCTGGGCCCGGCTGCTGGGCCCGGCACACTTGACGGGCACCGTATAATATTAATGTATGAGGATACCCGCGCCCTGGGCCGCCTGCTGGAGGACGGCTGGCAGGGCGTGGAATGCCGCAAGGCGCGCGGCGGGACGGAGCTTGTGCTGGCCAGGCCCTGCGCGGCGCCGTGCAGCCATGAAAGGAGCGGAAAACCGTGAACGAGATCGTCATTTTGGAGGATTACGCCATCGAGCCCGGTGATTTGGACTGGAGCGCCCTGGATGCCCTGGGGCGCGTCACCCGCTACGGCCGCACCCCCCAGGCCCAGGCGGCCGGACGCATCGGCGGCGCGCCTTATGTGATTCTGAACAAGGTGGTGGTGGACGAGGCCCTGCTGGCATCCTGCCCGAACCTTCGGTGGATCGGCCTGACGGCCACCGGCACCGACAACATCGACCTGGCAGCATGCACCGCCCGGGGCGTGGCCGTGGCCAATGTGCCGGGCTATTCCACCGCCAGCGTGGCCCAGATGGCCTTTGCGCTGCTGCTGGAACTGTGCCAGTGCCCGGGCCGGTGCGACGCCGCCGTGCGCCGGGGCTACTGGAAACAGGGGCGCCCTGCGGACTGGGGCGTGATGCCCCAGCGGGAGCTGGAGGGCAAGGTCCTGGGCGTGGTGGGCTACGGGGATATCGGCCGGCGGGTGGCGGCCATCGGCCGGGCCTTCGGCATGACGGTGCTGGTGCACACGCGCACCGTGCGGCCCCAGTGGGCCGGCGACGGCGTGGCGTTTGTATCCCTGGAAGAACTGCTGTGCCGGGCCGACGCCGTCAGCCTGCACGTGCCCGCCACGGCCCAGACGGTGAAAATGATCGACGCGGCGGCCCTGGCCCGGTGCAAGCGGGGCGTGTTATTCGTAAACACCGCCCGCGGGGCCCTGGTGGACGAGACTGCCATGGCCGGTGCCCTGGAAAGCGGCCAGGTGGGCGGCTTTGGCACCGACGTGCAGGCGGTGGAGCCGCCCCGGGGCACGGACGGCCCGCTGTTCCACACACCCAACACGGTGCTGACGCCCCACTCGGCCTGGACAACGCCCGAAGCCCTGGCCCGCCTGGCGGGCGAGACCTGCCGCAATCTGGCAGCCTTTTTGGCCGGACAAGCCCGCCATGTTGTGAATGGCCACTAAATTTCACCGGGTTTGGACGAACAAGGTTGTGCAAATTCCGTCTTGCAAAAACGGCGCAGCGGGTGTAAATTGTAGTATCAGTGTTTGTTAAAAATTTGCCGTGGCCGGGCAGATGCCCGTGCCCGGCCCGGCGGAACAAAGGCGGTGGATCCATGGAGACATTTGTACAGCGCATTATCGAGACCGACCGCAAGGCCCGGCAGGTGATCGAACAGGCCCAGCAGGAGAAAAAGCGCCTGCTGCAGGAGGCAAACGAAAAAGCCCGGGCCGAGTTGGCCCGCCGGGAAGCGGCCGCCCGGCAGGGCAGGCAGGCGGTGGACGCTGAGATGGCCCGGCGGGCGCAGGAAGCCGGCCGCGCCGCCGACGAGGATTACCTGGTGAAAAAGCACGGCCTGGACGCTGCTTTCGAGGCCAACCGGGAAGCCTGGCTGGCCCAGATCACGGCGGCTATCCTGGACGAGGGCTGACGGCGTTTGCCGCGGGAAGGGGGCAAGCAGATGCTGGAAAATCTATCGGCGCTGGCCGTTGTGCCCAAGGCCAAGGCCATTGCCGCCCGCAGGCTGAGCCACAGCGATTACCTGGAGCTTGCGCGCAAGCGCAGCGTCATCGAAGTGATGGCCGCCCTGCAGAACCATCCCTATTTCAAGGACAGTCTGGCGGGCATCTCCCAAACCAACCTGCACCGGGAACAGTTGGAACAGGCCCTGGCAAAGGATGTGTTCTTCAAATATGAATCGCTGACCCGTTACCTCATGGGACGCGACCGCTTTGCACAGTTTTTTGTGCGCCGGTGCGAGGTGAACGAGCTGCTGGCCAAGCTGCGGCTGCTGGCCATGGGCTACCGCCACCATTATATTGTGCAGCTGCCCGGCTTCCTTTTGCACAAAACCTGCTTCAGCCTGATCGACCTGGCCAAGGCCGAAACGGCGCGGGACGTACTGCCGGTGCTGACGGGCACGCCCTATGCAAAGGTGCTGGCCGGCCTGCTGCCGGCCGACGGATCGCCGCCGGACCCGCTGGCCTGCGAACACGCGCTGTGGACGTATTTTTACACCAGCGTGCTGAAGGCACTGGGCACAGGTTCCGGCGCGGCCGAGACCAAGGAGCTGTTCCTGATGGAGGCGGAGGAGTACAACCTGGATCTTCTGTACCGGGCCAAGGCTTTCTTCGCTCAAAGCCTGCCGCCGCGGCGCCTGCGGGCGCTGCTGCTGCCGGTATACGGCGTGCTGCCCCAAAAGCGTCTGCTGGCGCTGGCCGACGCGCCGGACCTGGCGGCGTTCCTGCGGCTGTACAACGCTTCCCGCGCGCGGCAGGTGTACGGCGCGCGCGCGGGGGATGTGCGTGCGGCCAGCAGCGTGCCGGCCGGCAGGCAGCTGTACCGCCGGGCGCTGCGGCTGCTGCATATGTCCAGCCGGCCCGAAACGGTGCTGACGGCCCTGCTGTGCCTGGCCAGGATGGAGCGCGGCAACATCGTCAATGTCATTGAGGGCGTGCGCTACGGCTTGTCCCCGGAGGACATTGAGCAGTTTTTGAAATACTGACCCCAAAAGGCAACGAGGAAGGAATGAGGTGGATGCAATGGGCATGGTAACCATGGTGCACATGAACGTCTACGGCCCCGGACGGGACCCGCAGCGTGCGCTGGAGCTGCTGGCGCGCCAGGCCTGCTTTGATCCGGACGAACAGCCGGTGATCCCCGGCGAGGCCGGCGGCAGCGAGGACCCCTACGCCCCTGTGCTGGCCCAGACGCTGGGGCTGCTGCACGACCTGGGCCAGGATGCGGCCTGCCCGGCCTGGGCGCACGGGCAGGAGTTTGACCTGGACGAGGTGGCCGCCCGGGTGGAAGGCTTTGCCGCTGAGGTGGCAAAGCGCGGCCAGCTGAAAACCGAGCTGGCCGCCCGGCTGAATACCTACCAGCAGGCCAAGGCGCAGCTGTATCACCTGACGGGCCTGCAGACCAGTGTGGACGAGATCTTCGCGTGCAAGTACCTGAAAGTGCGTTTCGGCCGCCTGCCGAAAGACAGCTATGACAAGCTGTCTTATTACGACGGCCAGCCTTTTACTTTCCGGGAATATGATTTCGACGGCCAGTACTACTGGGGCATCTATTTTGTGCCGGAGTCTGCCGCCGAAGAGGTGGACAAAATTTTCGCCAGCCTGTATTTCGAGCGCATGTGGGTGCCCGATTTCGTGCACGGCACGCCCCAGGACGCCATCGCCCAGATCATGGCCCAGGAGAGTGAGCTGCAGGCGCGCCGCAAGGCCGCCGAGGATCTGGCCGATATTGCCGGGCCCGGGGATGTGCAGTGGCTGCGGGACGCGGCGGCGTGGCTGAGCTACCGCAGCCAGATCGCCCGGATGTACCGGTATGTGGTGCTGCTGGACAGCAGCTTTTACATCAGCGGCTTTGTGCCCCAAAGCCAGGTGCAGCCGCTGAAGCTGGCCGCGGCCAAGGAACTGCCCGAGCTGCGCCTGGCCAGTGACGAAGAGGTGGGCGCCAAGGGCGGCCAGACCCTCAGGCCCCCCACCAAGCTGAAAAACAACTGGTTTGCCAAGCCCTTCGAGATGTTCATCGACATGTACGGAATGCCGGAATACGGCGACATTGACCCCACGGGCTTTGTGGCTGTGACGTATTCGGTGCTGTTCGGCATCATGTTCGGCGATGTGGGCCAGGGCATTCTGCTGGGGCTGGTGGGCTACTTCATCATGTACAAAAAACTGCACATGGCTATCGGCCGGGTGCTCACCCGGTGCAGCGTGTTCTGCACACTGTTCGGCTTTGTGTACGGCAGCGTGTTCGGCTTCGAGCACGCCCTGGATGGCTTTTACCACGCCCTGGGCTTTGCACAGAAGCCTCTGGAGGTGCTGGAGCCCACGGCCATCACCGAGCTGCTGGTCTCCAGCGTGGCGGCGGGCGTGTTCCTGATCCTGTGCGCCATGACGGCAGGCATCCTGTCCCACCTCAAGCGCGGCCAGCCGCTGAAAGCGGTGTTCAGTGTCAACGGCGTGGCCGGCGCGGTGTTCTATTTCAGCGTGGTGCTGCTGGTGGTGAAACTGGTAACGGGCCTGCCCATCCCCTTTGTGGGCACGGCGCCGTTCTATGTGCTGTGCATCGCCGTGCCGCTGGCGGGCATTTATTTTGCCGAGCCCATCTGCAAAAAGCTGGCGGGCGAACCCTTGGAGGAGGGCGTGGGCGAGGTGCTGATGAACGGCTTCTTTGAAGTGTTCGACGCGCTTTTGAGCTTTGCGTCCAATACCATGAGCTTCCTGCGCGTGGGGGGCTTTGCCCTGGCCCACGCGGGCATGATGACCATGGTGTTCACCCTGGCGGATATGATGCCCAACGTGCTGCTGTATATTTTGATTGTGGTGGTGGGCAATGTGTTCGTCATGGGCCTGGAGGGCCTGTTTGTAGGCATCCAGGTGCTGCGGCTGGAGTTCTATGAGATGTTCAGCCGTTTCTTCGACGCTGACGGCCGGCCCTTCACCCCGTTGGCCGTGCGCGCGCCCGAGGCCGCCTGAGCCGGCGGCCCCGCTGCCCGGCGTTATTTGCCGTATCAATAGAGGAAAGTGAGAAAAGCGGGCCCCGCAGCGGGCCCGGGAAAAGGAGAACCATTATGAAACGTTTCCATGCAAACAAATTTGTCCGCACCTTCCTGCTTTTGGCCCTGACGCTGGCCCTGGCCATGAGCCTGTCCGGCTTTGCCTTTGCCGACGAGGCAGCCGCTGCGGCGCCCGACATCAATCAGGGCCTGGGGCTGATCGCCGCCGCCGTGGCCATGGGCATCTCGGCCATCGGCTCGGGCATCGCCGTGGGCGCGGGCGCCCCTGCCGCCATCGGCGCCCTCACCGAGGACCCCAAAAGCTTCGGCAAAGCGCTGATCTTCGTGGCTCTGGGCGAAGGCATTGCCCTGTACGGCATGTTGGTGGCCATCCTGATCTGGACCAAAGTGTGACGGTATGAAGTACTTTCTCATCAGCGACAACGTGGATACGCTGGCGGGCATGCGCCTGGTGGGCGTGCGGGGCGTGGTGGTGCACAGCCAGGAGGAGGTAAAGGCTGCCCTGGAAAAAGCCTGCGCCGACCCGGACGTGGGCCTGGTGCTGATCACCGACAAACTGGTGGCCCGGTGCAGCGAGCTGGTGTTTTCCTACAAGCTCACCCGCAAGCGCCCGCTGATCGTGGAGATGCCCGACCGCCATTCCGACCAGACCCCCGGCGACAGCATCCGGCGGTATATCTCGGAAGTGGTGGGCGTGAAGATTTGAGGGCGCGCCCGGCGCGCCGTGGAGGGGAAAACGATGAGTAAAAAGGAATTGCCCGGCCAGGCGCTGGCAAACGCCCGCCAGCAGAGCGCGGCCCGCTTCGAGGCCTTTGACGATTCGGTGATGGCGGCTGCCCGCCGCCAGGCCGAGGCCATTGTGGAAAGCGCCCGCCGCCAGGCGCAGGAAGAGTACGACGCCCAGGTGGCCGAGCGCCGCACCGACCCGGTGGTGCTGTACCGCGCCGAGGCGGCCATGCGGCTGGCCCGGCAGGCCGCCGCGGCCAAACAGGAGAACCGCCGCAAGCTGCTGGTGTACCGCAGCCAGCTGGTAAACGCCCTGTTTGCCGAACTGGAGGAGAATTTGCAGGCTTATACCCAGACCGCTGCCTATCTGGCGGCCCAGAAGGCGCGCATGGGCCGGCTGGCCGCGCGCCTTGCAGAGGACGGCGTACAGGGCCGGCCCTGCACCGTGTATGTGCGCCGGGACGAACGGCGGGATGTGCGGGATGCGGCGGCGGCGGCCTTTCCCGGCTGCACCGTGTGCGAGGCGCCCGACATCCGCCTGGGCGGCTTCCGCCTGCAGGCGGGGCGCCTGCTGTACGATGCCACACTGGATTACTGCGACGGCGTCCAGCGCCAGGCATTTCTGTCCCGCTGCGGGCTGACGGTGGAGTGAGCGCCCCGGCCCGCCTTTATCAGCATTGAGGAGAATGTCCATGAACGATACGATTTATTCCGTCAACGGCCCCGTGGTGACGGTGCGCCATACGGACAGCTTTTCCATGTCCGAAATGGTGTATGTGGGCCGCGCGGGCCTCATCGGCGAGGTGATCCGTGTGGGCGCCGACGTCACCACCATCCAGGTGTATGAGGAGACCACGGGCCTGAAGGTGGGCGAGCCCGTCACCGGCACCGGCAGCCCCTTGTCGGCCACGCTGGGCCCGGGCATCATGCAGAACATCTTCGACGGCATCCAGCGCCCGCTGGGCGAGATTGCCGGCCGTGAGGGCGCGTTCATCGGCGCGGGGGTCCATGTGGACAGCCTGGACGGGGCCAAAACCTGGGATGTGACTTTGTGCGTGAAGCCCGGCCAGCAGGTGTCCGGCGGCGATGTGATCGCCACCTGCCCGGAGACCAGCGTCATCACCCACAAAAGTATGGTGCCGCCGGACGTGGCCGGCGTGGTGAGCTGGGTGGCGGAAAACGGCCCCCACACCGTGGCCGACGTGCTCTGCAAAGTGCGCGGCGACGACGGCGGGGAGCGGGAGCTGACCCTGGCCCAGCGCTGGCCCATCCGCACGCCCCGTCCGGTGAAGAGCCGCCAGCCCATCGGCCGGCCGCTGATCACCGGCCAGCGGGTCATCGACACCCTGTTCCCCATCGCCAAAGGCGGGGCCGCCGCCATCCCCGGCGGTTTCGGCACCGGAAAAACCATGACCCAGCACCAGCTGGCCAAATGGTGCGACGCCGACATCATCATTTACGTGGGCTGCGGCGAGCGCGGCAACGAGATGACCCAGGTGCTGCAGGAGTTCAGCGAGCTGGAAGACCCCAAGAGCGGCAAGCCCATGACCGAGCGCACCGTGCTCATCGCCAATACCTCCAACATGCCTGTGGCCGCCCGCGAGGCGTCCATCTACACGGGCATCACCCTGGCGGAATATTACCGCGATATGGGCTACGATGTGGCCATGATGGCCGATTCCACTTCCCGCTGGGCCGAGGCGCTGCGGGAGATCAGCGGCCGGCTGGAGGAGATGCCCGCCGAGGAGGGCTTCCCCGCCTATCTGCCCAGCCGCCTGGCCGCTTTCTACGAGCGCGCCGGCTGCGTGCAGACGCTCGGCGGCGCCGAGGGCAGCGTGTCCATCATCGGCGCCGTGTCCCCCCAGGGCTCTGATTTCTCCGAGCCGGTCACCCAGAACACCAAGCGCTTCGTGCGCTGCTTTCTGGCCCTGGACAAAAGCCTGGCCTACGCCCGCCACTACCCGGCCATCAACTGGACGCAGAGCTATTCGGAATACTATGAGGACCTGGACCCGTACTACAACGAGCACCTGGGCCCGGATTTTGTGCAGCTGCGCGGCCGGCTGCTGGGCCTGCTGGCCGAGGAGAGCCACCTGATGGAGATCGTGAAGCTGATCGGTTCGGACGTATTGCCCGACAGCCAGAAGCTGACGCTGGAAGTGGCGCGGGTGGTGCGCGTGGGCTTTTTGCAGCAGAACGCCTTCCACAAGAACGATACCTATGTGCCTTTGGACAAGCAGCTGCACATGATGCAGGTGATCCTGCATCTGTACGACGCCACCCGCCGCCTGGTGGACGAGGGCGTGCCCGTCAGCGAAATCACCGCCGCGGGCCTGTTTGACAAGCTGGTGAAGATGAAGTACGAGATCCCCAACGACCAGCCCGCGCAATTTGCCGCATACACCGAAGCGCTGGACAAAGCCTGCGACGGCCTGCTGGCAAAACGCCGGGAGGGCGCCGGGGCGCCGGCCCATGCAGAAGGGAAGTGAGGGCCATGGAAGAAAACAGCAAATGGGCCCTGGAGTACCTGGGCCTTTCCGACATCAACGGCCCTCTGGTGGCCGTGGACGGCCTGCGGGACGGCGGCGCCGGCTATGAGGAAATGGTGGAAGTAAAAACCGAAACCGAGACCCGCCTGGGGCGCGTGGTGGCCCTGGAGGGCAGCCGGGCCGTGGTGCAGGTGTTCGCCGGCACGGCGGGCCTGGGCCTTTCCGGCGTGCGCACCCGTTTCACCGGCCAGCCCATGCGCCTGGCCCTGGCGCCGGAGATCGTGGGCCGCATCTTCAACGGCGCGGGCCAGCCCATCGACGGCCTGGGCCCGGTGTACGCCAGCCGCTTTGACGACATCAACGGCAGCGCCATCAACCCGGTGCGCCGCCAGTATCCCCGCAACTACATCCGCACGGGCATCAGCAGCATCGACGTGCTGATGACGCTGATCCGCGGCCAGAAGCTGCCCATCTTTTCCGGCAGCGGCATGAGCCACAACCGCCTGGCCGCCCAGATTGTGCGCCAGGCCAAGCTGAGCGACGAGGCCGGCAGCGACGAAAAATTCGGCGTGGTGTTCTGCGCCATGGGCGTCACCAAGGACGTGGCCGAATATTTCCGCCGCAGCTTCGAAGAGTCCGGCGCTCTGGCCCGGGTGACCATGTTCCTGAATTTGTCCAGCGACCCCATCGTGGAGCGCATCCTGACGCCCCGCTGCGCGCTGACCGCCGCCGAGTATCTGGCTTTTACCCAGGGTATGCACGTGCTGGTGGTGATGACCGACATGACCAGCTATGCCGAGGCCCTGCGGGAGTTTTCCTCCAGCAAGGGCGAGATCCCCGGGCGCAAAGGCTACCCCGGCTATCTGTATTCGGACCTGGCCAGCATGTACGAGCGCGCCGGCATCATCGAAGGCGCCAAGGGCAGCGTCACCCAGATCCCCATCCTCACCATGCCCAACGACGACATCACCCATCCCATCCCGGACCTGACGGGCTATATCACCGAGGGGCAGATCGTGCTGGACCGCTATCTGGACCAGCAGGGCATTTACCCGCCCATCAGCGTGCTGCCCAGCCTGTCCCGGCTGATGAAGGACGGCATCGGCGAGGGCTTCACCCGGGCCGACCATCCGGACGTGTCCAACCAGCTGTTCGCCAGCTATGCCAAGGTCAGCGACGCGCGCGGCCTGGCCAATGTCATCGGCGAGGAGGAGCTGTCCCCCACCGACAAACGCTACCTGGATTTCGGCAACCGCTTCGAGCGGGAGTTCCTGGGCCAGGGCGCCGACGAGGACCGCACCATCGACGAGAGCCTGGACCTGGGCTGGCGGCTGCTGTCCATTTTGCCCCGGGAGGAGCTGGACCGCATCGATGAGGCCGTGCTGGACGCCCATTACGGCAAGCACGGCACGGTTTGAACCCAGGGCCATGAACGGGAGGTGAGCTGTATGGCCGAACAGATTTTCCCCACAAAAGGCAATTTGATCGCCTGCCAGAAAAACTTATCCCTGGCCAAGCTGGGCTTTGACCTGCTGGACCGCAAGCGCAATGTGCTGATGCGGGAGATGATGAAGATGATCGACGCCGCCGGCCAGATGCAGAAGGAAATCGGCGACACCTTTACCCGGGCCTACCAGGCCCTGCAGGCGGCCAATATTACCCTGGGCATCGTCCAGACACTGGACGCCCCCGCCCGGGAGGAGACAGGCTTTTCCGTCACCGGCCACAGCATCATGGGGGTGGACCTGCCCGCCGGCCACCTGGAGGAGCAGACGGTGCTCCCCTATTACGGCTTCTTCGGCACCAACGGCCAGCTGGATTACGCTTTCGTGTGTTTTTCCAAGGTCAAGCGCCTGTGTGCGGAGCTGGCCGGCATCGAGAACAGCGTATACCGCCTGGCTACGGCCATCAAAAAGACCCAGCGCCGGGCCAATATGCTGGAGAACGTGGTGATCCCGCGCCTGACGGGCAACATCCGCTTCATCTCCGCCACCCTGGAGGAGCATGAACGGGAGGAATTCACTCGCATGAAGGTCATCAAAAAGCAAAAGGGCTGACCGCGCCGCGCGCGGCCTGCGGGAGGGGCGGCAGCTGCCGCCCCTCTTTGTTTTCCGCAGTTTCCCCGGCGCAAAAGGGCGGCGTGCGTTCTGACGCACTGGGATGAAACCCTCTTGCGCAGCGGGGCAAACTATGGTATAGTGAGAGCAAAGCGGGCCCGCGGGCGCGGCAAAGGGCTGCGCGGCCGGTACGGGCCTTGCGGAAACGAGGTGTATTCTATGAACGACATGAATATGTTCAATGAGCCGGGCTATGGCTATGAGGCACAGGGCGGCGAGCCCCTGAGCGCCTATACCGCCAAGACCTTCGGCTGGATGGCCCTGGGCCTGCTGGTAACATTTGCCACGTCCCTGCTGGGCATTTTCACCGGCACCATCGTGTATTTCTTCTATCTGCCGGCCGCGCCGTTCCTGCTGGCGGCGCTGGAGCTGGTGGTGGTCATTGTGCTGTCGGCCCGGGTGCACGCGCTGAGCGTGGGCGCCGCGCGGGCGCTGTTCTTCGCCTATGCCGTGCTGAACGGGATCACATTCTCGGTGCTGCTGCTGGCGTATGAATGGAGTACCCTGCTGCTGGTGTTCGGTATTACGGCGGTGTATTTTGCGGCCCTGGCGGCCTACGGCTACTTCACCAAGCGGGATCTGAGCAACCTGAGAACACTGCTGCTGGGCGGGCTGATTTTCCTGGTCGTATTCTGGCTGCTCAGCCTGTTCCTGCCGCTGTCGGGCTTCGAGCGGGTGGCCTGCCTGATCGGCGTGGTGATCTTCATGGCCTATACTGCCTATGATACCCAGAAGATCAAATCCTTCTACTATCAGCTGCAGGGCGACGGCGAGATGCTGCGCAAAGCGTCCATCATCAGCGCGCTGGAGCTGTATCTGGATTTTGTGAACCTGTTCCTGTATATCCTGCGCCTGGTGGGCCGTCACAGCAAAAACTGACGCGCCCCGCCCTGCAGGCTGTGCACGATATAAAGCGGCCGCGCGCCCCACGCAGGGCACGCGGCCGTTTTGCGTATCGTTTTTTTGCGCCGGGGCCGGCCGCGGGCGCGCCGCTCAGCGGCCGTTTTCCCGGAAAAAGGCGGCCAGGTCCGCCAGGATGTCCCCGGGCAGCATGCATTGCATGGACAGGCGCGCAGCGCAGCGGTCGGCCGCCTCTCCGTGCAGCCACACGCCGCATACGGCGGCCATCTCGGCCGAAAGCCCCTGGGCGGCCAGGCCGGCGATGATGCCCGCCAGCACGTCGCCGCTGCCGCCCCGCGCCAGCCCTGCGTTGCCGGTGGTGTTTACCCATATGCGTCCGTCGGGGCAGGCCGTCAGCGTGCGGTGGCCTTTCAGTACCACCACCGCGCCGGTGTCCCGGGCGAATTCCATCGCCGCAGCGGGACGGTCGGCTTCAATTTCTTCCACGCTGGCACCTGTCAGCCGGGCCATCTCGCCGGGGTGGGGCGTTACAATCAGTGCCCCGCTGGCGGCGGCCTCGGCCAGGGCCTGCTGGCAGGCGGGGCCGGCCAGGCTGGACAGCCCCCCGGCGTCCAGCACCTTGATGCCCTTGGCGGTGTCCAGTGCCCAGGCCATTTCGGCGGCCACCGCCGGGGTGGGCTGTTTGCCGCAGCCGGCCAGCAGCACGGCGTGCGGGTCGGCCAGAACGGCCTCCACCGCCCGGCCGGGGATGTCCGGCAGGAAGGTGGCCTCCATCACCCGGGGGGCCACGGCGGCGCACACGCACTCCGGTGCGGCCAGCGTTACCAGCCCGGCCCCGGCGCGCAGCGCGCCCAGCACGCTCAGGGCCGCCGCGCCCCGGTACTGGGTGCAGCCGCACAGGGCCAGTACCTTGCCGTAGGTGCCCTTGTGGCTTTCCGGGCTGCGGGGGGCAATGGCCGACAGCACCAGCTCTTTTGATACGGGTTTTGCTTCCATGGTTGAATGCCTCTTTTCTTTTCACATGCCGAAGGTGTATACTGGAATTGGTATCCGCGTACAAAGGGGCCTGGCGGCCCCTGTATATTGATACTATAGCATATTCCCGCATATTTGGAAGGGGGTTTGGTCGTTTTATGGACGAAAAACTGCGCAAAATCCTCGAAAATGCGCACAGGGCGGTGTTTTTCGGCGGGGCGGGGGTCTCGGTGGAGAGCGGCATCCCCGATTTCCGCAGCCCTGACGGGCTGTACAGCCGGCAATTCGATGTGCCCGCGGAGGAGATCCTCTCCCGCGGCTATTTCGACGCTCATACCGAGGAATTTTTCCGCTTTTACCGCGGCCGGATGCTGTATCCGGCCGCGCGCCCCAATGCTGCCCACCGGGCCCTGGCCCGGCTGGAGGCCGCGGGCCGCCTGCGCAGTGTGGTCACCCAGAACATCGACGGCCTGCACCAGGCCGCCGGCAGCCGCCGTGTGTGGGAGCTGCATGGCAGCGTGCACCGCAACCACTGCATGCGCTGCGGCCGGTTTTATGGCCTTGAGGCCGTGGCCGGCTGTACCGGCGTGCCCCGATGCAGCTGCGGGGGCATCATCAAGCCCGATGTAGTGCTGTACGGGGAGGCCCTGGACAGCCGGGTGCTGTCCGGCGCAGCCCGGGACATCGCGGACGCCGACGTGCTGGTGGTGGGCGGCACCTCGCTGAATGTGTACCCGGCGGCGGGGCTGCTGCGCTATTTTTCCGGCAAAGAGCTGGTGGTCATCAACAAAACGCCCACTCCCGCCGACCGGGCGGCCAGCCTGGTGCTCACCGGACCGATCGGCAGCATCCTGGGCGGCGAACCCGGGCGGGAGGAGGCCGCGGCGGCCGCCGAAGGACCGCAGAAGCAGTAAAGGAGGTTTCATCATGAATGCCAATGAATTTTTGAAAGAACTGGAGAGCCGGCGCAGTGTGCGCAGCTACAAATCCGACCCGGTGCCCAAGGAGCTGATTGAACGGATCGTCCGGGCGGGCACCTACGCGCCCACGGGCATGGGCCGGCAGTCGCCCGTCATCGTGGCAGTTACCGACAAGGCAGTCCGGGACAGCCTGTCCCGGCTGAACGCCTCCATCATGGGCTCGGCGGGCGACCCGTTCTACGGTGCGCCGGCGGTGCTGCTGGTACTGGCGGACAAAACCGTGCCCACCTGTGTGTACGACGGCAGCCTGGTGATGGGCGAGCTGATGCACGCCGCCCATGCCCTGGGCCTGGGCAGCTGCTGGATCCACCGCGCCAGAGAGGAGTTTGAAACGCCGGAGGGCAAGGCCCTGCTGGAGCGGCTGGGGCTGGACCCGGAGCGCTATGTGGGCATCGGCCACTGCATTCTGGGCTATGCCAACGGCCCCGAACCCGCGCCCAAGCCCCGCAAGGAGGGCTGGGTCCACTGGGTGGAATGAGGCGCCGGGCATCCGAAAGGAGGGAAAATCCATGAAGCAGGTGAAGATTACCGTGCTGAAAACCACGCTGGACAGGGAACTGGCCGCCGAATATGGCGTGCCGGGCCTGGGGCCCTGCCCCATGCTGCAGGAGGGGCAGGTGTTCTACGCCGATTACGCCAAACCCGATGGGCTGTGCGATGAGGCGTGGAAGGCCATCTACCAGTATGTGTTCGCGCTGGCTCATGGTGCGGGGGAGGGCTTGTTTTACTACGGCGACTGGATCCGCACCCCGGGCGTGGCCGTCTGCAGCTGCAACGACGGATTGCGGCCGGTCATTTTCAAGCTGGAAGCCACCGACCGGGAAGCCGGCCTGAACTACACCCCGGTGCGATGAGCGGCCGGCAGAGGGAACGCCGGCCCCTGGCGGAACTGCTCGGCGCAGTGCGCGCTTTTGCCGCGCAGATGCCGCAGGTGGAAAGCGTGCTGCTGGCAGGCTCCTGGGCCCGCGGCGCCGCACGGCCGGATTCGGACCTGGATCTGATTTTCATCACGCCGGATCGTGCCGGTATGGCCGCCCGCCGGGAATGGGTCCTTCGGCTGGGGGCGGTGCGCCGCACCCGGGTGGAGCATTACGGTGCCTGTACATCGGTTCGGGTGTGGTATGCCGATGGCTGGGAGGTGGAGTTTGGCCTGGTAGCGCCC
This sequence comes from uncultured Ruthenibacterium sp., assembly GCA_944386555.1. Taxonomy (GTDB): domain Bacteria; phylum Bacillota; class Clostridia; order Oscillospirales; family Ruminococcaceae; genus Ruthenibacterium. Next base: position 3,146 of record CALXBN010000043.1, on the reverse strand, counting down.
GCCTGGCTGCAAAGGCCGCTGGACCCCGGCACGGCCCGCGTGCTGCGGGACGGCTACCGGGTGCTTGCAGACAGGGCGGGCCATTTCCGCGCCCCGGCCTCGAGCGGCCTGCCCCCCGCCCGGGACGGCGGCAGCGCAGGATAGAAGTTTGAAAACAGGCGCGGCGGCATCGCAGGATGCCGCCGCGCCTGTTTTTGGCCTTATCGGTGAAAAACCGGGGCGGAAACACGTGGATTTTCGGCGCGCCGAAGGGCGGGCACGCACCTTTCAGTCGATTACCGTTTGGGTGCGGCCGATGCCCACGACGGCGGCCGTCAGCTTCTTCCAGGTGTTGCATCCGCAGATGCCGTCGGCTGTCAGCCCCACCGCCCGCTGGAACCCCTTCACGGCGTTGATGGTGTTGGTGCCGCAAATACCGTCCAGCGTACGAGTGGAATATCCCAGAGCATTTAACGCATCCTGCAGAATCAGCACATAGGTGCTGCGGGTGCCGCGGCGGATGGTGGGGTAGCCGGCAGTGGTGCCGCTGCAGGCGGGCGTACCGTAGCGGCGGTCAAAATGCACCCAGCGGGGCGTCATGCTGATGGGCTCCACATAGCCCCAGGCTTTGGTGGCCACGGCGGCGTCCCGGATGCGCAGGCGTTCGGCGCTGGAGACGTTCTGTCCCACATCAAAAGAAACGCCGGCATAGTGCTGGCTGGCGGTGCCATGGCCGCCCTCCCAGATGCGCTTGTAGGCGTAGCCCACATAGATGCCCTTGCCGTAGCGCCGGCGCGTCAGGTTCCAGGCCTCCATGGCGGCCACGGTGGTCCACAGCACGTTGCTGCCCGAAGAGCCCCGGAACTCCCGCAGGCGCAGGGTGGTGCCGTAGCTGTAGGGCATGGGGTCGTTTTCCGAAAGGGTATAGGTCATCAGTTTGTTGGTGTAGGCGTCGTATACGAATACTTTGGCCATGATGCGTCGCTCCTTTCCCGTGTCAGGCGCTGAAATCGAAAATGGCGTCCCAGGTGGGCCGATCCACCAGGCCGGTCACCGGCAGGCCCAGCCCCTGCTGAAACTGGGCCACGGCGTCCAGGGTCGCCTGGTCAAAGATGCCGCTCTCGGGCACGAACCAGGCGGCGCAGTACAGCGAGGCAACCCGGTTCATCTGTTGCTGAAGCGCCAGTACCGCTTTGCCGGCGCTGCCCAGCGTCATGGCGTAACCGGGCCAGGTGCCGTCGGCCCCGCCGCCGGCGATATCGGCGGCCAGGCTCAGATAAGTCAGGGCCACTGCATCCCAGGTGGCCTGGTCCACCGCGCCGGTGACGGGCAGGCCGAATTCCCGCTGGAAGGCGCGCACGGCGTTCTCCGTTTCGCTGCCGTACACCCCGTCCAGCGCGCTGATAGGCGTGACAGCGTCATAGAACCAGGCAATATAGGCCAGCATGAACTGCATGAACTGCACCATGCTGCCGTCCATGCCGGGTTCCAGCGGATAGCCCGGGTACTGGAACACCCACAGGCGCAGTACGGGGCCGCTGGCGGTGCGCAGGGTGGAAAAGCGGGTGTAGATGGCCTCCCAGGTGGCCGGCCCCACCACGCCGTCCACCGTCAGGCCAAACAGCTGCTGGAAGGCCCGCACCGCTGCGGCGGTGGCGCTGCCGTATACGCCGTCCCAGGCAATCTGAGGAATTTGGGGATAGTAGGCGCTGAGCAGGCAGAGGTAGTACTGCACTTCCTTCACGGCCCGGCCCCTGCTGCCCACGCGCAAAGGGCTGCCCGGGTAAGTGCCCGGGCGCTGGCCGGGTTCCAAAAGGCCGTTGATGATATCGGTGTACACCTCATACAGCTTGTTCCAGGTGCTGCGGCCCACCACGCCGTCCGCTGTCAGGCCGTAGGCGCGCTGGAATGCCTGCACCGACGCGGTGGTGGCGCTGCCGAAGATGCCGTCCACAGCGGGGGCGGGTACCGCGGTGTTGGCGCTGGCCACGATGCGCAGCCAGAACTGCACCCGGCGCACGGCGTCGCCCCGGCTGCCCTGGCGAAGGGCTGTGCCCGGGTAGGTGCCCGGCCGGCTGCCGTCGGCTTCGGGGGGCGCGGTATCCGCTTCAAGGCTGGTGTATTCCGCGTACAGGCGGTTCCAGGTGTCCCGGCCCACCACGCCGTCCACTGTCAGGCCGTAGTGCCGCTGAAACGCCCGCACGGCAGCCGTGGTGGCCGCGCCGAAGATGCCGTCCACCGCCGGGGCTGTCAGGCCGGAGACATAGGGGGCCAGCTCGGCCAGCCAGAACTGCACCTGCTGTACCGCGTCGCCCCGGCTGCCCTGGCGAAGGGCTGTGCCCGGGTATACGCCCGCCACCAGGCTGCCGTCGGGGCGCTCGCCCTCGCTGGTCAGCTCGGCCAGGTCCTTTACGCTGGCGTAGATATAGCTGATTTTATACCAGGTGGCGCGGCCCACCACACCATCGGCCGTCAGGCTGAACTGGGCCTGGAATTTTTTGACCACCGCCTCGGTACTCTCGCCGAATACGCCGTCCACATCGGTGCGCCCGAAGAAGGGGTAGTCCTGGGCGATGCGGTTCAGCTGCCGCTGGATGACGCGCACCGCCTGGCCGGTGCTGCCCAGGCGCAATGGGCTGCCGGGATAGCTCTCCTGCACGTCGGCAATGTTGTCCGTGCGCACCAGCTCCAAATCGTCGCCGTAGTAGTATTGCAGGATCTGCAGCGCGTTGTAGCCCTGGTCGGCCAGGTCCTTGGTGCCCCATTGCTTCATGCCCGGGCAGCTGACGGATTTGCCGTCGCAGTATTCGGTGTAATAGGGCTCGATGGTGCCCTCTTTGCGGGCATAGGTGTTGAAGATCTCGTCGGTGATGCGGTCCATGGGTTCAAAGATATCCCGCCCGTGGACGTAGTACTGGTCGTAACTGGTGGAGTTGGTGATGTCAAAATCGTAGCCTTTGCTGGGGTACCATTCGGTGAAGATGCGGTTCAGCGCCAGGGAGATCTGGGCGTGGATGTTGGCCCGCAGGGCTTGCTCAGGCCAGGCGGAGGAAACTAAACCCGCGCTGGTGTGCAAAAAAGCGCCTGTTCAAAAGAACAGGCGCGTGAGGCCCTGGTTCGAGGATTTATCGGAACAGGGGTGTATAACTTTGGGTTACCGGGCGGCT
>CALXBN010000042.1 GCA_944386555.1 uncultured Ruthenibacterium sp. | reverse complement strand
GTAGGGGGCGGCCCGTGGTAAAAGTGTGGTTGCCAGACTTTTCAGGGCTCCCTTTAGGGAGCGACCACAGGAGATAGGCCCTTATAGGGCCTGTTCAAACCACCCGTTCAACGGGTGGTTTTGATTCTGCCGCACTGCAGAACGGGAATATCCCGCGCCGCCGGCCTGCGGGGCCGGCAGTGCCCTCCTTTGCGTTTCCCGGCTGTCTGTTTCGTGGGACCAAACGCCCCGGCCCCGCGTATAGAAGGGTGAAAAGCTTTTCAAATTCAACAGGAAAGAAGGAACAAGCGATGGATGACCAGGCGTTGCTGGCCCGGCTGCAGGCTGGGGAAGAGCAGGCGCTGGCAGACTGTGTAGACGCCTATGGCGCCTATGCCGCCGCGGTCGTGCGGGCCGCCGCGCCCGGGCTTTCGGTACAGGATGCTGAAGAGGCTGCTGCCGAAGCGTTCGCCAAGCTGTGGCGCGCCGCCGGCCGCATCGACCCGGCCAAAGGCAGCCTGAAAACCTACCTGGCAGCGGTGTGCCGGAATGAGGCACGCAGCCGCCTGCGGGCCCTGCGCCCGGTACTGCCGCTGGAGGAGGATTTCCTCAGCCCGCCGGAGCTGCAGGCCGCCGCCAGGCTGGAACGCCGGGAACTGCAGATGATGACGCGCCAGGCACTGGACGGCCTGGACGAACCCACCCGACAGGTATTCCTGCGCTATTATTATCAAAGAGAGACAACCGCACAGATCGCCCGGTCCATGGGCGTCAGCCGGTCCGCGGTAAAAAACCGGCTGATGCGGGGCAGGGAAAAGCTGCGCAAGGCATTATTGGAAAGGGGCGTTACCCATGAAGACGTGGTTTGACTATATGGATGCACACTATGCACCGCAGCCGGATGCGGTGCAGGACCAAAACGTGGATACCGCGCGGATCCTGGCCCTGGCCAGGCGGAAGGCAGGCCTGGATCCCGCAGGGCAGGAGGAAACCAAACGCTTCGATGCCGCCGCAAAGACACCCGCACCGCTGCGGGCTGCACCCTCCCGCCCGGCCCGGCGCCGACGGCTGTGGGCGGCCGCCGTGGCCGCTGCGCTGGCCATTTGCCTGGGATGTGCCGGCGCCGCCGCCACCGGGGTGTTCCCCTGGCAGGCGGTGGGCAATTTTTTCGGCGCCGATGCCCGGCAGCAGGCGGACAGCCTGGGCATGCCCGGTGAGGGCCTTGCCCTCACCCAGAGCCGGGACGGCATCACCGTCACCCTGGAGGGTGCGCTGGATGACGGCTATATGCTCTATGTGCCCGTTCAGCTTACTTTTGACGACGGCCAGTACGATCCCGACTTGGAATATGCCCTCATGACCAGCCTGCGCCCGAACAAGTGGGTGGACGGATGGACCAGCAGCGGCAGCTGCCTGCAGCTGGAAGACCCGGACCCCGCAGACGACACCATCCCGCTGCTGCTTTGCGCCACCCACCAGGGCGTTGGGGCAGGGGAGACGGTTGAGCTGCAGGTGCAGGCCATATACGGGCGCACCGAGGGGGACAACGGCTTCACCGATGCGCCCTGGCGCTGGGAGCACACCCTATCGTTTTCCTTCGCCCTGCCCCAGTCCCAGCCGGCCGTAACCGTAGCGGCGCCCGCGGGCACGGCAGAACCGGACACCGGTGTGCCCATCGCCCAGGTCAGCCTGACGCCCATGCGGGTATCGGTGGTGTTCCAGGGGCATCCTGAGGACAGCGCGGTGCGCGACACTCTCAGCAGCGTGCCGGTTGCCATCACCTTCACCGACGGCACCACACTGGAATTGACGGATGATTGGGGAAACGCAGCGCGCAGCGCCGGCGGCGCAAACGGCGGCAATTCCCCCATCGGCGGCCCCTATTACCAGGTATCCGTCGCTTTCGGCACCCTGCGGGACCCCGCCGATGTGGCTTGCGTCACGGTTAACGGTGTGGAGATCCCTGTGGCCTGAAAAAGTTTTGCCGGAAAGGGAAAAGCAAGATTTGCAAACAGTGCTTCGGTGCACGCAAGAAGCGCGGCGATCCCCGGGATCGCCGCGCTTTGTTCTGTCAAACACGTATTCGGGCAGGCACCGCGTGCCGGTACGCTTTTGCGGCAGCTCGCCGCCGGAACCAAGGGGGCCGCCTCAGCTCTCCTGGCTCATGGCTACAAAAGTTTTGGGGCTGATGCCGTATTCGGCTTTAAAGGCACGGTAAAAATTGGAGTAATCGGTAAAGCCGCAGTAGTGGTACACCACTGTGGGCGGCACATTGTCCAGCAGCAGCTGCTTGGCAATGATCAGCCGCCGCTGGATAATGTACCGGTAGATGCTGGTGCCCACCAGGCGGTTGAACTCATGGCTCAGATGGTATTTGTTCATAAAGAACTGAGCGGCAATGCCATCCAGCGTCAGCTTTTCGTGGTAGTGCTCGTTGATATAGCTCAGTACGCTGCTGATAATGGGGCTGGATTTATCGGCCAGTTCGTGGTGGTCGGCCAGGTGTTCGGCAGCCTGGTTCAGCGCCACCAGCAGCTGGATCAAATGGCTGATGGCCAGCAGGTCTCCGCCGTAATTCCGGTTGGTGCTCTCGCTCACCAGGGCGTTCATCAGTTCGCTGATGCGCTGGCGGCCGGCCAGCGGCAGGCGCAGCAGGTTGGTGTGGCCGGTCTGGCTGGAATCAAAGCATCTGGTCAGGCTGGTCTGCGGGGTGGAAAACTGTTCCACAAAATTCCGGTTCAGCCACAGCACAATGCGCTCATAACTGACGCCCCGCTGCGTGAAGCGGGGCTGGTGCAGCTCATAGGGGTTGATCAGCAGAATATCGCCGGGCTGCAGATGATAGTTGCGGCTCTCTACAATATAGTCCACACTGCCGTTCAAAAACAGATAGATCTCGTAAAAATCATGGTGGTGCAGCATCACATCTTTTAAGTAAGAGTCTCTGTAATGATAGATCTCGTAGCTGGTTTTCAGCATTTTCTGCCGCACGGTGAACGGCTGGATCTTTCCCGGCACCCCTGTCGCCTCCCTTGTTGGGCCGCGCCGCACAGGGCGGCTTTTTTGTGCGGATGTCACAATTCCAACGGCACATTTCCCGCGGTTTGCGGCACATTGAACGTCCCTTCTGTTAGTTTAAGACAATTTTTGCAATGTGTCAAGCAGGATTTACATTGAATGTTGCAAATGGCTGTGCTATACTATTTATATATCAAATTGCACATTTGTGGGCCGCCAGCGCACGGTTGTGTCCGCGGCGGGGCTGCTTGCAGGTTTGTACCAAAAGGGAGGAGATACCCATGAAGGAAAACATCCATATCTCCGGCTTTGCCGATGAGATCGGGCAGGATTTCGAAAAACAGCTGCAGACGGTAACCGGCCTGGGCATGCACTATATCTCGCTGCGCAGCGCCAACGGGAAAGGCGTGGCCGATTATACCGCAGAAGAGGTGGAGCAGCAGCTGCTGCCCCTGCTCCGGCAGTATGGTGTCGGCGTGTCCAGCCTGGGCTCGCCCATCGGCAAGATTCCTGTCGGCGATGAGGAGGCGTTCCAGAAGGACCTGGTCAAGCTGGAGGAGCTGTGCAAAATCTGCAAGGTGCTGAATTGCCGCTATATCCGCATTTTCAGCTTCTACATTGATGAGAATGAGGATCCGGAACCCTATTACGACACCGTTGTGGCCAAACTGCGCCAGTACGATGCCATCGCCCAGAAGCACGGTGTGATCCTGCTGCATGAGAACGAAAAGGGGATTTACGGCGATGTGGGCAGCCGCTGCAAGAAGATCTTCGACGCTTTGGCCAGCCCTCATTTCCGCGCTGCGTTTGACTTTGCCAACTTTGTGCAGTGCGGCGAAGATACCGAGCAGTGCTGGAACCTGCTGGATCCGTACATCGAGTATATCCACATCAAGGATGCCGTCACCACCGGCAACGAGAACGTGCTGTGCGGCACCGGCGAGGGCAAGATCCAGCAGCTGCTCACCCGCGCCATCCGTGACGAAGGCTATGAGGGCTTTTTGACGCTGGAGCCGCATCTGGTGATCTTCGAATCCCTCAGCGCGCTGGAAGTGGAGGAAGCTCATCACGTCATCCGCCGCAACAAGGCCAAGGATGGCGCCGAGGGTTATGCCATGCAGTATCATGCCCTGATGGATATCCTGAACGCCATCTGACACGCCCCGGGCCCCGGCGGCCCGTCACTTCGCAGGAGGAAGGCCCGTGCGCGGCTTTTGCAGCCCGCCGGCCGCCTGAATATATTTGTATACCAATACAAAGGAGAGACAGCTTTATGGAAAAGATCAGACTTGGCATCATCGGTGTGGGCGCCCAGGGCGGCGCATATGCCGGTTTCCTCACCGGTACCGGCGGCCTGCCCGGCATGCCCGCCGCCCCGTGCCCCCCGCATGTGGAGCTGGGCGCCCTGTGCGACATTGACCCCGAAAAGGAGAAAATGTGCAAGGAAAAATATCCCGACTATCCCTTCTTCACCGACTGGAAGGACATGGTCGCTTCCGGCAAGGTGGACGCCGTGGTTACCACCGTGCCCCACTACCTGCACCATGAGATCGCCATCTACTGCCTGGAGCACGGCATGAACGTGCTGGTGGAAAAGCCCGCCGGCGTGCGCGCCAAAGACGTGATGGCCATGAACAAATGTGCGGCCGAGCACCCCGACGTGGCCTTCGGCATCATGTTCAACCAGCGCACCAATAAGCTGTATCAGAAAATCAAAGAGGTCGTGGCCTCCGGCGAGCTGGGCGAGATCCGCCGCTCCAACTGGATCATCAACACCTGGTGGCGTCCGGACAGCTACTATCAGCAGAGCGCCTGGCGCGCCACCTGGGGCGGCGAAGGCGGCGGCGTGCTGGTGAACCAGGCGCCCCACCAGCTGGACCTGTGGCAGTGGATCTGCGGCGTGCCCACCAAGGTGTTCGCCAAGTGCATCTGCGGCAGCCACCGGAAGATCGACGTGGAGAACGACGTCACCATCCTCACCAGCTATGCCAACGGCGCCACCGGCAGCTTCATCACCTGCACCCACGACGCCATCGGCACCGACCGGCTGGAGATCGACCTGGACAAGGGCAAGATCGTGGTGGAGGACAGCCGGAAGGCTACCATCTACCGCATGAAGAAGAGCGAAGAGGAAATGAACGCCACCATGTCCATGATGGATGTGGCCAAGCTCACCATGTCCAACAGCGGCGCCAGCGAGCTGTATGAGACGGAGGAGTTTGAAAACACCGACGGCTGGGGCTTCCAGCACACCACGGTGATGGAGAACTTCGCGCTGCACATCCTCACCGGCAGCCCCCTGCTGGCCCCCGGTTCCGACGGCATCAACGGCGTGAACCTGGCCAATGCTGCGCAGCTGTCCAGCTGGCTGGGCAAAGAGGTGGATAACCCCGTTGACCCCGAACTGTATGCTGAAGAGCTGAACAAGCGCATCGCCGCCGAGGGCAAGTTCCCCGTGCGCGAGTAATAATTCAAAGGCGCCCTATAGAGCGCCGCCGGAGGCGATTTTAGCGATGAAAAAAGCAGCAGTGATCGGCTTGGGGGATATTTCCTCCATCCATCTGGCGGCATTGAAGGCGAACCCCCAGGTGCAGCTGTGCGCGGTGTGTGATATTGACCCCGCCGCGCGCAGCCGTGCCCCGGAGGGAGTGCCCTTCTACACCGATTATAAAGAGATGGCACGGGAGGCTATGCCGGACTGCGTCCATGTGTGCCTGCCCCATTATCTGCATTATCCTGTGTCGAAGTATTTCGCCGAACAGGGCATTCATGTATTCTGCGAAAAACCGGTGGCCCTGAATGCGGCCCAGGGCCGCGAATTTGCGGCGCTGGAAGCCGCCCATCCCGCAGTGCACATCGGTATCTGCTTGCAGAACCGGCTGAACGAATCGGTCGAGATGCTGAAGGATATCATCAGCAGCGGCGAGTACGGCGCGGTGCAGGCGGCCAAGGGCGTGGTGCTGTGGGCCCGGCCCAAGGAATATTATGATGTAAAACCCTGGCGCGGAAAATGGGAGACGGCCGGCGGCGGGTGCATGATCAATCAGTCTGTGCACACGCTGGACCTGTTGTACTACTTGGGCGGCGATATCGAAAGCCTGCGCGCCAGCGTGGCCCAGCTGCTGGATTACGGCATTGAGGTGGAGGACACCGTGGCCGTGCGCCTGAATTACGCCAGCGGTGCCAAGGGCCTGTTCCTGGCTACCATTGCCAATGATGAGAACGAAAGCGTGCAGATCAGTGTCCGGCTGGAGAAGGCAAAGTTCGCCATTATCGACAGTGTGCTGTACCGCATCGAGGCGGACGGTACCCGCACCCGCCTGTGTGAGGATGCCAAGCTGCCCGGAACCAAGTTCTACTACGGCGCCAGTCATGCCAAGCTGATTGCCAAATTCTACCGGGCCATTGAAGAGGGTACAGACGATTACATCCACGTGCGTGATGCACTGATGAGCATTCGTCTGATCGATGCCGTCCAGCAATCGGGCCGGTTCGGCAAAACAGTGGCGCTGTAAGCGGCACATGTTTTTGCCAAACGCTGAAAGGAGAGCGATTCCCATGAAAAAAGGTTTGATTGGTGTTCAGATGAGCACCATTGCCCCTGCCAAAATGCCCAAATTTGACGCCTTTGAGTCTATGCAGAAACTCACGGACCTGGGTTTCCACTGCATCGAGATCAGCCAGGTGCCCATGACGGCTGAAAATGTGGCCGGCTTCCGCAGGGCCATTGACGAGCTGGGCATGAAGGTTTCTTCCTGCACGGCGTCCGTTTCGCCCATGTTCCCCAACATGCCCGGCGAATACCTGTGCAATCCGGACGATTTCAAGAAAATTGTGGAAGACTGCCGCACGCTGAACTGCGACATGCTGCGCATCGGCATGCTGCCGATGACCTGCATGGGCAGCTATCAGAAAGCCATGGACTTTGCCAAAGAGGCGGACGAGATGGCTGCGAAGCTGAAAGAAGAAGGCATCGACCTGTACTATCACAACCACCATGTGGAGTTTGTCCGCTATGATGGCCAGTATCTGCTGGATATCATCAAAGACAATACCAAGAACCTGGGCTTCGAGCTGGATACCCACTGGATCCACCGCGGCGGCGAAGAGCCTGTGTCCTTCATTAAGAAGTATGCCGGCCGTATCCGCCTGCTGCACCTGAAGGATTACCGCATCGGTGAAGTGAAAATGCCGGAAGGTGCGTTTGACGCCAAGGCGTTCATGCAGGCTTTCAGCAATATTGTGGAATTTGCCGAGGTAGGCGAGGGCACGCTTCCCATCAAAGAGTGTATTGAAGCCGGTTTGGCCGGCGGCAGTGAATATTTCCTGATTGAGCAGGATGACTGCTATGGCCGTGACCCCTTCGACAGCCTGAAGATCAGCCATGATAACCTGGTGAAACTGGGTTTTGCCGACTGGTTCGAAGTTTGATCATTTGTCCTACTGAATCTTTAAAGAAGGCCCGGAGGTTTATCCTCCGGGCCTTTTGCTGTCAGAAGCAGTGCGAGGCAAGATGCAAAAAGCTGTGAGGAAAACGGAAAAGCGAGAAAGGCGCCCGGTGCCGGAGGAAAAAGCGTATCCCAGTGCTGTGCCGATGCATTGCATTCGGTCAGGCCGGCTTCACCGGGATCTGGATCTCTGTTACAAACTGGGCGGGATCTTCGGTGAGGCCGTAATCCACCAAGGTGAATTCGGCGGCATCGCCTGCGGGCTGCAGCCCCTGCTGCCGGCAGGCCAGCAGCAGTTCACCGTAATGGGGCGCCGCCTGGCTGTGGGTGCCGGTGAACCGCAGGGCCGCCCACAGGCCGCCGGGCAGGGCGGGGCCTTCTCGGCCGGCGGGGGTTTCTCCGGGTTCTATTTGGCAGAACAGGCTGGAATAGGTATCCCATTGGCCTGACAACAGGTCTTCCCGGGCCACGGTCAGGCCCACTTTGCCCAAAAAGTAGCTGGGAGCCAGTCCGGCGGCGTTTTCCAGATGGCGCAGCGGCAGCTCCAGGTCATCTCCGGCGCGCAGGGCCCGGCGCAGCAGGGCCACCGGCCGCCGGGGCAGCTCCAGCCGGCGCACCCGGCCCAGCAGGTCGGGCCGCAGGGCGTCCTCGATCTGTGCCACCCGGGCGGCCAGGCGGTCCCGGGCCTGTTCCAATGCCTCGATGTGCCGCTGGGCCTCGTGCTGTTGGCTGCGCAGCATCTCCAGGATCCCCTGGGGTTCCCGCCGATGCAAATGAGCCTGGATCTGTGCCAGGGAGATGCCCTGGGTGCGCAGATAGCGAATGGTGTTCAGCTGTTCAAACTGTTCGGCGGAGTAATAGCGGTAGCCGGTATCCCGGTCCACCACAACGGGCTTCAGCAGGCCAATGGTATCGTAATAGCGCAGCGTGCGCACATTGATGCCAAACAGCCGGGCTACCTCGCCGATTTTAAAGCGCTGACGCATGAGATCCCTCCTTGTTGGCTGGGGCTTGTGCTTTGGATCAACTTGTTTTATCATATCATAGAACAAGCGGGCCGTAAATGGCAAACGGAAAGGGGAAGGCCGATGGAAACGAGACGACTGGGGGCTTTGGTTTTGGCCGGCGGGCAGGGCCGGCGCATGGGAGGGTACAGCAAAGCGCTTTTGACCGATGCCCGCGGCATGCGGTTTGTAGACCGCCTGGCTGTGGCTCTGCAGGATTTTGACGAAAAATTGCTGAGTACTGCCGACCCCTCCCTGGCGGCGGGTACCTGCTTTTGCCCGGTGGCAGACCTCAGGCCCGGCAGCGGCCCCCTGGCGGGCCTGGAGGCCGGCCTGGCCGCCTGCCGCAGTGACGGCTTGCTGGTGGTTGCCTGCGACATGCCTCTGTTCAGCGCCGGCTTGGCGGCCTATCTGGCGTCCTTCGCCGGGGCCGGCTGGCCGGCCTGGGCTTTGCGGGATCGCGGCGGCCGCCTGCATCCTCTGTGTGGCGTGTACACCAGGGCCTGCCTGCCTGCCATCCGGGCTGCGCTGGATCACGGCGAACGCCGGGCAGGCTGGCTGTTTGGGGCTGTGGGCGGCCATGTGCTTTGCCTGGCAGACACCCGGTTTGATGACAGCGAGCTGTACAATGTCAATACCCCGCAGCAGCTGGCGGCACTGCAGGCTGCCGGCCGCCTGTAAAAAGCGGTTGGAAATGGAGTTGACTCTCCAGCTGCTGGAGGGTTTAAAATAACTTTAGCGGGCACAGAGCACCCGGATGTGGAAAAGGAGCGATGCGGAATGATCGGAACCATCACCAACGCCGGCGCCATCCTGGTGGGCTGCGTCATCGGCAGCACACTGAAAAAAGGCATTGGAGATCAATACAAAAACGTTATGATGGACGCCATGGGCCTGGCTGCTTCGGCCCAGGGGATCAATGCCATCGTACAGGCGATGCCGCAGTCTCAGTACCATGTGCTGTTCATTGTCAGCCTGGCCCTGGGCGGCCTGATCGGCACGCGGCTCAGCCTGGACACTGCCTTTCAGCGGGCCCTGGGCAAAATCTCCAAGGGAAGCAATCTGGCCCAGGGGCTGTCTACGGCCATCCTGCTGTTCTGCGCAGGCACATTGTCCATCCTGGGGCCCATGCAAAGCGCCCTGCAGGGGGATCATACCTATTTGTTTACCAATGCAGTTTTGGACGGTATCACGTCCATTGTGCTCTCCTCCACATTTGGCTTCGGCATCGCCATCGCCTCGGCGGTCCTGTTCTGCTGGCAGGGAACGATTTATCTGCTGGCAGGGTTGATTGAACCCTTCATCACGGATGCACTGATGACGGAGATCAGCTTGGTGGGCGGCGTACTGATCCTGGCCTCCGGCCTGGGGATCCTGGGTATTAAGCAGATCAAAACCATGAACCTGCTGCCGGCCCTGGCGGTACCGGCTGCGGCCATTGCTCTGTTGAATGCTCTGGGCCTGTAAAGCTGCGCCGGGTTGTTGCTGCGCTTGGCGGCAGGAGCTGGCAGCACATCTTGTCATAAAATAGGGGATATTTCATAATAAGATCATGAAGCTGTGAGCACAAATGCACAAAATACGCAGACTAACTTTGTGTAAACAGCTGAATCTTGGGTAAATAGCAAAAATCTATGAATAAACTATTGCGAAACGAAAAATGACTTGTTATAATTCATGACAGGAAGCACGAACACAGACAGGGCTGCCCAACCCGGGGGACAGCCCGGCCTGCGCCCGCGAATGACATGTTTTGAGAAAGGATCTGCAGGATATGTACGACTTTGACAAAGTGGTGGACCGTCGGGGTACCAGCAGCATCAAATGGAACTTTCAGGATGGCTTCGGCCAGCACGATGGCCTGCTGCCCTATTGGATCGCCGACACCGATTTCGCTACGGTGCCTGAGATCATGCAGGCGATCCAGCACCGCTGCGATCACCCCATTATCGGTTATTCCGACCCTCTGCCCGGCGTGTATAAGGCCATTCAGGGGTGGTGGAGCCGCCACTACGACTGGACGCCCGATACGGATTGGATGCTGCTGAGCTATGGTGTGGTCACCGGCATTTATTTCACACTGGACGCCGTGGTGCCCAAGGGCAGCAAGGTGCTGGTATTTACCCCGGTGTATGACCCCTTCTTTGCTGCGGTGAACAACAGCGGCCATACCCTGGTGGACTGCCCGCTGGATTATGAAAACAACTATTACACCATCAACTGGCAGCGTTTTGAAGACGAACTGAAGAACGGCGTGCAGGCCGTGGTGTTCTGTAACCCCCACAATCCCATTGGCCGTGTGTGGACGGCCCAGGAGATGGAGCGCCTGTGCGCGCTGTGCGCTCAGTACAACGTCTATCTGCTCAGCGATGAGATCCACGCCGATTTCGGCCTGACCCGCAAGTACACCACCGCCGGACACTATCAAAATGTCTATGACAAACTGGTGGTTTACACGGCCATCAGCAAAAGCTTTAATATGGCTGGCCTGGGTTCTTCCTGCATGATCATCCCCAACCCGGAACTGAAAGCCAGGATCCAGGAGGCCTACGACAGCCGCTGGATGTTCGGCCCGTCGGATCTGGCCTTCACCGCCATGGAAGCCGCTTACAATCACGGCGACCGGTGGATGGAAGAGCAGTGCGATTACCTGCGCGGCAATGTGGAGCTGGTAAATGCTTTCATGGCCGAACACCTGCCGCAGGTAAAAGTGACCCGGCATGAAGGCACCTTCCTGATGTGGCTGAATATGAACTGCCTGGGCAAAACCAGCGCCGAATTGACAACCATTATGGCCAAGGAGTACGGGATTGCGCTGGGCGACGGCAGCCATTACGGCAAACAGGCCGACGGCTTCATGCGCTTCAACATCGGCTGTGCCCGCAGTACGCTGCAGAAAGGCCTGGACCAACTGGCCAAAATGTATAAAGATTACATGAAGTAATTTTTGTAATTGTTTATACAATTGGTAACTGAATAAGGCGTCGCAAGCCAATTCTCTTTCCCCGTTCCCACAAACGGTTTCACAGCTGCCCGCACCGGACAGCTTGACTTACGGCTGCACTGCAGCCAACACACAATACGCTTTGAGGAGGAACTCTCATGAGCAACAAACCGGAACAATCCCGCCAGAAACTGGGATTCATTGACTGCATGGGCATGGCCATCGGCCAAATCATCGGCTCCGGCATCATGGTGCTGACAGGCGTGGTCATCGGTATGACAGGCCACGGTACGCCCTATGCCTTTATCGTCGGCGCGCTGGTGGCCATCATCACCTGCGTGCCCTACATCATCCTTACGGGCACCATCCCCGCGTCCGGCGCCGGCTACACCTATATCCGCCGGCTGATGGGCCGCAAAGCCAGCTTCATGTACATCGGCATGTTCGTGCTCAGCCAGGTGCTGATCGCCACCTTTGCCAAAGGCTTTGCCAGCTATTTCTGTGCCGTTTTCCCGGCCTTCAACGAAGCGGTCGTGGCCATGGGCGCGCTTATCCTGTGCACCATTGTGAACATTATCGGCCTGAAATCCAGCGCCATCGTCCAGAACCTGATGGTGGTGTTCCTGCTGCTCAGCCTGTTGCTGTTCATCGGCTTCGGCCTGCCCAAAGTGGATTGGAGCACCCTCAGCCTGGCCGCTGACAACGTGATGCCCAACGGTTTCATGAACTTTGCCACCGGCGCTGCGCTGCTCAGCTTTGCCTGCGGCGGTGCCAAGTTCATCGGCGAGAACGCTGACGATATCGAGGCCCCGGCCCGCACCATCCCGAAGGTCATCGTGCTGTCCACCTCCATTGTGGCTGTGTTCTACGCCCTCATCGGCGTGGTGGCCTCCGGCGTGCTGCCGGTAGAGCAGGTGGCCGGCCAGAACCTGACGCTGGTAGCTCAGGAGATTTTCCCCACCTGGCTGTACCTGTTCTTCGTCATCGGCGGCGCCATGTTTGCCCTGCTGACCACCCTGAACGGTACCCTGAGCTGGGTGACCCGCGGCTTGCAGAGCGCTTCCCGCGACGGCTGGCTGCCGGAGAAACTGGCCAACGAAAACAAAGCCGGCGTTCCGGTGGTTCTTCTGATGGTTTTCTTCGTGATGGGTGCGCTGCCCATCGTCACCGGCATGGACCTGACCCTGATCTCCAATATGGGCGTGGGCACCGATATGCTCAGTGAGTTCATGGTGCTGCTGGCTTGCTGGCGCCTGCCGGATGTGCTGCCCGAGCAGTTCAAAAAATCCGCTTTCTTCATGAAGAAAAGCACGCTGCACGCCATTCTGCTGGTCATCGGCGCGCTGATGCTGTTCACTTCCTATGTGAACCTGTCCGACCTGACCGTCCCCGCCGCCATCTGCTGCGCCATCTACATTGTGGTGCTGTTCGTTTGGACCCAGTACCGCAGCAAATATGTAAACGCCAAGGCAGAAAAAGAGGAGAAGGACGCTGTAGCGGAAAAGTAAGCCGGCAATAAACCGGTAGAATATCGGCCTGTGGCACAGGCCGGTCCACGGAAAGGGATGCCGCGCGCATCCCTTTTCGCGGTTCCTGCCCGCCTTGGGGCAGAGATCCCACAGAAAGGGCTGATGATACTATACCATGGAACGATTTGCGATCATCGGGTTCGGCTGCGCGGGCTATCATGCGCTGGAAGCCATCCGCCAGGCCGGCTGCGGCGCGGCAGTGGATGTGTACAGCGAAACCAACCTGCCTCCCTACAATCCCATGCTGACAACCTATTATACAGCCGGCCGGCTGCCCTATGAGGGCATGTTCCCTTTTGGCACCCTGAAGCAGATTGCCGCCCGGCTGCAGGCCCGCTTCATTACAGACACCCGGGTGGTGAAGGTGGACGCCGCTGCCCGCACGGTGACGGCTGACGACGGAAACTGCCGTCCCTATGATAAGATCCTCGTGGCCACCGGCGCCACGGCTTTTGTGCCCGGCAGCTTTGCCGGGCTGAAAGGTACATTCTGCATGCGCACGGTGGACGATGCGGTGAAGCTGCACGATGCCCTGGCCGCCCGGGAATACCGCAGCGCGGTGATCGTGGGTGCATCCATGGTGGGTATCAAAGTGGCCGAACTGCTGTACAACCGGGGCTGCCACGTTACCCTGGCCGATATGGCCCCGCACATCTTTGCGCTGGCGGCTTATCCGGAGGTTTCGGAAATGATCGAGGAGCGCCTGCGGGAGATGGGGATTGACATGGTGTTCGGCCAGGCCATTGCCGGCGCCGAAGAACACACCGACGGGGCGGGGAACGTGACGGGCTGCACCGTGCACATCGCCGACGGCCGGGTCATCGAGACGGAGCTGCTGGTGCTGAACGTGGGCACCCGCGCTGCCACCGGCGTTTTGGACCCCGCTCAGGTGCAGATCGAACGGGGCATTGTGGTGAATACCCGCATGGAGACCAGTGCCCCCGGCGTGTATGCGGCTGGAGACTGCTGCCAGGCCAACAACCTGCAGTCCGGCCAGACGCAGATCATCGGCCTGTGGGCCAACGCCGGCGTCCAGGGCCGTGTGGCCGGGCGCAACATGGCCGGCGTGGGGGACGAAGCCGACGGCAACATCCTGCACAACATCACCCATTTTTTGAATATGGATTTCATCGGCCTGGGCGACAACCGCCTGACCGGCCAGGTGTATGTGGATCAGTCGCCGGACAAGGGCTTCTATCTGCAGACGGTGGTGCGGGACGGCAAGCCCGTTGGCTTCAACATCCTGGATAATTACGGTGTCTCGGGCATCCTGAAAGCCCATCTCATCAAGGTGCTGCGGGGCCAGCCCAACCGCTTCTCCCCCGAGCAGCGGGGCCAGCTGATCCGCTACGGCCTGGACGAACGATTCATCGACCACCTGGAGGCAAGAACCTATGACTGAACTGGAACGGAAAATCAAGGCGAAGATCCCAGGCCCGGACACGGGCATCGAGGTGCGCCGCACCATGTGCGATATCTGTTCGCCGGGTATGCACTGCGGCATCAACGCCTATGTGAAAGACGGCAAAGTGATCAAGATCGAGGGCATGGACGGCCATCCCGTCAACGACGGGCGCCTGTGCACCAAGGGCCTGGCCAACCGCCAGTACATCTACCGGGAGGATCGCATCCTCACCCCCCTCAAGCGGGTGGGCAGGCGGGGCGAGGGCAAATTCCGGCCCATCAGCTGGCAGGAAGCCTATGCGGCTGTCGCACAGGGGCTGAACGCAGCCAAAGCCGCCTGCGGCGCCGAGAGTGTGGCCTTCTATTCCGGCTATTCCAAATGGTACCGGCAAATGCTGCGCCGCTTTGCCTACGCTTTCGGCAGCCCCAATTACGGCTGCGAATCCAGCGCCTGCTATACGGCGGCGTTTATGGCCTGGAAAGTGGCCGCCGGCGATCAGGCCAATCCGGACATGGCCAACAGCGATCTGTTCCTGGGCTGGGCGTTCAATCCTTTTTACTCATCCTATATGGGCGCCCGCCGTGCAATGCAGCTGAAGGAGCAGGGCCTGAAATTCCTGGTGGTGGACACCCGCCGCACCCCCACCACCGAAAAGCTGGCCGATCTGGTGCTGCAGCCCCGCACGGGCACCGACGGCGCGCTGGCCCATGCCATCGCCAACGAGCTGATCCGCAACGGTTGGATCGACAGACCCTACATCGACAAGTACGTCTATGGCTTCGACGACTACGCCGCCTATGTGGCCGGATTCAATGAGAGCAACGTGGAACGGCTGACCGGCGTGCCTTACAGCCAGGTGCAGGCCGCGGCCCGGTTGATCCATGAAAACCCCCGTGTCAGCTGCAACGAGTCCTCGGCGCCGCTGTGCCATCACCGCAACGGCCTGCAGAATTACCGCGCCGTCATGGCCCTGCTGGCTATCACCGGCAACTTTGACCGCACCGGCGGCCAGCAGCTGTCGCCCCACACCTACATGCACGTCTCCTGCGGGTTCGAGACCCGGGAACATCAGTTCCTGTACGAGACCCGCCCCCGGAACGTGAAGGACCCGGTGGGTGCGCCCCGGTTCCCGCTGTGGAACTATCTGGAAGGGGAGATGCAGGCCATGGACCTGTCCCGCCAGATCCTGGAGGGCACGCCTTATCCCTTGCGGGCGGTGTTTGCCCTGGGAATGAACGCCCGCATGTTCCCCGATTCCGGCAAAATGTTCCGCGCCCTGGAATCCCTGGATTTCTTTGTGGATACCGACCTGTTCCTCACCGACACGGCCAAGTATGCCGACATCGTGCTGCCCGCCTGCTCCAGCTTCGAGCGGGGGGAATTCAAGCCCTACGGCGGCGGTGTGGCCTGGTATACCAGCCCGGCCATTGTCCCGCTGGGACAGGCTAAAAGCGATGTGGACATCCTCACCGAGCTGGCCCGCTTCATGGACCTGCCCGACGCCCAGCTGAAAGAGGGGTATGAGTCCTTTATCCAGAAGTATATCCTGGATGATTACGGCGTCACCACAGACCAGCTGAAAAAAGTGGAACTGCCGGTGAAGATCGCGCCGGTGGCTGTCCACCGGGATTATGAGCTGCTGGAAAAAGGGCTTTCCACGCCGACCGGCAAGTTCGAACTGAAAAGCGCCATCATCGAACAGCACCCCGAGTGGGGGCTGGATGCCCTGCCCACCTACCGTGAGCCCCTGGACGATGCCGATCCGGCGCTGTACCCCTTTACCCTCACATCCGGCAGCCGCATTCCCAACGCCATTCACTCCCGCCTGCACAAGGTGCCTGCCAACCGCAGCCTGCGCCCCGTGCCCACGGCGGATATGAACCGGGAAGACTGCCGCGCCCTGGGTGTGGCGGAAGGGGACCGCATTACCATTTCCACGCCGCGCGGCAGTGTGACCGTATCGGTACACCCCACCCTCAGTGTGCCAAAAGGGCTGGTGAACCTGTTCCACGGCTATTCCGAGGCCGACGCCAACAGCCTGATGGACGCCGATCATCTGGATCCGTATTCCGGCTTCCCGGCCTACCGTTCCACCCGCTGCGCAGTGAAAAAGGAGGGCTGAACCGTGAAGAAATACCTGTTTTTTGATTCATCCAAATGCTCGGCCTGCGGCGCCTGCGCCCTGGCCTGTATGGATCAGAACGATGTGGATGCGGCCGCCGGGCAGCAGCCTTTCCGCACCACCTTCACCCAGGAGGGGAAGGCGGGTGACCTGCACTTCTATTCGGTGTCCTGTATGCACTGCATCGACGCCCCCTGCGTGCTGGGATGCCCCAGCGGCTGCCTGACCAAGGACCCGGACACCGGCTTCACCCTGTACGACACCACCAACTGCATCGGCTGCCACTCCTGCGCCATGGCCTGCCCCTACGGCGTGCCCACCTTCGGCCCCGACGGCAAAATGCGCAAGTGCGACGCCTGCATCGAGCGGCAGAAGGCCGGCCTGGTGCCCGCCTGTGTCAAGGTGTGCCCCACCGGCGCGCTGATGCTGCTGACGGAAAACGAATTCCGCGCCCGCCAGGCAGATGAGCGCCGGCGCAAGGCGGCCGCGCAGGAGCGCGACCAGCTGACGCAGGCGCTGTAAAGCGCGCTGCCACTCCCGTTTCACATACTCCACCGCAAAAGAAAGGAATCCACATGCTGATCGGAATTCTCTCTGTGGCGGGCGCCGCCACCTTGCTGGGCCTGATGCCCACCTTCCAAAAACAGGTGATGGTGGACGGCCTGCCCATGAACAGCCTGATGCTTTATACCAACCTGATCATCACCCTGGTAAGCCTGGGAATGGCGCTGCTGAAAAAGCGCAGCCTGAAGGCCAGGCCCATCCAGATGATCCAGGCGGTGCTGATGGGCACCGTGGGCATGCTGCTGACGGCGCTGCTGCTGAATACATCCTATCTGTACCTGCCGGTGGGCATGGCCATCATGCTGAACTTCCTGTATCCCACCGTGGTGTGCGTGGTGATGGGCACCGTATTCCGCCAGGGCTTTACCAGGCTGCAGCTGGCCGCTGTGGCCAGCAGCATCGTGGGCATGCTGTTTTTGGCGGGCAAAGGGGGCGATGTGCAAACCATCGGAATCGTGGCGGCCCTGTGCTCGGCCTTCACCTACGGCGGCTACCTCATCGCCAACGAAAAGGGCCCGGCCAACCAGCTGCCCATCGAGACCAAGCTGTTCTACGTCTCCCTGCCGGGCACGCTGCTGTACGCCGTGCTGGCTCCGGCCACCGGTACGCTGGCGGCCCCGTCTCAACCGGCGGGCTGGCTGTATGTGCTGGCTTCAGGGCTGTTTACCGTGGGCGGTTACTTTCTGATGATGTATGGCATCGGGCGCATGGGTGCATCTACCTCGGCTTTCGTCTCCATGTTGGAGCCCATCGTCAGCACGGTGTTCGGCACCGTTTGGTTCCATGACCCCGTCACCCTGGGCATGGCCGCCGGCGGTGTGCTGGTGCTCGTCAGCATCCTGCTCATCGCCGTGGATGGCTACCGCAAAGCCCAAAAGGCAGAAAGGGCCTGAGCGTCCTTGCACACCTGCCAAACGCTGTGTTATAATAAAGCAAATTTTATTATTTAGCGGATGATGGTGTGCAAATGGACAATCAACAATATAAAGTGACAAGCGGGCTGAAATTGTACGAGCAGGTGCTGGAACGCATCAAAACCATGATCGCCCAGGGCGTTTACCAAAAGGGCGAGCTGCTGCCCAGCGAAAAAGAGCTGATGAACATGATGGGTGTCAGCCGCATCACAGTGCGTGAGGCGCTGCGCCTGCTCAGCGAGGCCGGCGTCATCGAGACGCACAAGGGCAAGGGCAGCTATGTGCTCATCGACGGCGCGCAGCTGGTAAGCCCCGGCGCCAAGCTGCGGGATTATTGCCAGGCGTTCCTGCACTCTACCAGGGCCCGTATTTTGCTCGAACCGGAGATCGCCCGCCTGGTGGCCCAGACGGCCACGCCCGAGGAGGTGTCCCGGCTGGGGGCCTGTGTCCATGATGAGCGGGCCGAGGATACTTTCCACAGCGCGTTGGTTGCGGCGACGCACAACCCCATCCTGGCCGAGTGGTTCAGCCAGCTGGCAAAGCTGGAAACCGACCCCGCCCTGACGGCGCTGATCCCGCCGGCCCGCCAGCGCAGTGTGGGCGCCGCGCTGATGCAGCAGCACCAGAAGATCTACGAGGCGGTGCGCAGCGGCAAAAGCGAGTTCGCCTACTTTTACATGAAAGAGCATCTGGAGTATGTACTGGAGGCATACCGGGAATACTTCGAGATCTTTTACTGAGCGCAGGCGGTCCCTTTGGCCTAGAACGAAAAACGGCCCGGCTCCTTGCACGGGGCCGGGCTGTATGCTGCGCGGGATTCTGCTACGGTGCAGGCGTTCCGAAATCGCCGAAGTATTTGTCAAACGCCGCCTGTACCTGGCGGCGGGCCTCCTGTTCAAAGGCCAGATAGCGTTCCAGCAGGTCTTCGCCCTCAGGTGTCAGGGTGCTGCCGGCGCGCTGGGCGCCGCCTTTTTGTGTGGCCATCAGGGGAATGCCCAAGTCGGCCTCGGCGGTTTTCAGCAGGCGCCAGGCTTTGGAGTAGGACAGCCCCATCTGCGCACTGGCGCTGCGAAGGGAATGTCCCTGGCGCACCAGCTGCATCAGCGATACAATGCCTTTCCCGAAATGCGGCTGCTGGTTGAATACCTGTACTTTCAGCATTACCTGCCGGGGCCCCCGGCGGCGAGGGGCGCTTTCCTGTACCACAAAATCACATCCTGTCAATAAAAAGTAGAAAAGACAGCTATATTATACCATTCTATTCCGTAAAAAACAATGGCTGCCGCTTTTTTTGCCATCCATTGTACGGAACAAAGGGAGATGGGGCGGAACACCCTGTCCCTTGAAAACAAGAAAGAGAGCGTTGTGCCATGAAGCTGATGAAGACCCAGGATGCCGTAGGCCAGGTGCTGTGCCACGACATCACACAAATTATCCCGGGGGTAAAGAAAGGCCCTGTATTCAAAAAAGGGCACGTTATCGCACCGGAGGACGTATCCGTCCTGCTGAGCGTCGGCAAAGAGCATGTATACATCTGGGAAATGGGGGAACAGCGCCTCCATGAGGACGAAGCGGCCGCCGTCCTGCGGGATCTGTGCATTGGCCCCCATATGGCGGCCGGCGTGCCCAGCGAGGGAAAGATCGAGCTGACCGCCCAGGCAGACGGCCTGTTCACCGTGGATCGCCGGCGCCTGCTGGCGGTAAACAGCCTGGGCCAGATGATGATCGCCGCCCGCCACCCGGGCCCGGTCAAGGCAGGGGACAAACTGGCGGGTATGCGGGTGATCCCGCTGGTGATCGAACGGGAAAAGATGGACGCTGCCCGGGCTGTCGCCGGCGATGAGCCCCTGCTGGCGCTGGCGCCCTATGCACCTACAACAGTGGGCCTGATCACCACCGGCAGCGAAGTGTACCACGGGCGCATCCGGGACTCCTTCACGCCGGTGGTTCAAGGCAAATTGGCCGAATACGGTGCCCGGGTTTCCCGCCAGGTGGTGCTGGACGACGACCCGGCGGCTATCACCGCTGCTATCCGCGCCTTTCTGTCGGAAGGGGTGGACATGGTGCTGTGCACAGGTGGTATGAGTGTGGACCCGGACGATCGCACCCCGCTGGCCATCCGCAATGCGGGGGTGCAGGTGGTCAGCTACGGCGCGCCGGTGCTGCCGGGGGCCATGTTCCTGCTCAGCTACACCGCCGACGGCCGCCCGGTGTGCGGCCTGCCCGGCTGCGTGATGTATGCTCGACGCACGGTATTTGACCTGGTTCTGCCCTATCTGATGGCACGGGTGCCCGTCACGGCCGGCCAAATGGCTGCCTGGGGCACAGGTGGGCTGTGTCTGAACTGCCCGGTGTGCACCTGGCCCAATTGCGGTTTCGGAAAGGGGATGTAAAGATGGACGGGAAAAATCAGACGCCTCCGGCACCCTTCACCCATATGGATGCCGCGGGCAATGCACATATGGTGGATGTGGGCGGCAAGGAACCCACGGCCCGCCGGGCGGTGGCCGTGGGGCGCATCACCATGAGCGCGGCCTGCTTTGCCGCAGTGTCCGAGGGGCGCGCCCAAAAAGGCGACGTGCTGGGTGTGGCCCAGGTAGCGGGCATTATGGGGGCCAAGCAGACGGCCCAACTGATCCCGCTGTGCCACACGCTGCTGCTGACCCACTGCACTGTGGAATTCACCCTGCTGCCCCGGCAGTGCGCGGTGGAAGCCCGCTGCACCGTGTGCTGCCAGGGCAAAACCGGTGTGGAAATGGAGGCCCTCACCGGCGTGTCAGCGGCACTTTTGACGGTATATGACATGTGCAAAGCCATGGACAAGCGCATGACCATCGGCCCGGTGCACCTGGTGGAAAAGCACGGCGGAAAAAGCGGCGATTTCTACTATGACGGCGCTTCGGGCGCAGGGGAAGCGGAGGAACGGCCATGACGGATCAGTACGGCCGGCCCATTGACTATATGCGCCTGTCGATCACCGACCGGTGCAACCTGCGGTGCACCTACTGTATGCCGCAGGGCATACAGGCGGCGCCGCGGCAGGAGATCCTGTCCTTTGAGGAGTTCCTGCGCATTGCCCGGGCGGCGGTGACGCTGGGGATCACACACTTCAAAATCACCGGCGGCGAGCCGCTGGTGCGCAAAGGAACGGTGCCTTTTATCGCCCGCCTGAAAGCGCTGCCCGGCGTCGAAACCGTCACCCTCACCACCAACGGCGTGCTGTTGGCCCCGCTGGCGCGGCAGCTGGCCGACGCAGGCATCGACGGTGTCAATATCAGCCTGGATGCAGCGGATCGGGACGGTTACCGCGCCATTACCGGCTGCGATGCTCTGGAGGATGTGCTGGCAGGGCTGCACGCCTGCCTGGCGCTGAATATCCGCACCAAGGTGAACTGTGTGCTGCTGTCCGGCAGCGAAACGCAGATCCTGCCGCTGGCCGGCCTGGCCCGGCGGCACCCGGTGGATGTGCGCTTCATCGAAGTGATGCCCATCGGCGCGGGCAGCAGCACCTCCGGCGTGCTGCAGGCCCGTGCCCGCGCCATTCTGGCCCGGGAATGGCCGGACCTCCACCCCGTAAATGAGCACCGGGGCTTTGGCCCCGCCCGGTACGAGGCCAGCCGTGCCCTGCGCGGCCGTATCGGCTGGATCGATGCGGTCAGCCACGGCTTCTGCAAAAGCTGCAACCGGGTGCGTATCACCAGCACAGGCCTGCTCAAACCCTGCCTGTGCTACGGCGAAGGGCTGGACCTGCGGGCCCTGCTGCGGGCGGACGGGGATACGCGCGCGCTGGCCTGTGCGATGGCCGGGGCCATTTTCCAAAAGCCGCAGGCCCATTGCTTTGCCCGGCTGCAGCAGGTCAGCGAGCGCCATTTGATGGCGCAGATCGGCGGCTGAACACCGCGGAAGGAGAGAGAGTATGGGGACGATTCAAGCCATTTGCATTTCAGAAGCCCGCGGCACCGCCAAGCATCCGGTGCCTGCGGCGCAGCTAAGCCCCGCCTGGGGCATTGTGGGCGATGCGCACGGCGGCCTCTGGCACCGGCAGGTCAGCCTGCTGGGCCTGGAAAAGATCGAAGCGTTTCGAGCCAAAGGGGCTGCCGTAGAATTTGGCGCGTTCGGAGAGAACTTGGTGGTGGACGGCTTTGATTTCCGCAGCCTGCCTGTGGGCACGCTGCTGTCTGCCGGGGACGTGCTGCTGGAGATGACCCAGATCGGCAAGGAGTGCCACAGCCACTGCGCCATCTATAAGGCGGTGGGAGACTGCATCATGCCCCGGGAGGGCGTGTTTGCCAGGGTGCTGCGGGGCGGGCACATTCGTGTGGGGGACGAAATGCGTATTGTCCCCCGCACCGGGCCCCGCCCCTTTCAGGCGGCGGTGATCACCCTCAGTGACAAAGGGGCCGCCGGCCAGCGCAGAGACGAAAGCGGCCCTGCCATCGCCGCCCGGCTGACGCGCGAGGGCTACGAGGTGGTCGAGCAGCTCCTGCTGGCCGATGATCGAGCCGCTCTGCAAAAACAGCTGATCCGCCTGGCCGACCAGCGCCAGCTGGATCTGATCCTCACCACGGGCGGCACCGGGTTTTCACCGCGGGACATCACACCGGAGGCCACCATGGCCGTGGCCGACCGGCCGGCGCCCGGCATCGCTGAAGCCATCCGTGCAGCCTCTCTGGCCGTCACCCCCCGGGCCATGCTGTCCCGGGCCGTGTCGGCCATCCGGGGGAAAACCCTTATTGTGAATCTGCCCGGCAGCCCCAAAGCCGTGGCCGAGAGCATGGAGGTCTTTCTGCCGCAGATGCCCCATGCGCTGACGCTGCTGCGGGGCGAGGGCGGGGACTGCGCCCGCACCTGAAAACGGCGGGGAATGGCCCGCCGGAATCCGTCCGGTCCGGGAAAACCGGGAAAGAATTGTAACCAAGGAGGAACTCGCCATGAACCGTATGAAAACTTTGACAGCCCTGGTACTTTCGGCCGCTCTGTGCCTGGCCGGATGCACGGCCGGCGCCCCTTCGTCCAGCGCTGTGCCTTCGGCGCCGGCCTCGTCCGCGGCCCCGTCGTCCGCCTCCGGCGAACCGGTCACCCTGACGGTTTTTGCCGCGGCTTCACTCACTGAGACGCTCACCCGGATCGCCGAGGATTACACCGCCGCCCATCCGCAGGTCACCTTTTCCTTCAACTTCGATTCTTCCGGTACACTGCAGACCCAGATCGAAGAGGGCGCCGACTGCGACCTCTTCCTCTCTGCGGCCCAAAAGCAGATGGATGCGCTGGAGAGCCAGGGCCTCATGGACGCCGCCACGCGCCGCGACCTTTTAGAAAACAAGGTAGTGCTGGCCGTCCCGGAGGGCAACCCGGCGGGGATCACCGAGTTTGCCGATATCGGCACCGACCGGTGTACCCTGGTGGCCCTGGGGAATGACGATGTGCCCGTGGGCAGCTATTCCCGCGAGATCCTTCAGAACCTGGGTATCTGGGACGGCCTGGAGCAGGCGGGGAAGATCACTTACGGCAGCAATGTAAAGGAAGTGACCACCCAGGTGGCCGAGGCCGCCGCCGACTGCGGTATTGTCTATGCCACCGACGCCTTCAGCGCCGGCCTGGAAGTTGTGGCCCAGGCCCAGCCGGACTGGTGCAGCCCGGTGGTGTATCCCGGTGCGGTCACGGCTTCCAGCGCCCACGCAGATGAGGCCCTGGCCTTCCTGGATTCGCTCGGCGAGGCCCAGGCGGCCCAGGTGTTCCGCTCGGTGGGCTTTACCGTGGTGGGCGAGGGGGCATAATGGATTGGTATCCCCTTTGGAATTCCCTGCGCACGGCAGCCCTCGCCTGCGGGGCGGTGTTCCTGCTGGCGGTGCCGGCGGCTTATTACGCCGCCCGGCTGCCGCGGCTGCTGAAAGGCGCGCTGGACGTGGTGCTCACGCTGCCCATGGTGCTGCCGCCCACGGTGGTGGGCTACTTCCTGCTGATGCTGTTTGGCGCCAGGCGCCCGCTGGGGCAGTTCCTGGCCGGTTTCGGTATCCGTGTACCCATGACCTGGTGGGCAGGTGTGCTGGCTGCAGCCGCCGTGTCCTTCCCGTTGATGTACCGCACGGCCCGGGGTGCCTTTGAAGCCTTTGACGAAGACCTGGCCGCGGCGGCACGCACCCTGGGGTTGTCTAACACATGGGTTTTCTGGCGTGTGCGCATGCCGCTGTGCAGGCCGGGCATCCTGGCCGGCGCGGTGCTCACCTTCGCTAGGGCTTTGGGTGAATATGGCGCCACCAGTATGATCGCCGGCTACACGCCCGGGCGTACCGCCACCATTGCCACCACTGTGTATCAGCTGTGGCGCACCGACAATGAAGCCCTGGCTTTTCGCTGGGTGCTGGTGAACCTGGCCATCTCAACTGCGGTGCTGCTGGCAGTGAACCTGCTGGAGCAGCGGGAGAGGAGGCGCGGGCCATGAGCCTGCTTGTGGATATTGAAAAAGATTACGGAGGTTTCCGCCTGCGTGCCCGGTTCGAGACTTCCGGCGGCATCACCGGGCTGCTGGGGGCCTCCGGCTGCGGCAAAAGCCAGACGCTGCGGTGCATTGCCGGCCTGCAGCGGCCGGACCGCGGCCGCATCCTGCTGGACGGCCGGGTGCTGTTCGACAGCGAGCGCCGCATCGACTTGCCTGCCCAGCAGCGCAGCGTGGGCTATTTGTTCCAAAGCGGCGCGTTGTTCCCTCACATGACGGTGCGGAACAATATCCTGGCGGGCCTGCACGCGGTGAAAGACACCGCCGAAAAGCAGCGCGCCCTGCGCAGCGCGCTGGAACTGCTGGCTCTGGAGGGCCTGGAGGACCGCCTGCCGGGCCAGCTTTCCGGCGGCCAGGCCCAGCGGGCGGCTCTGGCGCGCATCCTGGTCAGCCGGCCCCGGGCGCTGCTGCTGGATGAGCCGTTTTCCGCAGTGGACAGCCATCTGCGCGAGCAGCTGCAGCTG
This sequence comes from uncultured Ruthenibacterium sp., assembly GCA_944386555.1. Classification (GTDB taxonomy): domain Bacteria; phylum Bacillota; class Clostridia; order Oscillospirales; family Ruminococcaceae; genus Ruthenibacterium. The sequence goes on along the minus strand of CALXBN010000042.1, from coordinate 52,943 downwards.
GACCTGCTGGACCTGCTGCGCACCTTTGCCGGCGATGTCATCCTGGTGACCCACAGCCGGGACGAAGCCTATCACATGTGCAGCCGTATCGCCCTGATGGATGCCGGGTGCATCCTCACCGCCGGGCCGGTCAAACAGGTGTTTGCCAATCCGGGCAGCAGCCTGGGTGCCCGTCTGACAGGCTGCAAGAACGTGGCCGCAGCCCGCAAAGCCGGGCCCCGGGCGGTGCTGGTACCGGATTGGGGCGTTACCCTGCAGACGGCCGCCCCCGTGGGGGACGGCGCGGCCGCCGTGGGCATCCGGGCCCATGCCCTGCGCCCGGATGAACCGCGCAACCGCATGGCCGTCGCTTTTGTCGGCCAGGTGGAAGAGCCCTTTGCCTGGATCGTGCAGGTGCGCACGCCGGGCCAGCGCCCGGGCACCCCCGCGCTGTGGTGGCGCATGGCCAAGGGGGAAAAGCCCCCCCACATGCCCGAGGCACTGGGGGTTGCCCCCGAAGATGTGCTGGTATTCGACAGTTGAAAGTTTGCCGAAGGAGGAAACCACATGAGCCCAAATGCCCGCAGTACCGCCGCCGTTTCTCTGGAACAGGCCGCTGCCCTGATCGCCGGTGCCCTGGCGCCGCTCTCCGCCGCGGCTGAGGCCGTGCCTCTGGCCGGGGCGGCGGGGCGGGTGCTGGCCCGGGATGTAACGGCCCGGGTGGCGCAGCCGCCCTTTGACCGCTCTCCGCTGGACGGCTACGCCCTGCGCGCGGCAGATATCGCTGCAGCCCGGCCGGGCGCGCCGGTGGCGCTGCCGGTCAGCCAGTGCCTGTTCGCCGGGCAATGCCCCGCCGGCCCCCTGGCGCCGGGTACCGCCGCCCGTGTCATGACCGGCGCGCCGGTTCCGCCCGGCGCCGACTGTGTGCTGCGCCAGGAGGAGACCGACTGCGGCCGGGAGAGGGTCCGTCTGTTTGCCGCGGTAAGTGCTGGGGCCAACGTATGCTATGCCGGCGAGGATATCGCGGCCGGCAGCCTGCTCATTGCCGCCGGCACCCGGCTGGAGGCCGTGCATGTGGGCCTGCTGGCGGGGCAGGGGATGGTGCAGGCGGCGGTATACCCCCTGCCGGCTGCGGCGCTGCTTCCCACCGGCGACGAGCTGGCCGCCCCCGGCGCGTTCCTGGCTCCCGGGCAGATCTATGATTCCAATGGCCCCATGCTGGCGGCCCGCCTGGCCGCTCTGGGGGCTGTGCCGGCGCTGCAGCCCGCTGCCGGCGATGACCCCGCAGCCCTGGCCGCCCGCCTGGATGACTTGCTGGCTTCCTATCCGCTGGTGATCACCACCGGCGGCGTATCGGTTGGGCAGAAGGATTATCTGCCGGAAGCAGTCCATCGCCTGGGCCTGCAGGTGCTCTTCCATGGCCTGGCGGCCAAACCCGGCAGCCCGGCGTTGGCGGCCGCCCGGAACGGCCGCGTCCTGCTGGCCCTTTCGGGCAACCCATTTGCGGCTTTTGCCACATTCGAAGTGCTGGCGCGCCCGGCTCTGGCGCGGCTGTCGGGTGTGTCCGGGCCGGCGCTCAGGCGGGTGTCCGCTGTGCTGGATGCGCCTTTTCCCAAGGCTTCGGCCATGCGCCGCCTGGTGCGTGCCCGCCTGGCCGGCGGGAAGGTGCGCCCGGCGGCAGGCTGCCATTCTTCCGGCGGCATTGCCGCCCTGGCCGGCTGCAACTGCCTGCTGGATATCCCTGCCGGCAGTCCGCCCCTGCGGGCGGGAGACCCGGTGGAGGTGATTCTGCTGTGACACCATGGCCACGCACCCCGGCCCTGCCGCCGGCCATTGCCGTCAGCGGCGTGAAAAACAGCGGGAAAACCACCTTTTTGGAGGGCCTTATCCCGGTGCTGGCGGCCCGCGGGCTCCAGGTGGGTGTTATCAAGCACGATGGCCACGATTTCACCCCCGATGTGCCTGGCACCGACAGCTTCCGCCTGGCCGCTGCCGGCGCTGTGGGCGTGGCTGTGTACAGCGCCCGCCGCTGGATGATGGTGCGCACGGCGCCCGTCAGCTGGCAGGCCCTGCTGGCCCAGTTTGCCGGGTTTGATCTGGTGCTGGCGGAGGGCCTTAAAGATTCCCCTCTGCCCAAGATCGAGCTGGTGCGCGCAGCGGTGAGCACCAGCAGTGTCTGCCGCCCCGAGACCCTGCTGGCCCTGGCCACCGATACGACCCTGTGCATTCCCGGCGTGCCGTCCATCGGCCTGCGGGATTATACCGCCGCTGCCGACCTTTTGTGCGGCGCCCTGGGCCGCCGGCCCTGACAGAACGGCAAAAAAGGCCGGAGCCCGCGGGCTCCGGCCTTTTTGCTGTAAAGATGGGCGCAGGGATGCAGGGAAACGCCGCTTACAGGCGGGTATCCCAGCGGCCGCACCATACGTTTTCCTCCGGTGTGCCGTTGAAGGGGGAATCACCGCACAGTTTTTCAACCAGCGCGTCGATCACCTCAGGGTTGTCCTGATAGCAGTTCACGTAGGTGCGGCTCATGGTCAGGTCAATCAGATAGTTGGGCAGGTACAGGCTGATGAAGGCCGTGGGCACCTGGCGCACATACCAGGGCTGCTGGCCGGGCATAGTCCATTTCACCCGCATGGTGTTGTACTGGGCGAAGCCCACCTGGTCGATGAATACCAGCACCGCGTCGGTGTTGGCCATAAACTGCTCCATCTTTCCCTTGGCGGCCACGGCATCGCCGTCCTCTACAATAAAGCCCCGCTGCTCCAGCTTCTTGATAATATAGGCTTTGGTGCGGTCGCCGGAGTCGTCTTTGATCAGCTTGCCGGCCACCACCTTGCCGTCGCCCTGCAGGAAGTACACCCGCACGCGCTTCTGCCTGGCGGGGTTCAGGGGAAGCATCTTCTGGGTGTCCTTCACCAGGGTGATGAACTGGTCGGCGCAGGCTTTGCTGATGGCCTTGTGCGCGTCGCAGCCCACCACGGAAATGCCCTCCTTGGGGGGCATCAGGGTGCCGGCGGCCTGTTTCTTGTGCAGGCCGATGCTGGCCTTTACGCCCAGAATGCGCATCAGGGCGTCGGTCATGCGCTCTTCGGTGATGATACCGTTTTTATAACCGTCCATCATGTAGCCGAAGTCCTCTTCCATGTCGTTGAAGAACAGGTACATGTCGCATCCGGCGGCGATGGCGGCGGGCACCTGCTGGCTGCGGGGCATGGCGCCGAACATGCCGATCATGTGGCTGGCATCGGTTACTACCAGGCCGTTGAAGCCCAATTCGCCTTTCAGAAGGCCGGTGATCAGCTCCGGGCACAGGGTGGCGGGCAAAATGTCGTGGTCGTCCACCTCGCGGCCGGCCAGGCGGCGCTGCCAGGCGGGCTGCGCAATGTGCCCGGCCATGATGGTTTTTACACCGGCATCGATCAGTTCCCGGTACACTTTGCCGAAGGTGTCCATCCATTCCTCACAGCTCAGATCATTGATGCCCATCATCAGGTGCTGGTCGTTCTCCTCGGTGCCGTCGCCGGGGAAGTGCTTGATGGTGGTGGCCATGCCGCATTCTTCGGTGCCTTTGATGAACGCCTTGGCATAGGCCACAGTGCGGTCGGGGTCGGCGCAGAAAGAGCGGGTCTGCACAATGGTGTTGCGCCAGTTGTACAGCAGATCCACAATGGGAGCAAAATTCCAGTTGGAGCCGATGGCCATGGCCTCGGTGCCGCCCACCTTGGCGGCGTTATAGGCCACCTCGGGGTTGCGGGCGGCTGCGGTGGCTGCGCCGCAGGAGACCGCCGTGCCGCCGCCCACGCCGCCGTTGCCGCCGGCCTCACAGTTGCTGGCCACCAGCAGGGGGATCTTGCTGCACTGCTGGAAGGTGTTTACCATATCCCACAGCTCCGCCGCAGATTTGTTGTGGTAGCGCAGTGCGCCGGGGTGGTAGGTGTCGGCCACCTTTTTGATGCCATCGGGGGTGAAGTCGGTGACCATGTTTACGAACAGCTGGCCCACTTTTTCCTCGTCGGTCATGCCGGCGATGGTGTCCTTGACCCACTGGATGTCCTCGTCGGACAGGTAATAGGGTTTTGCTTTCAGATCAACCATATCAAATGTCTCCTCTCAGAATCAATATGTAAGGCCGAAGCCGTACAGGTACTCGTTGCCTGCGCCGTCCTTGTAGGCGTAGGAAAGGCCGTTTTTCATGTAACGGGCTTTGTCGAAGCCGGGCACGTCATTGGGGCTGGCGCACCGGCCGTTTTCATCCACCGCCAGGGCGGCGTCGCTGCCCGGCAGGGTGATGGGCAGCTTGCCCACCGGCTGCGCTTGGCCGGTCATCACATCAATGGCCGCTTTGGCAAAGGTGTCAAAGCCCACTGTCAGCCCATCGGCCAGGGGCTCCACGTTGGCCAGCAGATAAGGCAGGTTCAGGTTCACGTGCAGCACCACCGTGGGCACCGCAGCGCGGATATTCCGGATATGGTCCACATCAATGCCGGTGGCCCGGCACACGTTCAGTTCCAGGTATCCCTCGGTAGCGGCAAAATAGCTGCCGCTGGCAGGCTTCAGCAGAAGCAGCGCCACGTCGGCCCCGTGATAGTCGTCCACGAAGGCCCAGTCGGGGTGGTCAGCCTTTAGGGCATCGGCAAAGGCGGCAATGGTGGCCCTGGGGTCTGCCCGGCTGCCGGAGAGGGCCATGTTCTTCAGCTCCTCCTCGCTGTAGTCGGTGCGCATCATCATCTCCACATATACCTTTTTGCCTGCCATGCGCTCCGCCGTCAGGGGCAAAGCGCCATTATTCTTCAGCAGCACCACGCTCTCCTGATGGGCTTTGTAGGCTGCGGCGCGGCTTGCCTCGGTGTTCACCTGGGCATCCGCTGCCGCTTCGTCGGCGTAGGGGTCTTCAAACAGCCCCAGGCGGAACATCTCTACCAGCAGGCGCTTTACAGCCCTGTCCACCGTCTGCCGGTCCACATATCCTTTCTGGATAGCCTCCAGGAAAGGCGCGGGGTCCTGCTCGCCGGACACCATGTCCGTTCCGGCCTTCAGCACCTGGGCCGCGCGCCCGGCGGGGGCATACTCCTCGGCGCCCCAGGCCATGCCGGAAAGCACCCCCGTGTCGCTGTTCACCACGCCGGTAAAGCCCAGTTCCCCGCGCAGGATGCCGTCGATGAACTGCTTATTATAGGCAAAGGCGATCTCCCGGTCAAAGGCATCCATGCCGTTTTGGGGGAAAGCGGATTTCTCGTTGGAGGGAATGGCATAGTAGGGCATGACGGCGGAGGTGCCCGCCGTCACCGCAGCCCGGAAGGCGGGCAGATGGTATTTCTCCAGGCTGTGGGGTGTGGCGTAGCAGTTGAATTTGCCCTCGGCGTAGTGGGGGTCAAACCCGTTCTCCCGGGCGCCGCCGCCGGGAAAATGCTTGGTGGTCAGCGCCACACCGTCGGGCCCCAGGCGCTCGCCCTGGATGCCCCGGATGATACGGGTGATGATGTCACAAATCAGCCGGGGATCCTCCCCGAAAGTGCCATAGGTGCGGAACCACCTGGGATCGGTGGCACAGTCGGCCATGTACATATAGCCCTTGCGCAGGTTGGCTGCCCGGAACTCTGTGCGCACAATGGCGGCGAACCGCTCGATCAGCGCCATGTCCCGGCTGGCAGCCAGGCCCAAAGTGCCGGGAAACGTGGTAAAGCGGTTGTCCTCCTGGGCGGCGGAATAGCGGATATCCGCGCTTTCGTTTTTTGAATTGGAGGCCACGATGCAGGGGATCCCCAGGCGGGTGCCCTCGCATACCTCCTGCATGGCGTTCACCCAGCAGGCCAGTTCACTGGCCCTGGCGTTTTCCCGAACAATCAGGTGGCGCACATGCCAGGTGGCCAGCTTGTAAGTGGTGGGATATTGCATCGCCTTGCGGCCGTGGCGCATCACTTCCTCGTGGGCCTCCAGCAGTGCGCCGGCATGGCTGGTGGGCTGCCCCTCCTTGGCCGAAATACCCATGGGCTGGTCGCTGATCACCATCATGCCGGCTTTTTCGGCATCCGTCATGCGGGCAACCAGGTCCTCGGCCCGCGCTTCCGGGCTCAGGCGCCAGTCCTCATAGGGCTTTAATACGCCGGTACCGTCCAGGTCTTTGAACTGCAGGCCGTCCACCGTCAAAAAGCCTTTCACGCGGGCGGCCAGCTTTTTCTGCTGCATAGGGTCACGCTCCTCTCCGGGCTGCATATCCATGCGAAGCCTGATAACCTTATTATACCATAATCAGGGCGGAAAAGGGTTTGGCAAGTTCGCCAATTATTCACGCAGAACTTGTGCAGAACATACAAAATTTGCCTGCCCATCGACTTTAAAATCCAAAGAGTGTAAAGTATTTGTAAAGAAAAAGGACAGATAGCGTGCCCTCCTGCGGGGGAGAAAAGCAAAAAGGCCGGGCCCTTCGGCAAGGGGCCCGGCCCGGACGGCATGTCAGGACAACTCGAACATGCCGTTGTACAGCTGGTAGTATTCGCCTTTTTGGGCCAGCAATTCCTCGTGGCAGCCGCGTTCAATGATGTGCCCGTGCTCCAGCACCATGATGGCGTTGGCGTTGCGCACGGTGGAAAGCCGGTGGGCAATGACGAACACCGTCCGCCCCTCCATCAGCCGGTCCATGCCTTTTTCAATCAGGGCCTCGGTACGCGTGTCAATGGAGCTGGTGGCTTCGTCCAGTATCAGCACCGGCGGGTCGGCCACGGCGGCCCGGGCAATGGCCAGCAGCTGGCGCTGGCCCTGGCTGAGGTTGGCGCCGTCGCCGGTCACCATTGTGTTGTAGCCCTGGGTCAGGCGGCGGATGAAGGAATCCGCATTCGCTACCTTTGCCGCGGTGCGCACTTCCTCCATGGTGGCGTCCAGCTTGCCGAAGCGGATGTTATCAGCGATGGTGCCGGTGAACAGATGCGTGTCCTGCAGCACGATGCCCAGGCTCCGGCGCAAGTCGTCCTTGCAGATATCCCGCACGTCGATGCCGTCGTACAGGATGCGCCCTGCATTGACATCATAAAAACGGTTGATCAGGTTGGTGATGGTGGTTTTGCCCGCGCCGGTGCTGCCAACAAAAGCGATCTTCTGCCCGGGTTTGGCGTACAGGCTGATATCGTGCAGGATGGCATGGCCTTTGTCATAGCCGAAGTCCACATCTTCAAAGCGAACGTCGCCCTGCAGGGGCACCAGCGTCCCGTCGGGCTGCTTCCAGGCCCAGGCGCCGGTTTTCTCGGCGCAGGGCGTCAGGGCGCCGGCGGCGTCACGCCGCACGTTTACCAGGCGCACATGGCCCTCGTCCACCTCGGGCTTCTGGCGCATTACGTCAAACACGCGCTCGGCGCCGGCCAGGGCGGCCAGCAGAAACTGGCTCTGCTGGGTCAGCTGGTTGATGGGCATGGCCGTCTGGCGCACAAACACCAGGTAGCTGGCCAGGCTGCCTACATCGGCCGTGCCGGACAGGGCCATCAGGCCGCCCACCACCGCCACAATGGCGTAATTTACATAGCTGATGCTCACCACCGCCGGCACCATGGTGGAGGCGTAGCCCTGGGCGCCGGTGCCCGCCAGGCGCAGGCGCTCATTGCGCTCGTCGAAGCCCGCCAGGTTGGCCGCCTCGTGGTTGAATACCTTTACCACCTTCTGTCCGTTCACCATCTCCTGAATGTAGCCGTCCAGCGCACCCAGGTGTTTTTGCTGCTGGGTGTAATAGGCTTTGCTGCGCTTGCCGGAAAAGCGGATATACAGGAACATCAGGATGTAGCACACCACCACGATCATGGTCATGCGCCAGTTCAGCACGAACAGCAGCGCCAGGGTGCCCGTCACCTGGATGAAGCTCTGGATCAGCATGGCGAAACTGTTGTTCAGCGCGTCGGAAATGGTGTCCACATCGTTGGTAAAATAGCTCATGATGTCGCCCTGCTGGCGGGTGTCGAAAAAGCGCAGGGGCAGCTTCTGCAGATGTGCAAACAGGTCCCGCCGGATGTCGAACAGGATCTTCTGGGCGGCCTGTACCATGGTTTGGCTGAAACCCAGGGCCGAAGCCGCCCCCAGCGCGTAGATGGCGGCCGTGAGGGCCACGCCCCGCGCCAGGCTGTTCACATCGCCGGCCTCCAGGCTGTTGACCACCGGGCGGATCATATAGGTGCCCAGCAAATTGGCCAGGGCGCTGATGGTCACCAGCACGGCCACCACCAGCAGCAAAAACCGGTGCCGCCCCATGTAGCTCAGCAGGGTCGATACGGTAAAGCGGAAATTCTGGGGCCGCTTACCGCTGATCGGTCTGGCCATGGCCGTCGCCTCCTTTCATCTGGGAAGTGTAGATCTCCTGGTAGATGGGGTCTGAGGCCAGCAGCTGGCTGTGGGTGCCCACGGCGTGCACATGCCCATCCTCCAGAATGATGATCTGGTCGGTGTTCATCACCGAGCTGATGCGCTGGGCGATGATGATCTTTGTCATCCCGGGCAGCGCCCGCAGCGCGGCGCGGATGCGCGCCTCGGTGGCGGTGTCCACGGCGCTGGTGGAGTCGTCAAAAATCAGCACCCTGGGCTTTTTCAGCAGTGTGCGGGCGATGCACAGCCGCTGTTTCTGCCCGCCGGACACATTTACGCCCCCCTGGCCCAGGTCGGCATCCAGCCCGCCGGGCATCCGTTCCAGGAATTCGTCGGCGCAGGCTGCCCGGCAGGCGGCCCACAGCTCCTCGTCGGTGGCCTGGGGGTTGCCCCACTGCAAATTCTCCCGCACAGTGCCGCTGAACAGTACGTTTTTCTGCAGCACAATGCCCACAGCGTCACGCAAAGCGGCCAGGTCATAGCTGCGCACATCGTGCCCGCCCACCAGCACCTGCCCTTCGGTGGCGTCGTACAGCCGGGGAATCAGCTGCACCAGCGTGGTTTTGGCAGAACCGGTCCCCCCCAGGATGCCCACGGTCTGCCCGGCGGGAATGGTCAGGTTTACCCCGGACAGGGCGCTCTCGGCGGCGTCGGTATGGTATTTGAAGCTCACGTCCCGGAACTCCACACTGCCGTCGGGAATTTCCCGCACCCCCTCTGCGGGGTTCTCCAGGGCCGGTTCCTCGTCCAGCACCTGGGCGATGCGCTGTGCGCTGGCCAGGCTGCGGGTCAGCATCAGGAAGACGTTGGAAATCATCATCAGCGAGTTCATCACCTGCAGCACATAGCTGATGAAGCCTGTCAGCTCGCCTACCTGCAGGGTGCCCGCCAGAATCATCTGCCCGCCGAACCACATGATCAGCACGGTACTGGAATACATCACCAGCTGGAAAGCGGGCATGTTCAGCACCGCATAGTGGAATGTGCGCCTGCTGGTGGACATCAGTTCGGCGTTTACAGCGGAAAATTTTTCCTCTTCATATTCGCCCCGCACAAAGGCTTTTACGGCCCGCACGGCTACCAGGGCCTCCTGCACTACGTCGTTCAGCCGGTCCATGGCTTTCTGCAGGCGGCCGTACATGGGCGCCACCGTGCGCACCACGAAAAACAGGATGATGCCCAGCACCGGTACACAGAAGAAAAACACCAGCGCCAGAGTGGGGTTCATGTACACCGAGAAGCCAACCCCCAGCGCCAGCATCATGGGCGCGCGCACCAGCGGCCGCAGCCCGCCGCTGATGGCGTTCTGCAGCACGGTGATGTCGGTGGTCATGCGCGTCACCAGCGAAGAGGTCTCGAACCGGTCCAGGTTGGCGAAAGCATAGCGCTGCACCTGGGCGTACTGGGCCCGGCGCACCCGCGCGCCCAGGCCGTAGGCGGCCTTGGCCCCGAAGCGCGCATAGAACAGCCCGCCCAGCAGCGCCAGCAGCGCGCAGCCGGCCATCAGCAGCCCGCGGCCGACGATCAGCCCCACATCGCCGGTAGCCACGCCCACGTCGATAATATCGGCCATCAGAACCGGGATCACCAGCTCAAAGCAGGTCTCCACCAGCACCAGGGCGGCGGCAAAGGCCAGATCCTTTTTGTACGGCCCCAAGTAGCCGAAAATTCGCTTCAAGTCATCCATTGGCCCCGTCCCCCCTTTGCCCGGCGCGCCGGATGTTCTGCCCGGCCCGCTTCAGGTAATCGCGGAAATACGCCCGTTCTTCCGGCGAAAAATCCTGCAGCATCAGCTCTTCAGCCCGGGCGCAGTGGGCCTGCCAGGCGGTGCTGGCGGCACGGCCCTTTTCGGTTGCGCCGATCAGCCCGGCCCGGCGGCTGTCCGGGTCGGCCTGCCGGGTGATGAACCCGCCCTTCTCCAGGCCGTCCAGCATGCGGCTCACGGCGGCCGGGTCAATTTCAAAGTACTCGGCCAGCTGGCGTTGGCGGCAGGGCCCGTGCTGGGCCAGATAGTCCAGCAGCTTGGGCTGGCCCGGCCCCAGGCCCAGCTGTACCAGGTACGGCCGCAGATAGTTGCGCTTGCCGTGAAAGGCCCGGTACAAAAGCAGATGGAAATTCTCCTCCATGGCATCCCACTCCTTTGTGATGTATCAACAGTTGATGTATCACAATTATAATCCCGCCGCGCCGATTGTCAAGGTCCGGGCCCCGGGCCCAAAAAGGCGGACGCCCCGAAAGGCGTCCGCAGATGGCCGGCAGGAAGCACCGGCGCGCTTATCTCATGTCAGCAAAGCCTGCACCGAGGCGATCAGCGCTTCCACGTGCTCGGGCCGGGTGGCCCAGCTGGTGCACAGGCGCACTGCCCGGCGGCCTTCGTCCACCCGGGCCGTCTCTGTAAAAGTATAGTCCCGGGCCAGGGCCTCCAGCACGCCGTCGGGCAGGATGGGGAACAGCTGGTTGGTGGGGCTGTCCACATAGAAGGGAACGCCCATCTGTCCCAGGGCGGTGCGCAGCCGCTCGGCCAGGCTGTCAGCGTGGCCGGCCAGGCGGAAGTACAAATCGTCCCGCAGCAATTCCTCAAACTGCACGCCCAGCAGCCAGCCCTTGGCCAGCATGCCTCCGTGCTGCTTGATCAGATACCGGAAGTCGGCCTTCAGGGCGTCATTGCGCAGCACCACGGCCTCGCCGAACAGTGCACCCTGCTTGGTCCCGCCCAAATAGAACACGTCGCACAGGGCTGCCAGTTGGGGCAGGGTAATGTCGCAGGCGGGGGCAGCCAGGCCGTAGCCCAGGCGCGCGCCGTCCACGAACAGGTACAGGCCCCGGCGGTCGCACACAGCCCGCATGGCCTCCAGCTCGGCTTTTGTGTACAGCGTCCCCAGCTCCGTGGGCAGTGAAAGGTATACCATCTTCGGCTGCACATAGTGTTCGAAGCTGGCGTCGGCCCAGTGGGCCCGGCAGTATTCCTCCACCTGTTCGGCGGTGATTTTCCCCGCTCGGGCGGGCAGGGGCAGCACCTTGTGTCCGGTGGCCTCCACGGCGCCGGTCTCGTGGCCGCAGATGTGCCCGGTCTCGGCGCACAGCACCCCCTGATGAGGCCGCAGGGCGGCGTCGATCACTGTGGCGTTGGCCTGGGTGCCGCCCACCAGAAAGTGCACTGCGGCGTCGGGCTGGCCGGCCAGCGCCCGGATGCGTTCGGCCGCGGCGCGGCAGTGTTCGTCCTCGCCGTAGCCGGCGTTCTGACTGAAATTGATGGCCCCCAGGGCTTCCAGGATGCGCGGATGGGCGCCCTCGCTGTAGTCGTTGTTGAATCGAATCATGGCAGTTCCCCTTTTCGATACAGGTGTAAAGTGCCCGCGCGGGAAAGCTGCATACGAAAAGCCGCCGGCCTCCCGCAGGGCGTTGCGCGCCGGCGCGCCTTCTGCGCCGATGCGATTTACATTATAACATAAAGGCATTCCCGTTGCATCCCGGCGGTCCTCGTGCTACAATTTGAAAAAAAGCTGGCCGGTGGGCAGCGGGCCCCGGCCGGGAAGGGGAAACTGCCATGTTCTGCACCGTCACCTGCAATCCCTCGCTGGATTACACCCTGTCCCTGCCCTCATTGTGCGTGGGGCAGGTGAACCGCGCGGCGGCCGCCGCCCTTACGCCCGGCGGCAAGGGCGTCAATGTAGCCCGCATGGCCCGTCGGCTGGGCCTGCCGGTTCGGGCTGCGGGCTTTGCGGGCGGCTTCACCGGCGATGCCCTGGCCCGGGCGCTGGCCGAAGAAGGGGTCGAAACTGCTTTCCTGGCGCCGGGAACGGGCTGCACGCGCATCAATGTCAAGCTGCTGGACGGCCGGACGGCTACCGAACTGAACGCACCCGGCCCGGCGGCAGCGGAAAGTGCCTGGGAGGCCCTGGAGTCTTCCCTGGCGGGGCTGGGCGCCGGGGACGTGCTGGTGCTCTCGGGCAGTGTGCCGCCAGGGGCAGGGCAGGGCGTCTATGGCCGCCTGGCCGCAGGCCCCGCCGCCCGCGGCGCGCTGGTGGCCGTGGATGCCGAGGGCCCGCTGCTGCTGCAGGCGCTGGCGGCACGGCCGTTCCTCGTCAAACCCAACCGGGAGGAACTGGCGGCTCTGTTCGGGCAGCCTGTTGATACCTTCGCCCGGGCCCGCGCCGGCGCTGCACGCCTGCAGGCGGCCGGCGCCCGCCATGTGCTGGTCAGCATGGGCGCCGACGGCGCGGTTTTGCTGGCAGAGGACGGCACCTGCTATGCGGCCGTAGCGCCGTCCGGCGCGGTGCGCAGCGCGGTCGGCGCGGGGGACGCCATGGTGGCGGGCTTCCTGGCGGGCTGGCTGGCCGGGGGCGCCCCGGCCCCGGCACTGTGCTGGGGCATAGCGGCGGGCAGCGCCTGGGCGTTTGCCGGCGGGCCGCCGTCCGGCGAAACCGTTCGCCGGTTTCTGGGGCAGATCGCGGCAAAACCGCTTGCAACCGGCGGGGAAATTGAGTAAAATTGTATGTAGAGAAAACGCAGGTTTCCTGCAGATCATCGATTCCAAAGGAGCGAGGCATATGGTATCTGCGAAAGTAAAAGTCATCAATCCCCTGGGCCTGCACATGCGCCCGGCCCAGTTGTTTGTGCGCACCATTACGCCCTTTGACTGCGACGTCACCGTCCTGGCAGCCGGGCAGTCCATCAACGCCAAAAGCATCATGAACCTGATGGCCGCCTGCATCAAACAGGGAACGGAGATCGAGATCCGCTGTGAAGGCCCGCAGGAGCAGGCTGCCCTGGAGGCCGCTGTGGCGGCGGTGCGCGGCGGCCTGGGCGAGTGAGGCGTTCCGAAAGGAGGGCATAGGCATGATGATCCGGGGTGTGGGTGCGTCGGCGGGCATCGGTATCGGCAGGGCCGTGTGCGTCCGCCCGCAGGCGCTTGCTTTTTCCCAGGTACCTGCTGGTACGCCCCGGCAGGAAAAAGACAGGCTGGCCGCTGCGGCCGTGCGCTTTGCGGCCGATACGTCCGCCATGGCAGCCGGCCTGCGCACCCGCCTGGGCAATCAGGAGGCCGAGATCCTGGAAGGCCAGGCGGCTATGATAGAGGATCCCGTGCTGCGTCGGCAGATCGACGACGCCATCGACGGGGGAAGCTCCGCGGAAGGGGCACTGGACGCCGTGTGCGGCCAATATGCCGCATTGTTCGATGCTATGGACGACGCCATGATGCGCCAGCGCGCCGCCGACGTGCGGGATCTGCGCGCCCGCATGCTGGCGCTGCTGCTGGGCCTGCCCCGGCAGGACCTTTCAGCGCTGCCGCCGGGCACCGTGCTGGTCGCCTATGACCTGACCCCCAGCATGACCGTTGACCTGAGAGCGGACTGCGTGGCGGCCATTGTCACCGAGGCCGGCGGCTTCACAAGCCACGGGGCCATTTTGGCCCGGGCGCTGGGCCTGCCGGCGGTGCTGGGCGCTGCCGGCGCCCTGGAACAGCTCGCCGACGGGCAGACGGTCATCGTGGACGGCAGCCGTGGCCAGGTGATTTGTGCGCCCACCCCGGCCCAGCTGGCCCGCTATCAGGGCCTGCAGGCACAGTTCCTGCGCGGCCGCCAGGCGCTGAAAGCCTACCGCCGCGGCCCCACCCGTACGGCGGACGGCACCGCCGTGCAGCTGCTGGCCAACATCGCCTCTCCCGGTGAAGCCGCCGCCGCACTGGACTGCGGTGCCGAGGGCATCGGCCTGTTCCGCACCGAGTTTTTGTTTATGGGCCGCCAGACGCCCCCCACCGAGGAAGAGCAGTACCGCGCCTATGCCCAGGCGGCCGAGGCCATGGCCGCCCGCCCGGTGATTATCCGCACCCTGGACGCCGGCGGGGATAAAACCGTCCCCTGCCTGGCAATGCCGGCGGAAGAGAACCCATTTTTGGGCTGCCGGGCCATCCGCTATTGCCTGGCCCATCCGGCGCTGTTCAAAACCCAGCTGCGGGCCATTCTGCGGGCAGGGGCGCTGCACGGCAATATCCGCCTGATGCTGCCGCTGGTGACAGGCCCGGCCCAGGTGCGCCGCACCAGGGCGCTGCTGGCGGAATGCCGGGCAGAGCTGGCGGCGGCCGGCCTGCCCTTTGACCCGGATATGACCGTGGGCGTGATGATCGAGACGCCGGCGGCGGCAATGGATGCCGACCTGCTGGCCCGGGAAGCGGATTTTTTCAGTATCGGCACCAACGACCTCACCCAGTACATTTTGGCGGTGGACCGCGGCAATGCAGCCGTGGCGGAACTGTACAACCCTTTCCATCCGGCGGTGTTGCGCGCCATCCGGCGCACTGCCCGGTCCGCCCGCGAAGCCGGCATCCCCGTGGGCATGTGCGGCGAAGCAGCGGCCGATCCGCGGATGCTGCCGCTGCTTTTGGCTTTTGGGCTGGATGAACTCAGTGTCAGCGCGCCTTCGGTGCCTGCGGTGCGGGCTGCGGCGGCCCATTGGCATGTGGCCGATGCCCGCGCCCTGGCCGACCGGGTGATGGAAGCCGATACGGCCGACGCCGTGCAGGGCCTGCTGGATGATGTGCTGGCCCGAAAGGGCGCCGGCGGGGAACAGGCCGCCCCGGTGTGATGTAAAAGCGGAAAACGCAGCTCGGCGGGGCCGTAAGGCCCCGCCGAGCTGCGTTTGATAGGAAAAGACGCGATGGAAAGCGAAGGGAAAAGGGAAAGAGGGGAAGAAAAAGGCACGGGCCTTACTCCTCCAGGCTTTTGTGCTGGCCGGTGATGGAATACTCCACCCACTCGGCCACATTGGTAGCGTGGTCGCCGATGCGCTCGAAATATTTGGCGGCCATCAGCATATCCAGGGCGGCTTCAGCGTCGATGTCCTTTTTCTCGATCAGGTTCATCAGCTCCTGCTTCACCTGGGTGAACAGGGCATCCACTTCGTCATCGTCCGCCTGCACTTTGCGGGCCATATCCAGGTCTTTCTGCACAAAGGCGTCCACACTGTTGGTCACCATCAGCACCACGGCCTCGGCCATACGGCCGATGGCCACTTTGCTGCCCAGCTGGCTGCCGGCGATGTGAGGCACCAGTTCGGCCACGTCGCTGGCCTGGTCTCCAATGCGCTCCAGATCGGTGATCATGCGCAGGGCGGCGGAAATGGTGCGCAGGTCCTGCGCAACAGGCTGCTGGCGCAGCAGCAGGTTCATGCAGCTGTCCTCGATCTCCCGCTCCATCTGGTCGATCTCCCGCTCCAGAACCGCCACCCGCTTTTCCGGATGGTCTGCCAGCCCCTGCAAAGCCTTGGTGGAAAGGGCAATGGCCTCTTCGCACAGGCTGCCCATGGAAATCAGCTGCTGATTCAGGTCTTTCAGCTGGTTGTCGAAATTCTGACGCATTAGCCGAACCTCCCGGTGATGTAATCTTCGGTGCGCTTGTCGCTGGGGTGGGAGAACAGAGTCTCCGTATCACCGAACTCGATCAGATCCCCCAGCAGGAAGAACGCGGTTTTATCAGAGATACGCAGCGCCTGCTGCATGTTGTGGGTAACAATCACAATGGTATACTTGTCCTTCAACTCCATGGCCAGCTCTTCGATCTTGCCGGTGGAGATGGGGTCCAGGGCGCTGGTGGGTTCGTCCATCAGCAGCACGTCCGGCTCCACGGCCAGGGCGCGGGCAATGCACAGGCGCTGCTGCTGGCCGCCGGAAAGGCCCAGGGCGCTCTTTTTCAGGCGGTCCTTCACCTCATCCCAAATCGCTGCGCCTTTCAGGCTGCGCTCCACGATCTCATCCAGCTGGGCGCGGTTTTTGATGCCCTGGATGCGTGGGCCGTAGGCGATGTTGTCATATACGGACATGGGGAAGGGGTTGGGCTTTTGAAACACCATGCCGATGTTGCGCCGCAACTCGGTCACATCCACGCCCGGCGCGTAAATATCCTGGTTGCGGAACAGGATCTTGCCCTCGATGCGCACGCCCTCCACCAGGTCATTCATGCGGTTCAGCGTTTTCAGGAACGTGGATTTGCCGCAGCCCGAAGGGCCGATGAGGGCGGTGATGGCGTGCTCGGGCACGTCCATATTCACCTTGTGCAGGGCATAGTGGCTGCCGTACCACAGGTCCAGGTTTTCCGCCTTGATAATTGGTGTATTTTCCATAAGGGGATCAAGCTCCTTTGTTTGACTTCAATTTGCTGCCGGCCCATGCGGCGGCGGCGTTCAGCGCGAAGGTCAGCACCATCAGGATGGCCGCAATGGCAAACGCCACGCCCATCTCGCCGCGCTCGCTGGCGTATACGTACAGGGCCACGGTCAGCGTGGCGGAAGAAGAGTGCAGGGCCGTAAAGAACCCGTTCAGCACCAGGCCGAAGCCCGCGGTGAACAGCAGCGCGGCGCTTTCGCCCACAATGCGGCCCACAGCCAGGATGCAGCCGGTCACAATGCCGTCAATGGCATTGGGCAGGACGACGGTGCGCACCATGTGCCACTTGCCTGCGCCCAGGCCCAGGCTGCCCTCGCGGTAGCTGTCGGGCACGGTTTTCAGGCTCTCCTGGGTGGTGCTCACAATGGTGGGCAGAATCATCAGTACCAGCGTCAGCCCGCCGGCCAGGATGCCGGTTTTGAAATCAAAAAACTGCACGAACACCAGCATGCCCACCAGGCCGAACAGAATAGAGGGAATGCCCGACAAAGTCTCGGTGGCGAACTCAATCACGGCCACCAGCTTGCGGTTCTTGGCGTACTCCGTCAGATACACGGCGGCGCCCACGCCCAGGGGCAGCACAATCACCATCGAGACCACAATGATATACAGCGTGTTCAGGATGTTGGGCAGGATGCCAATGGTGTCGTTGCGGTAGCTGGTCTGCTGGCTCAGCAGTTCCCAGCTGATATTGCCCAGGCCCCGATAGAAGATGTAGCCGATGATGAATACCAGCAGCGCGGCGGTGATGCCGCCGCACAGGTACAGCAGCGCCCGCAGGCCGGAATCGTATACCTTGCGGCGCGTGGAAAGGTTACTGTTCTTCATGGCTTATTTCTCCTTTTTGCTTTTCACGATGACGTTCAGCACTACGTTGATCATCATGATGAACAGGAACAGCACCAGGGCGATGGAGTACAGGGCCTGACGCTGCAGGCTGCCCACAGCCGCGTAGCTCATCTCCGAGGCAATGGCTGTGGTGAGGAAGCGCACGCTGGTGAGCAGGCTGGGCATATTGGCCACGTTGCCGGACACCATGATGATGGCCATGGCTTCGCCGATGGCGCGGCCCACGCCCAGCACAATGGCGGTGGCAATACCGCTTTTGGCGGCGGGCACGGTCACTTTGAAAATGGTTTCAATCTCCGTAGCGCCCAAAGCCAGGCTGGCCTCTTCATACTCCTTGGGCACGGCCCGCAGGCTGGTCTCGGATACGTTCACAATACTGGGCAGGATCATCACCGTCAGCACCAGGATGGCCGCCAGCAGGCATGCGCCCGAAGCCAGGCCGAACAGGTCGCGGATGGCGGGCACCAGCACGATCATGCCCACCAGGCCGTACACCACGCTGGGAATACCTGCCAGCAGGGAGACGGCGGTGCGGGTCACCTTGGCCACCTTGGGCGGGGCAATTTTCGCCAGGAAGATGGCCGTCATCAGCCCCAGGGGCACGCCCAGCACAATGGCACCGGCGGTGCCGTAGATGGAAGTCAGCAGGAAGGGCAGGATCCCGTAGGCGGGATCCTGGGAAGCGGTGGGCGCCCAGCGCTCGCCGAACAGGAAATCGATCAGGCCGATCTCACGGATTGCGGGGATGCCGGATACCAGCAGATAAATGCTGATCACCAGGACAAAGGCGATGGCCACGATGCCGCACAGCAGGAAGATCAGGTCCATGGTGCGGTCAATCCATTTTACAGCCTTGCCTTTGTGCTTTTTAGACTGGGGAAAGGCCCCCGCCAAAGCGGAGGCCTCTGTCATCCCGGCCATGATTAGGCCACCGGCACAGCACCGGCCTCGCGGATCAGATCCGCGGCGTCAGCGCTCAGTGCATAGTCATAGAAAGCCTGCGCGGCGGGGCTCAGCTCCTGACCCTCTTTGGTCACCAGCACGAAGGGACGCTGAATGGCATAGGTGCCGTCCAGAACCGTCTCCTCGCTGCAGGCCACACCGCCCACAGTCAGGGCCACAATGCCCTCCTGGCCTTCCACAGAGCTCAGGGAAGCATAACCGATGGCGGCGGGATTGCTGCGCACAGCTTCAATCACGGCGCCGGTGCTGGTCAGTTCCTGGCTCAGTACGCAGGCATCCTCGGTGCCGGTAATGCTCTCAAAACCGTCGCGGGTGCCGCTGCCGGCCTCACGGCCGATGGTGGCGATGGCGCCGGCATTGCCGCCCACTTCGCTCCAGTCAGCCACTTCACCGGTGTAAATGGAGGCGATCTGCTCCAGGCTCAGGTCGGTGATGGGGTTCTCGGCGTTCACAATAATGGCGATGCCGTCCAGGGCCACGTTGGTGCCCACCAGGCCGTTGGCGGTCTCTTCATCGGTCAGCGCGCGGCTGGACAGGCCGATGTCGGTGGTGCCGTTCAGGGCCGCGTCGATGCCCGTGCCGGAACCGGTGGGGTCATAAGTAACGGTCACGCCGGCGTTGTCGGCCATGAACTGCTCGCTCAGGATGCCGATCACGTTCTCCATGGAAGTAGAACCGTTGGTGGAAACGCTGCCGCTCAGCTCGGTGCCGGTAGCCTCGGAAGAAGAGGTCTCAGCAGCGGAGGAAGCGGGGGTGGAAGCGGCGGGCTCGGAAGCAGCCGCGCTGCTGGAGCTGGAACCGCCGCAGGCCACCATGCTCAGGGCCAGGATACCGGCCAACATTGTTGCCATAATCTTTCTCATCGTTCGTCATTCTCCTTTGTTTCTCACTTGTCTCAAGGGACGATTTAAGTATAACGTCTCAATGTAAAATCCAAAATCCGGGCTATGTCAAATTTATGTAAAGAATTGCCGTGCCCGCATCCCGCCGGACCGGCCTGCCCCCATTGGGCGCACCCTTGTTTCCTTGCGGCGGCCGTATGACGTTTTCTCTGTAAAGGCTCGCCGCTTGCTGCCGAGCTCTCCGAAAAAAAGGTGGGACGTGCCGGCTGGGGAAAACGGAAACAGCCGGGGCGCTGTGCGCCCCGGCTGTCTGCTGTCATGCGGGAAAAATCAATTGAGGATGTATGGAGAAACCGGCGGGCAGGGGAAGACGCCCGCCGCACCTCACATGGTGCCGCCCTTGCGCCCGAAAGCCAGGGCGCCGGAGGGGCAGGCCTTTACACAGGCGGGGTCGCCGCCGCACAGGTTGCACACCCGGGCTTTGCGGTCCTCGCCAAAGCTGATGGAGCCGAAGGGGCAGGCAGCCGCACATTTCCGGCAGCCCACGCATTTCTCCTTGTCCACCAGCAGGGCTTTGGTATTCGGGTCCTTATGCAGGGCGCCGGTGGGGCAGGCATTCATGCACTGGGCATTGCCGCACTGGCGGCACACTTTGGGGGAAAAGCGCGGCTGTC
The DNA here is from genome assembly GCA_944386555.1 of uncultured Ruthenibacterium sp. Taxonomy (GTDB): domain Bacteria; phylum Bacillota; class Clostridia; order Oscillospirales; family Ruminococcaceae; genus Ruthenibacterium. Next base: position 33,132 of record CALXBN010000042.1, on the reverse strand, counting down.
CCTCTTCATCGGACTCCTCAATGCGGACACCGCCCACCGGGCACACCGCCTCGCAGGCGCGGCATCCGGTACACAGGCTGGCCTCGGGCAGCATGCGCTCGCGCACCTGTTCTTTGCCGTCGTTTTCATCGCCGATGCGGTCGATGCGGTAAATCACCATGCCGTTGGGGTCCGGGCAGCAGATGCGCTTGGTGTAGGGGATCCAATCGTTCTCCTCTTTGGATTCCCGCTGTTTCACCGGGAAGAAAGGCATCAGGCTCTGCAGGGCCCACATGCAGATATGCTGGCCCGGCGGCACGATGATGCGCCCGGCATGCACTTCAAAGTAGTCACCCACGTGCATGGGCAGGTCGCAGAAGCCCTTGATTTCTTCTACCACGATCCTTAAATCATACATGTCCGTCACTCCTTTTTCTCCAGAAGCCTTTGGCCGGGCGCTGCCAGCCATACCTTCCTATTTTATAATAATCTATCATTTGGCGCGGGGCGCTGCAGTAAAGCAGCTTACAAAGCGGCCGTCAAGGCGGTGCGCCCGTGCGATTTGCCGAAAAGCCAAAAATAGTTCTTGCATTTTGCGGGAAAAGCTGATATAATAATAAAGCTGTCATATGATGTGCGCGGTTAGCTCAGCTGGTAGAGCACCTGCTTGACGTGCAGGGGGTCAGCGGTTCGAGTCCGTTACCGCGCACCAGCACATTCCCCCGGGCCGGAAGGCCCGGGGGATTTTTGCGCTTACAAGCCCCTTTGTGCAAACGGTCCCACCGGCCTGGCCGGTGGGACCGTTTGCATCTGTTGGCGCTGTCTTGTCTCAGGCCGGCGGGCGTTTATCCGCGCCGGTACACAAACCGGCCGTCCACCATGGTGGCCAGTACCTGGGTGCGGCGCAGCTCGTCGGCGGGCAGGGTGAAGATGCTCTCGCTCAGCTCCACCAGGTCGGCGTAATAGCCGGGCATCAGCCGGCCCTTCACGCCCTCTTCAAAGCTGCAGTAGGCGCTCTCGGTGGTATAAGCGTCCACGGCGTCGTAAATATCCACCCGCTCCTCGGGGTAAAACCCGCCCGCAGGCTCGCCCTTCAGGTTCTTCCGCGTCACCGCGCAGTACAGGTTGTCGATGGCATTCATGTCCTCCACCGGCGAATCGGTGCCGAAGCTCATGTGGATGCCCAGCTGCTTCATGGTGCGGAAGGCGTAGCTGGTGGCGGCCAGCTCTCTGCCCACGCGGTCCTCCACCACGGTCATGTCGTAATGCAGGAAGATGGGCTGCACCTGGGCCAGAATGTCATTTTTGGCAAAGCGCTCCAGCAGCGGCCGGTCGGTGATCTGGCAGTGGATAACGGCCAGGCGCAGGGGGTTCTCGCCCCCGGTGCACACTTTGCCGTAGCTATCCAGCACCCGCTGGATGGCGCCGTCGCCGATGGCGTGAACGGCCACCTGGCAGCCGTTGTCCGCGGCCATCTGCACCAGCTCGTCCAGCCGGGCCGGCGTCAGGGTGGCAATGCCCGCGGTGGACGGGTCGTCCTGGTAGGGGCGGCGCATCAGGGCGGTGCGTGCGCCCAGGCTGCCGTCCACAAACAGCTTCAGCGGGCCGATCTTGTTGAAGGCATCCCCCTGGCCGGTGCGGTAGCCCGCGTCCAGAAATTCCCGGAATGCTTCCGGCGTCATGAAGTTGCACTGGTGGTACACTCGCAGGGTGGGCTGCTCGGCCTGCACCATGCGGTAGGCCTCCAGGGTCCCGCGCCAGTCACCGGGGCGCAGGTCCATGGTCTGTACACTGGTCACGCCGCATTCGGCGGCATGGGCCATGGCCGTGCGCAGGGTCTGGGCCACCTGGGCGGGGGTTTTGGCCGCCATGATGTCCAGCACCTGGCGGCAGGCGTTCTCCCGCACCACGCCTGTCAGCCGCCCCTGTTCATCGTAATCGAAGGCGCCGCCGGCGGCGGGCTGGGTCTCGGGGGTAATGCCTGCCCGTTCCAGCGCGGCGGTGTTGGCCGTCAGGATGTGCCCGCAGGCGCGCTCCAGAATGATGGGGTACTCGGTGGACACGGCGTCCAGGTCCCACCGGGTCAGCAGGCGGTGCTCGTCGGTGAAGTAGTCCTGGTTCCAGCCCATGCCGTGCAGCACGGTGCCCGGGGCGGGCCGGCGGGCATCGATGTACGCCCGGGTGATCTGCTGCACCTGGGCAATGCTGCCGGCTCCCAGCAGCTGGATGTCTTCCAGCATGCTGCCCACCATGGCCAGATGCTGGTGGGAATCGTTGAAGCCGGGCACGATGGTATGGCCCTGGGCGTTGTATATCTGGGCGCCGGCAGGGGCGGCGGCGCGCACTTCCTCCTCGGTGCCCACCAGGCGGATCATCCCGTCCTCAATCAGCATCGCCCGGGCGAACTGCCCGCGCCGCACATAGATGTTGCCGTTGACAATTGCAGTGATCATATCCTCAATTCTCCTTTTCCAGTGCCGCTTCGCGGCTCTTTTTGAAACCGAATTCATAAATGCCCAGCCCCACCAGCGGCACCAGCAGGCCGATCAGCGCGGTTGCAGGATCCTCCATCAGGGTGTTGAGCATCAGCCCCACCATCACCAGGCAGATGACGATGATCAGCACCGGGTAGCCCCACACCTTGTACGGGCGGTCCAAAGTCGGATATTTCTTGCGCAGCAGAATCACCGCGAAGAAGGTCATGCCGTTGAAGATGATGCCGCACATGGCCACCAGGCTGGTCAGCTGGTTCAGGTTGCGCGCCCATACCAGGGCGATGGAAATGGCGCCCGACACCAGCAGCGCGTTCACCGGCGTCTTGTACACGGGGTGGATTTTCGCCAGCCCCTTGAAGAAGGCGCCGTCTTTGGCCATGGCGTAGTAGGTGCGCGGGAACACCATGATGCACCCGTTCAGGCTGTTGAAGATGGCCAGCACCATGGCTACGCCCACCAGCACCATGCCCGCGTCGCCGAACAGGCTGCGGGCCGCTGCAGTGCCCAGGTAGTAGTCTCCCGCGGCGATCATGCCGGTAATGGCGTCATAGGGCAAAACCCGGTAAATGGCGAAGTTGAACAACAGGTACAGCGCCGTCACGCCTACAATGGACACAATGATCGCCAGGGGCAGGTTTTTCTTGGGCTGCTTGATCTCCTCGGCGATGCCGTTCAGGTTGGTCCACCCCTCAAAGGCCCACATGGTGGCCACCACCCCGTAGGCGATCATGCTGCAGACCTGCCCGAAGCCCGGGTTCGAAGCCGGGATAATCCCCAAATCCGGCGTCTGCCGGCCCATGGCCAGCCCGCACACCAGGATGGCAATGATGGGGAAGAGCTTGAGCACCATGAACAGGTTCTGGATGCGGCTGCCCAGTTTGATGCCGAAGATGTTCACCGCTGTCAGCGCGGCGATCATCAATGTGGCCAGTACCTTGCCCGTCAGATCCCCCATGGGCAGCAAGCTGGAAATGGCCGCTGAAAAGGCCACTGCCAGCGCCGCGTTGGAACCCGAGGAGCCCAGGATGAAGTTGGAAAAACCGCTCATGAAGGCCACCCGCTCGCCGTAGGCCTCCCGCAGGTACACGTAGCTGCCGCCTGCCCGGGGCATCATGGCCCCCAGCTCGGCGAAGCAGATGCCGCTCATCAGCGTCACCAGCCCGCCCGCGGCCCACACCAGCAGCGCCAGGCCCAGGCTCATGTCGCTGCGCTCCAGCACAATGCCGCCGATGTAGAAAATGCCGCTGCCGATCATGATACCCGCCAGCACGGATACCCCGCCGAACAGCCCTACCTCCCGCCGCAGCTCGGTCTGTTCCGAGGCCAGGGCGGCGGCGCGCCGCTGCAGTTGATTTTGTTCCATTGTTCCGTTCCCCTTTCCTTGGCCCTGCGGCCGGCGCGGTTTCAGCCGCTGCCCGCGCCGCAGGCGTGCTTTTTCGGCAACAAAAAAAGTTGCATCTATCGATGCAACTTTCCGCTTTCAGGGGACTGTCATCACCGATAGCTCCTCTGCACCGGCCTGCAGCCGGTGCAGGAGTCATGGGGATATTCTCTCCATGCCCAACCAAAAAGCCGTGCCCGGCTCCTTGTTTCGGCGGTTTGGCCTTTCTCCGGTTTCACAGGCTGCCGCCTCCGCCGGGTACTCATCCGCACCGCGCCTCTATCAACTTTTATTTGTTTGGGCAATAATATACCATGTTTGCGGCGCTTTGTCCAGCCCTTTCGGCAAATTTCACATTTTCAAGGCAGGCATCGCCCCCGCAGGAAGCCGGCGGCATCAGGGGTCGGGCCGGCCCTTGGGCCGGCCGCCGCGGTGAAGGTCCACGCCCCAGCCGGGCCGCAGGGCGATCAGGCTGTCGATCTGGCTTTCCGTCAGCAGATGGTCCGCCCCCAGCTGCCGGGTGTACAGCATCACCCGGGCCAGGGCCTCGGCGCTTTCCAGGAAAAAATAGGCCTGCTGCAGGCTCTTGCCCCAGGTCACCAGGCCGTGGTGCTCCAGCAGCAGCGCGCTGTAATCTTTGCAGAAAGGCGCCACGCTGTCCGCCAGCGCGGCCGAGCCGGGCACCGCGTAGGGTGCTACAGGCACCGTGCCCACCAGCACAACGGTCTCCTGGATCAGCCCCTCGTCCAGCGGCAGGCCCGCAGCGGCAAAGGTAGTGGAAAAGGGCGGGTGGGCGTGGGCCACGCCCCGCATCTGGGGCTGCTCTTTATAAATGCGCAGGTGCATCTTCACTTCGGAGGAGGGCTTGGCCGAGCCTTCCAGCACGCGGCCGTCCAGGTCCAGCTTCACCAGCATGTCCTCGGTCATGCTCCCTTTGGAGACACCCGTGGGCGTAGCCCACACGGCGTTTTCACCCACGCGCACGCTCAGGTTTCCGTCGTTGGCGGCCACGAAGCCCCGCTCGTACAGCTTTTTGCCGATGTCCAAAATGTCCCGCTTGGCCTCGGCGTCGGTGGGATAGGCGCTCATTTCCCGGGCACCTCCTTTTCTCCGGCGGCGTACTGCTCGGGGAACAGCCTGCGGAAGCTCTCGTCGAAGGGCGGGTAGCAGATGCCCCGTTCGGTGACGATGGCGGTGATCAGGCTGTGGTCGGTCACGTCAAAGGCGGGGTTGTAACACTTCACCTCCGGCAGGGCCACGGGCTCGGCGTAGAATTTGGTTTTGATTTCGTCCGGGTCCCGCAGCTCGATCTCAATGTCGTCGCCGGTGGGACAGGTGAAATCGATGGTGGAAGACGGCCCCAGCACATAGAAGGGGATGCCGTAGTATTTGGCCAGCACCGCCACGCCGCTGGTGCCGATCTTATTGGCGGCGTCACCGTTGCGCGCTACCCGGTCGCAGCCCACCATGCAGGCCTGTATCTTGCCCTGCTTCATCACCATGCTGGCCATATTGTCGCAGATCAGCGTCACATCCACCCCGGCTTTCTGCAGCTCATAGCTGGTCAGCCGGGCGCCCTGCAGCAGGGGCCGGGTCTCATCGGCGTAGGCTTTGATGTCCATGCCGCGCTCCTTGGCCAGGTAGAAGGGCCCCTGCCCGGTGCCGTAACGGCTGGTGGCCAGGGGGCCGGCGTTGCAGTGGGTCAGTACTGTGTCGCCGTCCTTCAGCAGGGAAAGGCCATAGTCCGAGATCGCGTAGCACATGTCGATGTCTTCCTGATGGATGGCCCGGGCTTCGGCACGCAGGGCCTCCAGCAGGCCGGTGCGGTACGCGCCGGCGTTGGCCCGGCAGCAGGCGTCCATGCGGGCCAGCTGCTTGCTCAAATTCACAGCAGTGGGCCGGGAGGAATTGAGGTAGTCGCTCTGCTTTTTGTATTCGGCGTAGAAGGAATCAAAATCCGGCGCGTCGATCCCGGCTGCCAGCACGGCGATAGAGTAGGCGGCGAAAATACCGATGCAGGGCGCGCCGCGCACCTGCAGCTGGTAGATGGCGTCGTACATCTCCCGGGGCTGGCGGGCTTCTTTATAAATGGTACGGCCCGGCAGCTGGGTCTGGTCGATGTAGATGACGGCGCTGCCGTCCTCAGCCAGGCGGACGTTGTCGATGTGGGTCACTTGCTGTAAATTTTCCATAGTGCGGCCTCCTTTGCCTGCATGCAGTTGCGCAGGGTGGTTTCTCTTATTTGCAGTATAGCACACCCCGCGCCCCCGCGCAAGAAAACGGTGCACGGGCGCACAGGCAGGCCGTGCGCGTTGAATCGAAGGGGAAAATGTGGTATGATGGAGAAAACGCAGGGCGGCGTGCCGCCTGCGCTTCAACCGAAACGCAAACACGCACATGCGGAAAGAAGGAGCATTGCCATGGAAAAGGAAAAAATCATTCCCATCATCGACCTGCCCTATGACACCATCGCCCCCCGGGTGCTGGTGTGCGGAGACCCTGCCCGCGCCGAGAAGATCGCCTCCCGCCTGGATCATATGCAGGTGGTGGCCAAAAGCCGCGAGTTCTGGACTTTCAACGGCACCTATAAGGGTGTGCCCGTCACCGTATCCAGCCACGGCGTGGGCGCGGCCGGCGCCCATGTATCCTTTGAAGGGCTGATCCTGGGCGGCGCCAGGGTCATTATCCGCGTGGGCACCTGCGGCACCCTGCAGCCCGGCATGCCCCAGGGCGCGCTGATCATCGCCACCGCCGCCTGCCGCGAAGACGGCGTCACCGCCCAGCTGATTCCCCAGTCCTATCCGGCTGTGGCCTCGTATGATGTGGTGCAGCTGATGCTGGACGAGGCAGCCAAAACCGATGCCTGGTACAAAGCGGGCATCATTTCTACCGGCGGCATTTTCTACAAGGGCGTCATCCCCACCAATAACCGGGTGATGGCCGACGCCGGCTGCCTGGCCTTTGAAAACGAGGCCGCCATGCTGTTCGTCACCTGCTCGCTGAAGGGTGTCAAATCCGGCTGCATCTGCGCCGCCGACGGCCCCTGCTTCGAGTTCGTGGGCAGCGAACAGTTCGACCACTACCCCGAGGCCATGGCCAAGGCCCAGGAGCAGCAGATCACCATCGCGCTGGAAACCGTCATCCGCGTGGAGGTCTGAAAACACGCACCCTTTCCGCCGAGGCGTCCCGCTGCAGCCCCGAAGCCGGGCGCCTTTCGCACTGCCGGTGCGGCGGAATTCGGTGCAGCCCCGTTTTTCTGCCCATGCGGAATCAAATCCCAAAGGAAACCCCAAATGGAAAAAGGAGCGTGAACCTCATGAAAGCAGCCATCATCGGCGCGGGCTTCAGCGGCCGCGTGCACGCTGCGGCATTGGCGGCCTGCGGCGTACAGGTGGGGGCGGTGGTCACCGCCCATGCCGACAGCGCCCAGCGCTTTGCCCGGCAGTGGAATATCCCCGTGTACGGAACAGACCTGGCCCTGGCCCTGGCGCCGGATATCGACGCGGTACACATCTGCACGCCCCCCAGCACCCACGGGCAGATGGTTCGCTATTTCCTGGAACACGGCAAACACGTGCTGTGTGAAAAGCCCCTGTGCTTCGATCCGGCCGAGGCCGTGGCCCTGGCCGACCTGGCCGAGCACTCCGGCAGGGTGTGCGCGCTGACGTTCAATGTGCGCTATCACATGGCCTGTCAGAAAGCCAAAGAGATCCTGGATTCCGGCCGGATGGGCCGGGTGCTGTTGGTGCACGGCAACTATCTGCAGGAATTCAACGCCTTTCCCGCCCCGCTGGACTGGCGCTATGATGAAAAACTGGCGGGCAGCATGCGCGCCGTCAGCGAGATCGGCAGCCATTGGCTGGATCTGGCCGGCTGGCTCACGGGCCTGCGTGCCACGGCCGTCAGCGCTGTGTTCGGCTGCTTCCACGAGGACCGCGTGCTGAAGGACGGCCTGATGTACCCCGCCGGCGGCGGCGTGGAGGGCCAGCCCATCCAGATCCACACCGAGGACGCAGCCGCCGTCACCATCCGATATGAAAACGGTGCGCTGGGCAATGTGCTCCTGTCGGAGATCAGCCCCGGCCGCGGCAACCGCCTGACGCTGGAGGTCACCTGCCAGTACGGCAGCCTGTGGTGGAACGAGGAGGACAACAACCTGCTGCACACCGCCCGCAAGGGCGAAGGGGTGAATACCCAGGTGTTCAGCTTCGGCAACGGATTCGACGACACTTTTATCACCCTGCTGAAGAATGTGTACGCGGCCATTGCCGCCGGCCGGCAAACAGGCGATTACCCCACCTTCCGCCAGGGCGCGGCCATTGCCGCTGCCTGCAGTGCCATCTATGAAAGCGCCAAACACGGTTCCGCCTGGACGGATGTGGGGGAGGTGGGCCTGTGAGCGCGCCGCTGACAGCCGGGCAGGTGATCCGCCTGCTGGGCCTTGTCCCCCTGGAAGGAGAGGGCGGCATGCACCGGCAGACCTACGCCAGCCCCCGCGCGCTGGACGGCGCGCCGGCGGGCACGGCCATCTATTACCTGCTCACGGCCAACTCCTTCTCCCATCTGCATCGGCTCACGGGGGATGAAGTATACCATTTCTATTTGGGAGACCCGGTGGAGCTGTGTGAGCTGCTGCCCGACGGGACGGGCCGCGTGACTGTTCTGGGGCAGGACCTGGCCGCCGGGCAGGCGGTACAGCACACCGTGGAAGCCGGCGTGTGGCAGGGCAGCCGCCTGGCGCCGGGCGGCGCCTGGGCACTGCTGGGCACAACCATGTGCCCGGGCTATACCCCGGCCTGCTATACCCACGGCTGCCGGCAGGAACTGCTGGCGCGGTATCCGGCTTATGCCGCGCAGATCGCCGCGCTCACCGGGGAGACCTGTGCGCAATAAAGTGGTACGGCTGTGCGCGTAAAGCGACAAAATGCGCTTTCGCAGGGCACATACCGTTCTTTTCGCCGGAATTCCGCGGAAAATTTCACGCGGAAAGCCGAAATAGCCGGTAAAGATATTGCCTAAAACGTGTAAACATGATAAACTGATAATTGATCCCCCAGGGGATAAATTTGGAAAAAGGTGATAGAAACATGAAAAAGTTCGCAAGTCTGTTTGTGGCTGCTGCGATGCTGCTGAGCCTGGCCGCCTGCGGCGGTTCCGCTTCCAGCTCCTCCGCTGCGGCTTCCACCCCGGCTTCCGAGGCTGGTTCCGTCTCCCAGGCCGCTTCCGGTTCCGAGACTTCCACCGGCGAGGAAGGCCTCAACATCGTGCTGGTGTCCACTGCCGCCGGCGTGGACGACGGCTCCTTCATTCAGAACACCTATGAGGGCGTTCTGAACTTCATCGAGGCCCGCGGCAACATCGATACCGTCACCGATATCATGGAGCCCACCGGCGACTCTACCGCTGCCCTGCAGGCTGTGGCCGACGTGGTGGCTGACTATGATGTCATCGTCACCCCCGGCTTCCAGTTCGCCGGCATCGGCACCCTGGCCGAGGAGAACCCCGACAAGTACTTCATCCTGATCGACTCCGCCGCTACCGATGCCGAAGGCAATGCGGTGGACCTGCCCAACGTCACCGGCCTGATGTTCGCTGAGCAGGAGGGCGGCTTCTTTGCCGGCCTGGCCGCCGCCATGACAACCCAGACGGGCAAGGTCGCTTCCGTGCACGGCATCGCCTACGAGAGCAACGTGAACTATCAGTACGGCTTTGAATCCGGCGTGAATTATGCCAACGCCCACTACGGCACCAGCGCCGAAGTGGTGGAGATCCCCGCTTATGCCGGCACCGACATCCAGAACAACGATGTGGGCGGCAACTATGTGGGCTCCTTCGGTGACGTGGCCACCGCGCAGGTCATCGCCCGTGCGCTGATCGACGAGGGCTGCGACGTGCTGTTCGCCGCCGCCGGCGACTCTGGCAACGGCGTGCTGAGCGCCGTAAAGGAAGCTGAGGGCGTTTGGTTCATCGGCTGCGACGCCGACCAGTATGACGACGGTGTCAACGGCGACTCCAACGTGGTGCTGACTTCCAGCCTGAAGTGCATGGACGTGGCCGTGGAGCGCGAGCTGAACAAGATTGTGGACGGCACCTTCGAAGGCGGCACCCAGCTGCTGAAGGCCGACACCGATTCCACCGGCTTTGTCAGCGCCGAGGGCCGTCAGCAGCTCAGCGACGAGGCCCTGGCCGCTATGGAGGAGTGCATGGCTCTGGTGAAGGACGGCACCATCGTGCCCGCCGCCAACTTCAACGGCTATACGCCCGACGATTTCCCCGGCCTGGCCTAAGTATCCGCCTGTACGCCAAAGGTTGCCTCACCGCACAGTGGGGCAACCTTTTATCTGTTTATCAGTCATGAAAAGGGGGGTATCCATTGACCATGAACGAATCGGCCGCCGGCACACCCATCATTGAAATGCGCCATATCACCAAGCGGTTCCCGGGCATCGTGGCCAACGACGACATCAGCCTGTCCATCAACAAGGGCGAGATATTCGCCCTGCTGGGTGAGAACGGCGCGGGCAAATCCACGCTGATGAGCATCCTTTTCGGTATGTACGAGCCGGATGCCGGCGAAATCTACATCCGGGGCGAAAAGGTGCGCATCTCTTCGCCCAATCAGGCCACCAAGCTGAACATCGGCATGGTGCACCAGCACTTCAAGCTGGTGTCCAATTTTACCGTCACCGAGAACATCGTCCTGGGGCTGGAACCCAAAAAGCGTCTGGGCGGCATCCTGCCTGTGGTGGATATCAAGGGCACCGACGGCAAAATTGCGGCACTGTCGGAAAAGTATGGCCTGGAAGTGGACCCGCGGGCCAAAATCGAAGATCTGACCGTCTCGGTGCAGCAGCGGGTGGAGATCCTGAAAATGCTGTACCGCGAAGCGGAAATTATGATTTTCGACGAACCCACCGCCATGCTGACGCCGCAGGAGATCGAATCCCTGCTGGGGGTCATCCGCAGCCTGCGGGATGCGGGCAAAACCATCATCCTCATCACCCATAAGCTGGAGGAGATCAAGCAGGTGGCAGACCGCTGCGCCGTGCTGTGCCGCGGCAAGCTGGTGGCCACCTGCGATGTGGCCGCCACCAGCACCCACCAGATGGCCTATATGATGGTGGGCCGCGAAGTGAGCAACGAGATGGAAAAAGAGCCCCCGCACTTCGGCAGGGAAGTGCTCCAGGTGGAGCACCTCACCGTGAAGAACGCAAATGGCTTCCCCGTGGTGAAGGACGTGTCCTTCTCCATCCGGGAAGGGGAGATCTTCGCCGTGGCAGGCGTGTCGGGCAACGGCCAGGATGAGCTGGCCGACGCCATCGCCGGCATGGCCGATGCCGCTGCGGGCACCATCCGCCTGGACGGCGAGGATATCACCCGCGCCAGTGTGCGCCAGCGCAACGAGGCCGGCATGGCCTATATCCCGGCAGACCGGCAGAATACCGGCATGATCATGGATTTCACCCTGGCGGAAAACCTGCTGCTGAAAAGTTATTACCGCCCGCCCTACTGTGTGCGGGGCCGGCTGCACCGCGAGGCGTTCGGCCGGAAAAGCCAGGAACTGATCGGCGCCTACGATATCCGCTCGGGCCAGGGGGCAGACACCGTGGTGCGCAGCATGAGCGGCGGCAACCAGCAAAAGGCCATCGTTGCCCGGGAGCTGGACCAGCAGGGCAAGCTGACCATTTTTGTGCAGCCGACCCGCGGCCTGGACATCGGCGCCATTGAGAATATCCACCGCCAGATCCTGGCCGAGCGCGCCAAGGGCCGTGCCATCCTGCTGATCTCGCTGGAGCTGGACGAAGTGATGAAGCTGGCCGACACCATCGGCGTCATCTTCAGCGGCCAGCTGCTGAAAACAGCCCCGGTGCAAAACCTGACGGTCAATCAGGTGGGCAATTATATGATGGGTGTTACAACATGAAAAAGAACAGTATGAAAAAAGCGTTCCTCGCCGTGATGGGCAGCGAGAAGCGCCAGAACATCACCATCCCCCTGCTGGAAGTGCTGCTGGGCCTCATCGCGGGCACAATCATCTTCCTGATTCTGGGCAAAAACCCCATCGAGGCATTTGCGGCTTTTCTGCAGGGCTGCGGCCTGTTCCCCAAAGAGAATTATGCCGGTGGCCGCGGCATGTTCACCGATTTCCTCAGTTATCTGGACAACTGGACGCCCATGATCTTCGCGGCCCTGGCTGTGGCCGTGGCCTTCAAGGCGGGCCTGTTCAACATCGGCGTGTCCGGGCAGATGCTGCTGTCCGGCTTCATTGCCACCATCACCGTGGGCTATTCCCCTCTGCCCGCCGTGGTGGCCAAACCCCTGGTCATCCTCATCGGCGTAGTGGTGGGCGCGCTGCTGGGCGGGCTGATCGGTTACCTGAAACACCGCTTCAATATCAATGAAGTGGTCTCAGCCATCATGATCAACTACATCCTGCAGTATCTGCTCAGCTTTTTCATCCTGTCTTTTTACACCAACCCCATCACGCGCCAGTCCAATGTGGTGTCGGACGCTTCGCGCCTGACGCTGCAGGACGTGATGATCGGCGATTATAAGACGGTAATCCCCCTGGGCTTTCTGCTGGCGCTGGTGGCCGTGGCCGTGATGCACTATTTCATCAATTTCACCAAGTTCGGCTATGAACTGAAAGCCGTGGGCTTTAACGGCAGGGCCAGCAGATATGCAGGCATCAATGTGCGGCGCACCATTATGAAAGCCATGATGACCTCCGGCGCGCTGGCGGGCCTGGCGGGCGTCACTTACTACCTGGGCTATCTGGGTTCCATCCAGCCCCGGGTGCTGGCAGACCTCGGCTATGACTCCATCGCTGTCAGCCTGCTGGGCAACGCCAACCCCATCGGCATCGTGTTCTCTTCCTTCCTCATCACGGTCATCAGCAAAGGCAGTACCTATATGAGTTCCGCCGTCAGTGTCGATCAGGAGATCGGCTCGGTGATCACAGGCCTGATGCTGCTGTTTGCGGCCTGCGGCGCTTTTGTGCGCTACAAGCTGCATATGGCCAGGGTGTCTGTGGAGGAAGAAGCCCGTGAAGCGGGCAAAGCCGGGAAGGGAGGCGATGAGAAGTGAGTACGATCATCATTGACGGCATGGCCTTTGCGATGCCGCTGTTCATCATCGCCGTGGGCGGCATTTACAGCGAACGCAGCGGCGTCACCAACCTGGCCCTGGAGGGCTTTTTGGGCGCCGGCGGCTTTTTCGGCGCGCTGTTTGTGGCCTGCACCTCGTCGCTGTTTGCGGCATCGTCCCAGCTGCCTATGTACCTCTCGCTGCTGGTGGCCATGGTCGGCGGCGGCCTGTATGCGCTGCTCCACGCGGTGCTGTGCATCAAGTTCAAGGCCAATCAGGTGATCAGCGGCGTGGTGGTGAACATCATTGCCATGGCACTGACAGACTTCCTCACCAGCCAGATCAATACCAGTGTGTTCGGCGCCTCGTCCGATCGTTTCGTGCTGTCCGTCAGCAGCCGGTTTACCGTGCCGGTGCTCAGCAGCATTCCGGTGCTGGGCGGCTTTTTCACCAATGTGTATCCCTTCGAAGTCATCATCCTCCTGGTGGCGCTGGCGGCCTATTACCTGCTGTACAAAACGACCTTCGGCATGCGCCTGCGCGCCTGCGGCGACAACCCCAGCGCGGTGGACGCCGCCGGCGGCGATGTGGCGGGCATCCGGTATATTGCCGTCATGCTCTCCGGCGCGCTGTCCGGCCTGGGCGGCATGTGCTTTGCCTATTCTATCTTTGCCAACTACTCTTCCAGCATCTATGTGGGCTACGGTTACCTGGCCATCGCGGCCATGATCTTCGGCAACTGGAAGATCCTGCCCACCTTCTGGGCCTGCGTGCTGTTCGGCTTTGCCCGTTCCGGCGGCTACCGCCTGGTGCAGGTGCTGGGCATGCCCAGCACTTATTCGGACCTTATTATGATCCTGCCCTACCTGCTGACGCTGCTGCTGCTGGTGTTCTTCTCCAAAAACAACCGCAGCCCCCGCGCCTTGGGCGAGATCTACGACAAGGGAAAGCGCTGAAGCGCGATGCCCGGGTTTTTTCAACCCAAGCAGAGAGACATGGAAAAGCACGACGGAAACCGTCGTGCTTTTCTCTATCTACGGCGCCTGCGCCGTGCACTTTGCCGCCGCAGTTTCCCCCGGGTCCAGGCGCGGCGGCCGGCGAAGGTCCCGCTCGTCCAGATGTGCCAGCCAGCGGTGTGTCTCGGCGGCCACTTCTTTGTGCAGTGCCAGCACCGCCGCCAGATTGGGCAGGGCCATCAGGGCGTTCAGAACATCCGCCAGGGCCCATGCGGTGTCCATGCGCACCAGGGCGGATACCAGCGCGCAGACGCACAGCGCCGCACGGTAGGGCTTCAGCGCCCGGGTGCCCCACAGGTATTCGGCGCCCCGCTCGCCGAAGTAGCTCCAGCCCAAGATGGTGGAAAAGGCGAACAGTACCATACCGCCGGTCAGGATCAGCGGCCCGGCCGCGGGCAGCTGGGCAAATACCCCGGCCGTCAGCCCGCCGCCATCCGCCGCGGCCAGGGTGGGGTCGGCCAGCAGGCCGCTCACCAGTACCCCGCCTGTCACCAGGCACATCACCACCGTGTCCCAGAAAGTGGCTGTGGAGGCCACCAGGGCCTGGCGCACCGGGTTGCGGCAGCGGGCTGCGGCCGCCACAATGGCCGCCGAGCCCATGCCTGCCTCGTTGCTGAACAGCCCCCGGGCCACGCCAGCCCGGGCCGCCGCCAGGATGCCGCCGCCCAGCAGGCCCCCGGCGGCGGCCCCGGGGATGAAGGCCTCCCGGGCCATCCAGCACAGCGCCGGCCATACCCACTGCCGGTTCACCGCCAGCAGCGCGGCGCACCCGCCCATGTAGGCCAGGGCCATCAGCGGCACCAGCCGCTGGCACACCCGGGCGATGGCCCCCACGCCGCCGAAAATTACCAGGGCCACTGCCGTACTCACCAGCACGCCTACGCTGGCGGGGGCGATATGCCAGCCGTCCCGCAGAACGGCGGCGATGGCGCTTACCTGTACGCCGCATCCGGCGCCGAAAGCTGCCAGCACAGTGAACAGTGCAAAGGCCCGGGCGGCCCGCTTCCGGTGCAGCCGGTGGTCCAGCACATACATGGCGCCGCCCAGCAGCCGCCCGTCGGCGCTTTGCACCCGGTAGCGCACCGCCAGCAGGCTCTCGGCGTACTGGGTGGCCATGCCCAGCACACCCGTCAGCCAGCACCACAGCACCGCGCCCGGCCCGCCCAGGGCGATGGCCGTGCCCACGCCCACAATGTTGCCCGTGCCGATGGTGGACGCCAGGGCCGTGGCCAGGGCTCCAAAAGGGCTTACATCCCCCGGGGCCTCCGGGTCCCGTGCCACCGACAGGCGGATGGCGGCGGCCGTCTTGCGCTGGATAAAGCCGGTGCGCACGGTCAGGAAAACATGGCTGCCCATCAGCAGCAGAATCATGGGCGCACCCCATATCCAGCGATCCAGTGCGCGGATCAAAGCCCCCAGCGTATCCAGCATAGCCCATCCCTCACTTTCAAGCGGCCGCACAGGAGACGCATGCGGCCTGCCCCTCTTCAGTTGTATTGTCCAAAGCGGCAAATTATGCTATACTGTATAAGTTAAAATGGATGTATTGTGGAAACAAGGGCCTGCAGCCGGAAAGGAGGGGCGGCCGTGCGCATTTTGGGTATCGACCCGGGCTACGCTATTGTGGGTTTCGGCGTGCTGGATTATGAAAAAGGCCGGTTTTCACCGGCGCAGTACGGGGCCATCACCACCCGCGCCCATACCCGGTTCGAAGAGCGCCTGCTGGAGATCTACACCGATATGACCCAGCTGCTGGGCCAGGCACAGCCCCAGGCGGTGGCAATGGAATCGCTGTTTTACCAGCACAACCAGACCACGGCCATGGCGGTGGCCGAGGCCAGGGGCGTTTTGCTGCTGTGCGCCCGGCAGGCGGGGGTGCCTGTGTTTGAATACACCCCCATGCAGGTAAAGCAGGCTGTCACCGGCTACGGGAAGGCCGGCAAAAAGCAGGTGCAGGAGATGACCAAAACCATCCTGAAACTGCCCGCCGTGCCCAAGCCCGACGACACCGCCGACGCGCTGGCCATCGCCGTGTGCCATGCTTATTCCAGCGGTTCGCGGCAGTACGGGCTGGCCAAGACCCGCCGCCAGCTGCTGGGATATGACTGAGTTTTCCACGGCGATTCAACCGCGAGCCAACTGCATCCCAACGATGTACCAACCGGGGGGCTACCCCTTTTTTGGCCGTAAAAGCCGCCAAGCGGCAGGAGGAAAGACATGATTGATTGCCTGATGGGGAAATTGCTGGAAAAGACGCCGGAGCTGGCGGTGGTCGGCTGCGGCGGGGTGGGCTACCTGGCCCGTATCCCCACATCGGCCGCAGGCGCGCTGCCTGCGGTGGGCGAGCAGTGTACCCTGTACACCGAGCTGCGCATCAGTGAAAACGACATCACCCTGTACGGCTTTGCCGACAAGGACAGCCGCCAGATGTTCCGCATGCTGACGGCGATCAGCGGTGTGGGGCCCAAGGCGGCGCTGTCCATCCTGGGCGCCCTCAGCCCCCAGCGCATCGCGCTGGCTGCAGCCGGGGCAGACCACAAGGCTTTCACCGTGGCCCCCGGCGTGGGGCCGAAGCTGGCCCAGCGCATCGTGCTGGAATTGAAGGATAAGGTGGGCCGCGCTTTCGCCGGCGGCGGCGTGGATGCGGCGTCCCTGGCGGCGGCGCCGGCACCTGCCGGGGCCATGGCCCAGGCATCGGCGGCCCTGGTCAGCCTGGGGTATTCGGGCAGTGAGGCGGCCGCAGCCCTGGCCGGCCTGGACGAGAGCCTGCCTGTGCAGGAATTGATCCGCCTGGCACTGCAGGGCATTGGGAAAAGGAGGTAACCCATGGCACTGGAGACCACCTATATGGAACAGGGGCGCCTGGTGAGCCCTGCGGCTGAGCCGGAAGACGGCGAAAACGGCGCCGAGGGCAGCCTGCGCCCGCACCGGCTGGATGAGTACATCGGCCAGGAGAAGGCCAAAGAGAATTTGAAAGTATACCTGGAAGCGGCCCGGCGCCGGGGAGAGCCGCTGGATCATCTGCTGCTGTACGGCCCGCCGGGCCTGGGCAAAACCACCCTGGCGGGCATTGTGGCCCATGAGATGGGCGTGCAGTTCCGGGTGACCAGCGGCCCGGCCATTGAAAAGCCCGGCGACCTGGCCGCCCTGCTGACGAACCTGCAGGAGGGGGACGTGCTGTTCATTGATGAGATCCACCGGCTGTCCCGCCAGGTGGAGGAAGTGCTGTACCCCGCTTTGGAGGATTACGCGCTGGACATCATGATCGGCAAGGGCCCCTCGGCCCAGTCTATCCGCATCAACCTGCCCAAATTCACCCTGGTGGGCGCTACCACCCGGGCAGGGCAGATCACCGCGCCCCTGCGGGACCGCTTCGGCGTGGTGCTGAAGCTGGAACTGTATACCCCAGAAGAACTGGCCTGCATCATCCGCCGGTCGGCGGGGATCCTGGATATCCCCTGCGAGGCAGACGGCGCGCTGGAGCTGGCCCGCCGCAGCCGGGGCACGCCCCGGGTGGCCAACCGCCTGCTTAAGCGTGTGCGGGACTTCGCCCAGGTGAAGGGCAGCGGCGTCATTGACCGCCCCACGGCCCGCCTGGCGCTGCAGCGCATGGACATCGACGAGCAGGGCCTGGACGAGATGGACCGCAGCCTGCTGCGGGCCATCATCGAGCTGTATGGCGGCGGGCCCGTGGGCCTGGAAACCATTGCCGCCGCCCTGGGGGAGGAGGCCGTCACGCTGGAGGATGTGTGTGAGCCGTACCTGATGCAGCAGGGCTTTTTGACCCGTACCCCCCGGGGGCGCTGCGTCACCCGGGCGGCCTACAGCCATCTGGGGATGAAGCCCCCTGCCGGGGACGGCGGCGACGGCCAGCAGGTGATGGACGGGATGATATGACGGCCGCAGGAAAAACGCCATAAAATATACACATTTTTCGTGTATCATTTCAGTTTTAAGGGGCGCCGGCTTGCCTGCGCCGCTTTCAAAAAGGAGAAGGACCATGAGAGCAGCCGACGGCTGGCAGGATTACGAACTGATCGACGCCACGAAGGGCAACCGCCTGGAGCGATGGGGCGACACCATTCTGGTGCGGCCCGACCCCCAGGTGGTGTGGCATACGCCCGAGCAAAGCCCCCTGTGGGCCCGAGCCAATGCGGTATATCACCGCAGCCAGAGCGGCGGCGGCAAGTGGGAGTACCGGCGCAGCATGCCGCAGCGCTGGACCATCCGTTACCGGGACCTGCGCCTGGAGGTGTCCCCCACTGGGTTCAAGCACACCGGTGTTTTCCCCGAGCAGGCCGTCAACTGGGACGCCTATGCCCGCATCATTGCGGCAGCCGCAGCCGGGGGCCGCACACCCAATGTGCTGAACCTGTTTGGCTATACAGGCGGCGCCACGCTGGCCTGCGCGGCGGCAGGGGCCCGGGTGTGCCATGTGGACGCCAGCAAGGGTATGGTGGCCTGGGGCCGGCAGAACGCCGCCGCCAGCGGCCTGGCGGACAGGCCGGTGCGCTGGATTGTGGACGACTGCGCCAAGTTCGTGGCCCGGGAGATCCGCCGCGGCGTGCGCTACGACGGCATCATCATGGACCCGCCCAGCTACGGCCGAGGCCCCGGGGGAGAGGTGTGGAAGCTGGAAGACAGCATTGACGGGCTGATTGACCTGTGTGCCCAAGTGCTGAGCGAGGACGCCCTGTTTGTGGCCGTCAACAGCTATACCACGGGGCTGTCTCCCAGCGTGATGGCCTATATTCTGGGCCGCCGGGTGGCGGACGGGCGGGGCGGGTGCACCGAATGCGATGAGATCGGCCTGCCGGTGACGGCCAGCGGCGGCGTGGTGCCCTGCGGGGCCACCGCCTGGTGGCTGGCCCGCTGAGGGGCCGGCTTTGGAAAAAGAGAGGATTGAGGAAAGCGCATGGATGAGATGCTCACAGCCCGGGACATCCGCTTCGCCTATGAGGAGGGCGGGCGGCTGGCCATCGACGGGCTTTCCGTTCAGGTGAACAAAGGGGAATTCCTGGCGGTGCTGGGGGCCAACGGCTGCGGGAAAAGCACGCTGGCCAAACATTTCAATGCTATTTTGCTGCCCACCGCCGGAAAAGTGCTGGTGGAGGGGATGGATACGGCCGACGAGGACCGCCTGTGGGATATCCGCCAGAAGGTGGGTATGGTGTTCCAGAACCCGGACAACCAAATCGTGGCCACCGTGGTGGAGGAAGATGTGGCCTTCGCCCTGGAAAACCTGGGGGTGGAACCCGGCGAGATGCGCCGGCGGGTGGATGAGGCCATGGAGCTGGCCGGTGTGTACAAGTACCGGGAAAAAGCGCCCCACAAGCTTTCCGGCGGGCAGAAGCAGCGGGTGGCCATTGCGGGCGTTATTGCCATGCGGCCCGACTGCCTGGTGCTGGACGAGGCGACCGCCATGCTGGACCCCATCGGCAGGGAAAAGGTGATGCGCACGGTGCGCAGCCTGAACCGGGACCATGGCATCACCGTGGTGGCCATCACCCATTACATGGAGGAGGCCGCCCAGGCCGACCGTGTGGTGGTGATGAGCGGGGGGAAAGTGGCCCTGGAGGGGACGCCCAAGGAGGTGTTCAGCCAGGTGGAGGCCGTGCGGGCATTGCACCTGGATGTGCCCCAATCGGCCGAGCTGTGCCATGAGCTGACAGCCGCCGGCTGCCCCATGCCGCCGGACCTGATCTGTGTGGATGAGTGCGCTGCGGCGCTGTACAAACTGCTGACGGGAAAGGAGGCCCCGGCCCATGGGTGAGATTCTGCGCGTGGAGCATCTGCGCTATGTTTACGGCGAAGGGCTGCCCGACGCCACCGTGGCGCTGGACGATGTGAGCTTTTCCATTGAAGAGGGGCAGTTTGTGGGCGTCATCGGATCTACCGGGTGCGGGAAAAGCACCCTGATCGGCCATTTCAACGGCATCAACCGGCCCACGGGGGGCCATGTGTATGTGGCCGGGGAAGATTTGTGGGCAGACCCGTCCCAGATCCGTAAGTTCCGCTTTATGGTGGGGCTGGTGTTCCAGTATCCCGAATACCAGCTGTTCGAGGAAACTGTTTACAAGGACATTGCTTTCGGCCCGCGGAACATGGGCCTGGATGATGCCGAAGTGGACCGCCGGGTGCGCCGGGCGGCGTCGTTCTGCGGCATCGGAGACGACTGGCTGGACAAAAGCCCCTTTGATCTGTCCGGCGGACAGAAGCGCCGCGTGGCCATAGCGGGCGTGCTGGCCATGGAGCCCCGGGTGCTGGTGCTGGACGAGCCCGCTGCCGGGCTGGACCCGGAGGGAAGGGACACTATTCTGGGCCAGCTGAAGGAATATCACCGCCAGACCGGCACCACCACGGTGCTGGTCAGCCACTCCATGGAGGACATTGCCAAATATGCCGACCGGGTGCTGGTATTGGATGCGGGGAAAATTGCCATGTATGACGAGACCGAAAAAGTGTTTGCCCGGGCGCCGGAACTGCTGGCTCTGGGGCTGTCGGTGCCGGAGGTGACCAAGGTGTTCCTGCGCCTGAAGGAATGGGGGCTGGAGATCCCCACCGACGTATACACCATTCCCTATGCGGTAAAGACCATCCTGGCGGAAAAGGCCCGGCGGGAAGCCGCCGGCGGGGAAGGGGGCGGCGCGCCGTGCTGAGAGACATCACCATCGGCCAGCACTTCCCGGGCCATTCGCCGCTGCATCTGATGGACCCGCGGCTGAAGCTGGTGCTCACCGTTGCGTACATCATCATACTGTTCGTGGGCTCCAATTTCCTGGGCCTGTCCCTGGCGGTGATATTCCTGGCCGCACTGTACCTGGTGGCGGGCATCCCGCTGAAAATGATCGCCAAAAGCCTCAAGCCCATTGTGCCGATCATTGCGCTGACAACGGTGCTGAATGTGTTTATGATGACCGGCGCGGGCCGGCCGCTGTTCCAATGGGGATTCCTGCGCATCTACCCTGAGGGCGTGCGCTATGCCGTGATGATCGCCGTGCGCATCGTGTGCCTGATCGCCGGTACGTCGCTGCTCACCTATACCACCAGCCCCATTGTGCTCACCGACGCCATCGAGCGGCTGCTCAAGCCGCTGGCCCGGCTGCACCTGCCGGTGCACGAGCTGGCCATGATGATGACCATTGCGCTGCGGTTCATTCCCACGCTGATCGACGAGACCGAAAAGATCATGAACGCCCAGAAAGCCCGCGGCGCCCAGCTGGATTCCGGCACGCTGCGCCAGCGCATCCGGGCGCTGGTACCGGTGCTGATCCCGCTGTTCATCTCGGCATTCCGCCGGGCTGAAGAGCTGGCCACGGCCATGGAGTGCCGCTGCTACCACGGCGGCGAGGGCCGCACCCGGCTGCGCCAGCTGCATATGACCGGGCGCGACTGGCTGATGGCAGCCGTCTGCATTGCGGTGCTGGCGCTGATCGGCGCCAGCGGGCGCATCCATCTGTGAGGTGGGCCCATGCATGTGCTTTTGACCCTGGCCTTTGACGGTACGGCCTATCACGGCTTTCAGGTGCAGAAAAATGCCCGCACGGTGTGCCAGGTGCTGCAGGACGGCCTGGAGAGCCTGTACGGCGCGCGGCCCCCGGTGAAGGGGTGCTCCCGCACCGACGCGGGAGTGCACGCGCTGAACTACTGTGTGAGCTATGTTCAGCCAAAGGCCATCGACCCCTATAAGCTGCCTTTGGCGGTGAACCGCTTTTTGCCGCCGGATATCCGGTGCAAGGCGGCCCGGGCCGTGCCGGAGGATTTTCACGCCCGGTACAGCGCCCGCAGCAAGGAATATCTGTACCGGCTGCACAACAGCCCGGTAGACGACCCGTTTGGGGCGAAGTACAGCTGGCGGGTAAGCCGCCCGCTGGACGCCGGAGCCATGGCACAGGCCGCCCGGTTTGCAGAGGGGACCCATGACTTTGCCGCGTTTATGAGCGCGGGCAGCAGCGTGGAAGATACTGTGCGCACGGTGCATTTCTTCCGGGTGCGGCGGGAAGGGGAGGACATTACCTTTCATATCTGCGCCGACGGCTACCTGTACAATATGGTGCGCATTTTGGTGGGCACCCTGGTGGAGGCGGGCGCAGGGCGCATGGCCCCCGGGGAGATGGCCCGGGTGATTGCCGGGCGGGACCGGGCCCGGGCCGGAGATACGGCCCCCGCCAAAGGCCTGTTTTTATACCGTGTGAATTATTAGGAGAGGATGCCCATGGAGCTGATGACGCCGAACCCGCCGCGGGACCCCCGGCGCCCCGGCCGCGATACAGGAGAAACCGGACGGCCGCAGCCCGCCCCGCAGGCCGTCCGGCCCAGGGCACAGATGACGCGCATCGAGCGCATCCGCGCCAAGCGCCGGGCGCGCCGGATGCGCGCTGCCGCCGTGTGTGTGCTGGTGCTGGCGGGTGTGCTGGCCTACTTTACCGGCCTGTACGGCGCGTCCCTGTCCCTGCTGGGGGATGTGTATGATTCCGTCACCATCGCCCTCACCCCCGGGCCGGGTTTCCCCGCCGAATTGGAATTGACGGGTTTTGTCTCCGCCAAGCCCTTTGCAGGCGGCCTGGTAGCCGTGGGTGACCAGGATGTGGTAATCCTTTCGGCCAACGGCAACGAGGTGCGGCGCATCCAGCACACCTACGCCCGGCCGGCAGTGGCCGCGGGCAACACCCGCCTGTGTGTGTACAACCGTGCGGGGACGGAGCTTGTAGTGGAAAGCCGATCGAAAAATTTATTCCAGCACACCACCCAGGAGCCCATCCAGCTGTGCGCCATGAGCCCCAACGGGACGCTGGCGGTGTTTACCCAGGGCGGTTTGACGGTGTACGACCCGATGTTTACCGATATTTTTCAGTTCAAAACCACCGAGACGCCCACGGCGATGTCTTTCGCCCGTGACAACAGGCAGTTCGCTGTGGCGTGCCTGGCGGGTGTTGACGGTGCACTGGGAACCACGGTGTACCTGTTTACCACCGACCCGGACGCGCCGGCTCAGGCCACGGCCACCATTCAGAACACCGACGGCATGGCCCTGCGCATTTTTTATCCCGACAACAGCCGGGTGCTGGTGGTGTACGATACTGCCTGTGCGCTGTACAGCGCCGCCGACGGCAGCCAGATTGCCCGCTATGAATACGGCGGCCGCAGGCTGCAGAGCGCCGAGCTGAGCGACGGCGGCAATGACCTGGTGCTGCTGTTCGGAGACGGGACCCATTCCAGCCAGACGGCGCTGGCCGTGCTGGAGACCGAGGCTTTGGCCACGGTAGGTACGGCCCGGGTGGGCCGGACCGCCAAGGGCCTGGCCGCTACCCGCACAGCCGCCTATGTCTTGACCAGCGACGGCGCACTGTGCTACAGTTTGTCCGGAGAGCTGTTTGATGAAATGCAGGTTTCCGGGCGCACGCTGGCCCTGGTGGCGGCCGACGAGCCGCTGCTGATTGTTGAGGGCCAGGTACAGCAGCTGCCCGTGCCGGGGCGCGCGTCCCGCCGGAGCACATCTTCTGCGGCGGCCTCATCTGCAGGCGCCGGTGCATCGGCGCTTGGGCAGGCCGCATAAGCTGAAAGCATATTTTTGATTGGAAAGAGAGGGATCGCCCGATGACGATAACGCCTGCGATCATTTTGGATGCCCTGCTGGTGGCCGTGGTGGTCATCACGGTGCTGCATTACGTACACAAGGGGTTTTTGGCCGGCCTGCTGGATCTGGTGGGCAACCTGGCCGCGCTGCTGGCGGCGTGGCTGGTGGCCGGCAAATTGTCGCCTACCGTGTTTGAAAACTTCTTCCGCTCGGGCCTGATCGACCAGATCACCCAGGCTGTCCAGCAGCAGGGCGGCGCTTCGGCCATGGCGGTGCTGCAGAATTTTGAGGGGATCATCCCCCAGCAGATGCTGGATCAGATGGCCCAGTCCCTGCAGGAGATTTTGTCCTCCGGTACGCCGGACATCGCGGCCCAGATCGTGGAACACATCATCGCTCCTCTGGTGGTGCCCATGATCAGCGTGGTGGTATTCTTCGCCGCCTTCGCTTTGTGCCGCCTGCTGGTGAAGCTGCTGGTCACTATCCTGGCCAATGTGAACCGTATTCCGCTGGTGGGTTCGGTGAACCGCAGCCTGGGCGTTGTGGTGGGCCTGGCGGCCGGCGTCATCAATGTGGTGCTGATCCTGTGCCTGCTGTGGGCGGTGCTGGTCATCACCGGCGGCAATCTGCCGGTGCTCAACGAGCAGGCCCTTTCGGGCAGTTATCTGTACCAATTTTTCTCCGCCTACAATCCGTTTGTGGGCTGACAGGCGATGCCTCGCCAAGAAAGGACGTTTTTCTCTATGCAGAAAATGCTATGTATGCGCTGCCGCAAGCGGCCGGCCATCGTCTTTGTACAGAAGATGGACGGCACCGGCAAGAGCGCCGGCGGCTATTGTTTGCGCTGCGCGCGGGAATTGGGCATCAAGCCCGTGGATGATATCATGAAGCAGTTCGGCATCACCGACGAGCAGCTGGACGCCATGGAGGAGCAGTTTGCCGGCATGATGGAGAACGGGAACTTTGACCCCTCCGAAATGATGCGGGGCATGATGGGCCCCGGCGGCCCGGAGGATGAAGAGGCGCCCGGCGACGAACCGGAGGGCGATGACTTCACCCCCGGCGGCGCGGGGACCTTCCCCATGGGTATTTTCGGCGGGCAGCGCCCCGCCCAGGAGGACACGGGCCCTGCCAGAAAGGATCCTAAGGCCAAGGAAAAGGGGAAGAAGCGCAAATTCCTGGATGCCTACTGCGACAACCTCACTGCCAAGGCCCGGGCCGGCCGGCTGGACCGCATCGTGGGCCGCGACCGGGAGATCTACCGCACCATCCAGATCCTGTGCCGGCGCCAGAAGAACAACCCCTGCCTGATCGGTGAGGCCGGCGTGGGCAAAACGGCCATTGCCGAGGGCATTGCCGAGCATATTGCCGCCGGCAATGTGCCCGCCGTTCTGCGGGATAAGGAGATTTACCTGCTGGATATGACGGCCCTGGTGGCCGGCACCCAGTTCCGCGGCCAGTTTGAAAGCCGTGTGAAGGGGCTGATCGGCGAGGTGAAGGCCGCGGGCAACGTGATTTTGTTCATCGACGAGATCCACAACATCACCGGCGCAGGAGATTCCGAGGGCGCCATGAACGCCGCCAATATCCTCAAACCGGCCCTGTCCCGGGGGGAGATCCAGGTCATCGGCGCCACCACTTTTGCCGAATACCGCAAGTATATCGAGAAAGACCAGGCGTTGGAGCGCCGGTTCCAGCCGGTGAAGGTGGAGGAGCCCTCCATCGACGACACGGTGGCCGTGCTGCAGGGGATCAAGCAGTATTACGAGGCCCACCACCACGTCCACGTGCCCGACGCCATCGTGCGCAGCGTGGTTACCCTCAGCGAGCGCTATATCACCGACCGCTTTCTGCCCGACAAGGCCATCGACCTGCTGGACGAGGCCTGCGCCTGCTGCAGCCTGAACCATCCCGAGATCACTGATCTGGTGGAAGGGGAGAAGAAAGCACGGCTGCTGAAAGAGCAGATGGAGGAAGCCGAGACGGCCAAAGACGGCCCTGATTATGATGCCATTGCCCGGCTGAAATATGAACTGGAGCAGGCCGAAAAGCCGCTGCCCGCCCTGCGGGAGCAGGTGGATGCCATCCAGGTGGGCATGGAGGACGTGGCCAAGGTGATTGAGCTGTGGACGGGGATTCCCGCGGCCAAGGTGAAGGAGACCGAGTACACCAAACTGGCCCATCTGGAGGAGGCACTCAACGAAAAGATCATCGGCCAGAAGGAAGCCGTGCACCTGGTGGCCGGCGCCGTCAAGCGCAGCCGGGCGGATATCGCTGCCCGCCGCCGCCCGGCCAGCTTTATCTTTGTGGGCCCCACCGGCGTGGGAAAAACCGAGCTGGTCAAGCAGCTGGCCCTGCAGCTGTTTGACACAGTGGACCCGCTGATCCGCCTGGACATGTCGGAATTTATGGAAAAGCACACGGTCAGCCGGCTGATCGGCTCGCCCCCGGGCTATGTGGGCTATGACGAGGCCGGCCAGCTGACGGAAAAGGTGCGCCGCAAGCCTTACAGTGTGGTGCTGTTCGATGAGATCGAGAAGGCGCATCCGGATGTGCTGAACATCCTGCTGCAGATCCTGGACGAGGGGCGCATCAACGATGCCCAGGGCCGTACGGTGAACTTCGAGAACACCGTGATCTGCATGACCTCCAACGCCGGTTCTGCCGACCGGGTGAACGAGACCGGCTTTGCCAAGACGGCGGAGCAGACCAGCCGGGACAAGGTGATGAAATCCCTGCGGGAATTTTTGCGGCCGGAATTCATTGCACGGGTGGATGAAGTGGTGGTGTTCCGCCCGTTGGACGGGGAGGACCTGCAGAAGATTGCCGGGCTGATGCTGGAAGAGTACCGCGGCCCTTTGGCCGCCAAGGGCATCGGCATTCGGTGGACTCAGGACGCCCTGGCCCTGCTGTGCAAAAAGGCCCAGGGCGGTAAGTTCGGTGCGCGGGACCTGCGGCGCGTGATCCGCAAGGAAGTGGAGGACCCTTTGGCCGAAAAGCTGATTGCCGGCCAGCCTCTGGCCGCTGTGGAGGTGGCCGCCGAAGGAGACGAGATCGTTCTGCACACCTGAAGAATGAAATGCCCCGGGCGCCGGGCAGGCTGCAGCCTGCCCGGCGCCTGGGCTTTTTGCGCGCGGTGCGGCGGTATGCCTTGACAGGCGCGCCGTTCTGGGGTATAATGAACCGCGATAAAGGCAAGCGGCAGGGCTGCGCGCCCCGGCCGGGCCGTGCAGCGCATTTGCGGCGTGCAGCTGTAGTTTAGTGGTAGAACTCCAGCCTTCCAAGCTGGTCGTGTGGGTTCGATTCCCATCAGCTGCTCCAGAAAGCCCGCAGGACATCGGTCCTGCGGGCCTTTTTTGCGGGGGATTTGTCAAATTTTGAAGGAGGAGATCACATTGAAACGCCTTTTATCCGCCGTGCTGGCGGCGGCACTGCTGGCGGCCTGCAGCGCTGCGCCGGCGTCCTCGGCCCAGCCGGGCGCATCGGCGTCCGCCGTACCCGCGGCAGCGGCCGACCCGCTGGAGGGGCTGGACCTGCCCGCCGCGCCGGAAATCGCAGCCGACAGCGCCATTGTCATTGATTATGACACCGGTATGGTGCTGTACGAAAAGGATGCGGACGCCATGATGGTGCCTGCGTCCATGACCAAGGTGATGACGGGGTACATCATCTTTGAAGAGCTGGAAGCAGGAAATTTGACCCTGGACACCCTGGTGCCCATCAGTGCTGAGACGGCGGAAAAATCCTGGGACGGGGAGACCTATCCGGCTTCGGTGCCCCTGGCTGCCGACAGCAGCTACCGGGTGGACACGCTGCTGCGGCTGATTTTCCTGCCCTCCGCCAGCGCCAGCTGCATCGCCATGGCCGAGTATATCAGCGGCAGCGAGGAAGCCTTTGTAGAGCGTATGAATGAGACCGCCCGGCGCCTGGGTATGGAGGCGGAGTACACCAACTGCCATGGGGCGCTGGTGAACCATCTGACGGCCCGCAGCCAGGCGCTGCTGGTGCAGGAGTGTATCCGCCGCTTCCCCCAGATGCTGGAGTACACCAGCGCAACCCAGGTGCACCTGGCAGACGGGCGCACCTATACAAACACCAATGGCCTGCTGCCCGGCGGAGACTATGAATACGAAGGGGCCGACGGCTTTAAGACCGGTACCACCGATGAGGCGGGCTGCTGCTTGAGCGCCACGGCGGTGCGGGACGGCAGACGGATCATCAGCGTCATCATGCACTCCGACACTGACGAGACCCGCCATACCGACAGCGCCGCGCTGCTGGATTATGGGTTCGCCGTGCTGGAGCTGGTAGAGCGGGACGGCTGAAAACCCCGGCACGCCAAAGCCCCCGCCGTAAGGCGGGGGCTTTGGCATTCAGACAAAAAGAGGGAAGAGAGAGGATCTATGTAAACTCATCTTATATGAGATGAGGGGCTGGTTGTCTGACCGCCCTCCCCGGCGTGTCGGTTCGCATGGGGCGGTGCAGTGGGGCGCCCTGCGGGAACGTTTCCCCGCCTGCGCACTGTGTATGGCAGCCGGTGTACGGCTTGTTTTGTTTGACCATGGCTTTATTCTACCGGGCAAACGTGAAAAAAGCATGGGGCAAATTTGAAGAAGCTGCAAAGAATTTGCGAAGAAATTCTTTCCCTGCCTGCGGGAACATGGTATACTGGACACAGAACGTTCCCCCGCCGGCGGACAGGCCGCGGGGGCGAGAGGGGACGCAGAAATTTGAAAGAAATCAGTGTATTTGATGTGATCGGGCCCAATATGATCGGCCCGTCCAGTTCCCACACGGCGGGGGCGCTGCGCATTGCGCGGCTGGCCCGCAGCCTGGTGGACGGGCCGGTGACGGCAGTGCGGTTCATCCTGTATGGGTCGTTTGCCAAAACGTACCGCGGCCATGGGACCGACCGCGCCCTGGTGGCCGGCGTGCTGGGGTTTGATACCGACGACGTGCGGATTCGGGACTCTTTCCAGCTGGCACAACAGGCGGGGCTGGCTTATTCCTTCGGCTTCGGCGATGACAGGCTGGAGGCCCATCCCAACACCGTGGAAGTGGTGCTGACCACCGCCGGCGGCCATACCACCCGGGTGACGGGCGTGTCGGTGGGCGGCGGACGGGTGATGCTGACGAAGATCGACGGGGTGGAGATCCGCCTGTCCGGCGAATACCACACCCTGTTCATCCGTCAGAAAGATACCCCCGGCGTGGTGGCCCACATTGCCGGCTGCCTGGCCCAGTACAGCATCAACATCGCGTTCATGCGCCTGTACCGGGAGAGCAGAGGCGAAAACGCCTATACGGTGATTGAGGCGGACAGCCCTGTGCCGCCGGCGGTGTGCCGCCAGATCACATCTCATGAGCACATCGTCAGCGCGACGGTGATCCCATTGTAAAGGAGCGGGAATATGCGTTTTGATACGGGTAAAGAGCTGCTGGAGGCCTGCGCTGCCAGAGGCTGTTCCGCAGGGGCGGCCATGCTGCGCCGGGAACAGGCCCTGAGCGGGGAAAAAGCCGGCGCGCTGCGCGGGCGCATGGCCCGTGCATGGGAAGTGATGAAGGATGCCGTGCGCCAGGCCCAGGACCGGCCGCTGCGCAGCATGGGCGGGCTGATCGGCGGCGAATGCCGCAGGATGGACGCCCGGCGGGCCGCCGTGCGCCCGCTGTGCGGCACGATGGTGTCCAAGGCAGCGGGCTACGCCATGGGTGTGCTGGAGGTAAACGCCAGTATGGGGCTGATTGTGGCGGCGCCCACGGCAGGTTCCTCCGGCGTGCTGCCCGGTGTGCTGCTGGCCCTGCAGGAGGAATTCGGCTATTCGGACGACGCCGTGGTGGATGCGCTGTTCTGCGCGGGTGCCGTGGGATATTTGATCAGCCGCAACGCCACCGTGGCCGGTGCCGAAGGCGGCTGCCAGGCCGAGGTGGGCGCGGCCAGCGCCATGGCGGCCAGTGCCGCGGCGCAGCTGGCCGGCGGCAGCCCGGCCCAGTGCCTGGGGGCAGCGTCCGTTGCCCTGTGCAATATCCTGGGCCTGGTGTGCGATCCCATCGGCGGGCTGGTGGAATCTCCCTGCCAGATGCGCAACGCCATGGGCGCGGCCAACGCCCTCACCAGCGCGGAAATGGCCCTGGCCGGCTGCGGCGCCCCCGTGCCCTTTGACGAGGCGGTGGCCGCCATGTACGCCGTGGGCAAGGCGCTGCCCGCCGCCCTGCGGGAGACGGCCCTGGGCGGGATTGCGGCCCAGCCATCGGCCCGGGCTGCCTGTGCAGGCTGCGGCGCCTGCGGATGATTTGTGCAAATTAACACAGAACGCGCAGGCTGCGCGTAAAAGATTGTGTAATGTGCGGAAAAATGGCGGCGGATGGTCCAAAACATTGACAGGGCCGCCGTTCCATGTTATGATATTGCCCATAAAAAATCATAAAGCTGTCTAGGGGGGTATTCCCCCGACGAATGGTAGAGGCGCGGAGCGTCAAGAGTACCGCAGGCAAGAGGCCGGCAAAGGCCGCAGGCGGGGAAGGGGCGCACCGCCGAAACGTCAGATGTTTTTTGCCGGGTCTGGCGTTGGGCTGCAGCCACAACAGGTTGCGGACTGTCACGTCTGTGAAGCGCTATCCATTGGGCAGAAGGGCTTTTGCGGTGCAGCATGCGGCGCCGGCAGAGCGGCTTTCCAACCATGAGACGTTTACAGGCGCCTTATGGTTTTTTTATTGCCCGGCGCGGTGCGGCGGGAAAAAATGGAAAGAAAAAGGAGAAATCACCATGCGAATGAGAAATGCTTTGACCGCCGGCGCCCTGGCGCTGACCATGCTGCTGACCGCCTGCGGCGGTTCTTCTTCCTCCGGTGCCGCCTCGGCCTCTGCGGCGGCCTCCGGCTCTGTCAGTGCGGCGGCTTCCGCCGTCAGCGATGCCGTGGGCGAGAGCGGCCTGGAGGACGGCGTACTGACGGTGGCCATGGAGTGCGCCTATGCACCTTATAACTGGACCCAGCCCGATGATTCCAACGGCGCGGTGCCCATCAAAGACAGCAGCGATTATGCCAACGGCTACGATGTGATGATGGCCAAGATGATTGCCGAAGAGCTGGGCGTGGAGCTGGAGATTGTCCGCTCCGACTGGGATTCCCTGGTGCCCGCCGTGCAGACCGGCACCGTGGACGCCGTGATCGCGGGCCAGTCCATGACGGCTGAGCGCAGCGAGCAGGTGGACTTTGCCGGGCCCTATTTCTATGCATCCATTGTGTGTGTGACCAAGGCCGACAGCCCCTACGCCAGCGCCACCGGTATTTCGGACCTGTCCGGCGGCACCTGTACCGCGCAGATTGCCACCATCTGGTATGACAGCTGCCTGCCCCAGATCGAGGGCGCCCAGATCCAGACGGCGGCCGAGTCCGCCCCGGCCATGCTGATGGCCTTGGAGACGGACACCGTGGATTTCATCTGCACCGATATGCCCACCGCCCAGGGTGCCGTGGCAGCCTATCCCGATATGCAGATCCTGGATTTCACCGACAGCGACGACAATTTCCAGGTGGATGAGGGAGAGATCAACATCGGCATCTCTCTGCGCAAGGGCAACGTCACCCTGCAGGATGCCATCAACAGTGTGTTGGAGGGTATGACCGCCGATGACTTCAACGAGCTGATGGCCCAGGCCATTTCCATCCAGCCCATCGGCGAATAAGTGCAAGCAGGCGGCCCCTGGCATCGCCCGGGGGCCGCATCACTGTGAAAGGAAAAGGGAAACTATGGAACGACTGGTTCAGCTGGGAAGCGATATGGCCCAGCTGTGGAGCCGCTACAGCGGCTCGTACTTCAGCGGCATGGGAAACACGCTGCTGCTGGCACTGGTGGGTACGGCCATCGGCTGTGTCATCGGCCTGGTGTGCGGCATTTTGAATACCATTCCATGCGAAAAGACCGACAGCCTGCCCAAGCGGGTGGTGCTGAAACTGGTGCGCTTCATCGTGCGGGTGTATGTGGAGGTGTTCCGCGGCACGCCCATGATCCTGCAGGCGGTGTTTATCTATTACGGCCTGCCGTACCTCAGCGACGGGGCGCTGAATTTCGGCGGCCAGGTGTGGGCAGCATCCATCCTGGTGGTATCCATCAACACCGGTGCCTACATGGCTGAATCGGTGCGCGGCGGCATCATCTCGGTGGACCCGGGCCAGACCGAGGGCGCCAAGGCCATTGGTATGAACCACTGGCAGACCATGACCAGTGTGATCCTGCCCCAGGCGCTGCGCAATATCATGCCGCAGATCGGCAACAACTTCATCATCAACGTGAAGGACACCAGCGTGATGTTCATCATCACCTTCACCGATTTCTTTGCGGCGCATCGCGCGGTGGTGGGCGCTACCTATCTGTATTTCCCTTCAGCTGCCATAGAGATGATCGGATACCTGACCATGACGCTGATCGCCTCCTTCCTGCTGCGCTGGCTGGAAAGGCGCATGGACGGCGCCGTCAACTTTGACCTGGCCATGGCGGACCCGCTGGTGGCCGGTGAGGGTATGCCCTATGCCAAGGACAACCCCATCCAGACCAACAGCGACTACCGTACCCGCGCCCGGGCAGACAGCGCCGCAAAAGGAGGCAAGCAGCCATGAGCAGCATCATCGAAGTGAAGCACCTGTCCAAGACTTTCGGCACCCATCAGGTGCTGCGGGACGTGGACTTTACCGTGAACGAGGGGGATGTGACCTGCGTCATCGGCGCCTCGGGTTCGGGCAAATCCACGCTGCTGCGGTGCATCAATCTGCTGGAGCACCCCTCCGGAGGCGAGATCCTGTTTCACGGCCAGCCCATTGCGGGCAAGGGCACCGACCCCTGCCGGTACCGTGCCAAGGTGGGCATGGTGTTTCAGAGCTTTAACCTGTTCAACAATATGTCCGTGCTGGACAATTGCGTGGTGGGGCCGGTGAAGGTGCTCAAGCGCAAACCCGAGGAGGCCCGCCGGCACGCCATGCAGTTTTTGGCAAAGGTGGGCATGGAGCCGTATATCAATGCAAAGCCCCGGCAGCTGAGCGGCGGGCAGAAACAGCGGGTGGCCATTGCCCGGGCGCTTGCCATGGACCCGGAGGTGCTGCTGTTTGACGAGCCCACCAGCGCCCTGGACCCCCAGATGGTGGGCGAGGTGCTGAGCGTGATGCGCCAGCTGGCCGAGGAGGGGTTGACCATGATCGTGGTGACCCACGAGATGGCTTTTGCCCGGGACGTTTCCACGCATGTGGTGTATATGGCCGACGGCGTTATTTGCGAAGAGGGAGACCCCCGGCAGGTGCTGGAGCATCCCCGCCAGCAGAAAACCAAAGAATTCCTGGAGCGCTTTACCCACCGGTGAAGAGCGCCCGGACAGACAGGAAAAAGGGCCCTGCCCGCGTACAAGCGGGCAGGGCCCTTTTCTGTTGGCGCCGAATAGGCATGATAAAACCCCCAGTTCAACTGGGGGTCAATAAAATTTATTTTAGTAAATGGGATAGGTTCCGGCGTTAGCCGGAACCTAGAGTAAAAGGATATGGTTTTGAATAGTGTACAGATTGTTTGATATAGCCCCGTATAAGGGGCTTGCAGTGCAAAAGGTGTGATTGA
>CALXBN010000041.1 GCA_944386555.1 uncultured Ruthenibacterium sp. | reverse complement strand
CCTCCATCAACTACGGCACCGACACAACCCCCGAAGGGCGCATGGTCATCCGCAACATCCTGCTGGCGGAGGACGCGGGCCTGGGCCACGGCGAGACGCCCATCTTCCCCATCCACATCTTCAAGGTGAAGGAGGGCGTGAACTACAACCCCGAGGACCCCAACTACGATTTGTTCGAGCTTTCCATGAAGGTGAGCGCCAAGCGGCTGTTCCCCAACTATGTGTTCCTGGACAGCCCGTTCAACCTGCAGTATTACAAGCCCGGCCACCCCGAGACAGAAGTGGCCACCATGGGCTGCCGCACCCGGGTGATGGGCAACGTGTACGACCCCGAGCGCCAGATCAGCTACAGCCGGGGCAACCTGTCCTTCACCTCCATCAACCTGCCCCGCCTGGCCATCGAGGCCCGGCACGACGAGGCCAGGTTCTACAAGAGCCTGGACGCCATGATGGAGCTGGTGGCCCAGCAGCTGCTGGACCGCTTTGAGATCCAGGCCAGCAAGAAAGTGTACAACTACCCCTTCCTGATGGGCCAGGGCGTGTGGCTGGATTCGGAGAACCTGGGCCCCAACGACGAGGTGCGGGAGGTTCTCAAGCACGGCACGCTGAGCATCGGGTTCATCGGCCTGGCCGAGACCCTGACGGCCCTGTACGGCCACCACCACGGCGAAAGCGATGAAATGCAGGAAAAGGGCCTGGCCATCGTGCGCCACATGCGCGATTTCTGCGACCGCAAAAGCCAGGCGCTGCACATGAACTTCACCCTGCTGGCCACCCCTGCCGAAGGCCTGGCCGGGCGCTTCACCCGTATGGACCAGAAGCGCTACGGCAGGATCCCCGGCGTGACGGACCGGGAGTACTACACCAACAGCTTCCACATCCCCGTGTGGTATCCCATCAGCGCCCACGACAAAATTTACAAGGAGGCGCCCTACCACGCCCTGACCAACGCGGGCCACATCAGCTATGTGGAGCTGGACGGCGACACCGCCAACAATGTGGAGGCCTTCGAGGCCGTGGTGCGCTGCATGCACGACGCGGGCATCGGCTACGGCTCCATCAACCATCCGGTGGACCGCGACCCCGTGTGCGGGTATGTGGGCGTCATCGGCGAGGTGTGCCCCCGCTGCGGCCGCCGGGAGGGCGAGGCTTTGAGCCAGGAGAAGATCGACCAGCTGCGCAAATTGTACCCGGAGATCACCACGTTCTGCGGATGCACCTGAACAGACAGCACACAGCGCGGCATCTGCACTTTATGAAATCAGACAGGGAGGAACCGACTATGACCATCGAAAAAAACATTCAGGCAAAATACGGCAAAGACGTGGGCTTTGAGCGCATCCGCCGCATCACCGGCTATCTGGTGGGCACCATGGACAAATGGAACGACGCCAAAAAGGCCGAAGAGCATGACCGCGTGAAGCACGGCCTGGGGCAATGAGCACCGCCGTACGCTGGCCGGAGCGGCCGGACGCGGTGCAGGTGGCAGGGCTGGTCATCGACTCCATCGTAGACGGCCCGGGCATCCGGGTGGCCATTTTCTGCCAGGGATGCCCCCATCACTGTCCCGGCTGCCACAACCCCGAGAGCTGGGCCTTTGCCGGCGGCACCGAGATGACCGTGGATGCCCTGGAGGCCGCCGTGATGGGCAACCCGCTGTGCCGGGGCGTCACCTTTTCCGGCGGCGAACCCTTCAGCCAGGCTGCGGCCTTCGCGGCGCTGGGCAGACGGCTGAAAGCCAAAGGCTACGAGGTGGCAGCCTACACCGGCTACACCTTTGAAGGGCTTCTGGCCGCCGGCACCGCCGCCCAGAAAGCCCTGCTGGAGACCCTGGACGTGCTGGTGGACGGGCCCTTTATCCAGGCCCGCCGCAATTTGGACCTGCGTTTTCGCGGCAGCGACAACCAGCGCATCCTGGATGTGCCGCGCAGCCTGGCTGCCGGCCGGGCCCTCTGGTACGACGGCGAGCGCTGGACCGGCACCCGCTGACCGGCTGCCGGTACGATATGCCGCGAAGCTAAAAAAATGCAGCCGGGAACACGGCGCGCAGAATGCTGCGCTGTGTTCCCGGCTGTTTTGCATCTGCCGGGCCGGGGCAGGCTATGCCTGCGCCCCCGGCCGCATTTACACGATCGACATGAACCACTCCACCGTTTGGGGATCATAATGGGAGAAAAACAGGCTTTCCCCTCCGTCCAGCGCCTCGATGGCGGCCATGTCCGCCGGCGTCAGGGCGAAGTCGAACACATCAAAATTCTGCTGCATCCGCTCCCGATGGACGGATTTCGGAATGACGACCACATCGTTCTGAAGCAGAAAGCGCAGAGCCGTCTGCGCCGCACTTTTGCCATATTTGGCGCCGATCTCCGTCAAAACCGGGTTGGTAAACAGGTCTTTCCTGCCTTCCGCAAAGGGCCCCCACGATTCGATCTGGCATCCGTACTTTTTCAGATATTCCCTGGCCGTTTTCTGCTGCTGGAACACATGGGTTTCCACCTGGTTGACGGCAGGCTTCACCCGGGCAAAATGCTGGATGTCCAGATAACGGTCCGGGCCGAAATTGGACACGCCGATCGCGCGCAGCCTGCCCTCCCGGTACAGCTCCTCCATCGCCCGGTAGGTGCCGTAGTAATCGCCAAAGGGCTGGTGGATCAGCAGCAGGTCCAGATAATCCGTGCGCAGCTTTTTCAGCGATTGCTCAATGGAGGCCCTGGCCTTTTCATACCCGGCGTTGGAGATCCAGACCTTTGTAGTCAGGAAAATTTCCTCGCGGGGCAGCCCGCAGGCGGCCAGCGCCTCGCCCACGCCCTCCTCATTGTTGTACGCCTGTGCGGTGTCGATGCTGCGATAACCGATCTCGATCGCCTCCAGCACGCACCGCCGGGTGTCCTCCGGGGGGGTCTGGTACACCCCATATCCCAGTTTCGGCATTTTGATCCCATTGTTCAGCGTGACATATTCCATCGTTCTTCCCTCCGTTTTCTGCAATGCGTATCTCGCTTTCTGCTATTACTTTACAATATTTTCCGCGTGAAGTACACTATAGATATTGCAAGCAAGATTTCATAAAATGAAATGCAGGGAGGTTTGACCATGCTGGATCTGGACGAACTCAATCAGCTGGCCGCGTTTGCACGCCTGGGCACCCTGGCCAAAGTGGCAGAAGAATTCCACGTCTCCACACCCTCGGTCACCCGTTCAATGCAGCACCTGGAGGAGCGCTTCGGCGCACCGCTGTTCACCCGCGGCAAGAACAGGATTGCGCTGAACGAAAACGGCCGGCTGGCCGCGGAATGCGCCGAAAGGGTTTTGCGGGAGGCGGAGGACGCCGTGCGCCGGGTGCGGGCCTTCGACGCGCGCCGCCGGACCATTGCGGTCCGCTCCTGCGCGCCGGCGCCTCTGTGGGAGCTGCTGCGGCATCTGGGGGAGTCCCGCCCCGAGATGACGGTGTCCTCCCGTATCTGCCAAAACAAGGAGGTCCTGTCTGCATGGGCGGACGGCTCCTGCGATGTTGCCATCCTGCCCTTCCCGGTTCCCGGCGAAAAGCCCCGGGTCTATATGCGCGAGCGCCTGTTCGTCTGCATTCCGCCCGGGCATGAGCTGGCCGGCAGCAAAACGCTGTCTTTTGCGAAGATCGACGGCTTCAACTTCCTGCTGCGTTCCGAGCTTGGATTCTGGGATACGCTGTGCCGCCAAAAAATGCCCGCTTCCCGATTTCTGGTGCAGACGGATGAATTCGCCTACGGCGAGCTGGTGCGCACCTCTTCCCTGCCATGCTTTGCAACGGATTACAGCCTGCGCAGGCTCGCGGCGCATTTTCCCCGGGTGGCGATCCCCGTTGCGGACGCCGAAGCGGACGTGTGCTTTTACATCGCCGCCCGCCCGGGGACGGGGCTTTTCAAGGCCGGGCCGCGCTGAGCAGGGCCCCGATATCCCCCCGCAGGCAGAAAGAGCGCGATGCGATCTCCCGCGGTGCATACGCCTGCCCCAGGTTGATGCAGGCGTATGCGGCCCGCGGGTTCAAAGCCGTCATCCGCCAGAAGGGATACTTGATGATGCCCGGGGTGTTCATTCCCACGCCCAGCTCCAAAAACAGGACCGGCACGTCTTGATGGCGCCGGATAAAATCGCTGTAGCGCGCCGCCGCGGCGTACCACCCTTCATCCTGGACAAAGGTGTCGTCCGCCCTCAGGTTCATGGACATGGGCGCACCACACCGGGGGCAGCGGGGAACCAGTTCCGCGGGCACGGCCATCTCCAGCGGGCTGCCGGCAGGCAGTTCCAGCCCCCGGTCCGTGATCCGAAAACCCTGGGCCTCCACCATCCGGCGGACAGCGTCCCGGTTGTCGTATGTCCTGCTGTGGCACGGCACGGAACACTGCCACAGGCCGTAATCTCCCTGGGTATAAAACAGGCGGTGCTTATCAAATCCGGCTTTTTGAAAGCAGTGGTCTACATTGGTGGTGAGCACGAAGTAGTCTTTGTGCTGTACCAGCTCCAAAAGGTCACTGTACACCGGTTTCGGTGCATCCATATAGCGGTTGATATAGATGTACCGGCTCCAGTAGGCCCAGCGTTCCTCCGGGCTGCCGAAGGGGCAGAAGCCGCCGGCATACATATCCTGGAAACCGTAGCGGCGGATAAAGTCCCCGAAATATTTTTCAAAACGGGGGCCGGCATAGGCAAAGCCCGCTGCAGCCGAAAGGCCCGCCCCGGCCCCGATCACCACTGCATCCGCCGCTGCCAGCGCCTGGCGCAGCCGGACGGCGTCATCCCTGCAGCAGCCGGCGGTAGATCTGCCGGTCGATGTCCTTAAACACATTGAAAACAACCTCCATCTGATTGGGATGGGCCTGCTGCCAGGCCTGCACCGTCTCCACGGCGATCTCGGCGGCGCGGCGGTTGGGAAAGCGGAACTCGCCGGTGGAGATGCAGCAGAAGGCCAGGCTGCGCAAGCCGTTCCGGGCCGCCAGAGCCAGGCAGGCGCGGTAGCAGGCGGCCAGGGTCTCCTCGTCCCGGCGGGTGGGCTGCCGGCCTGCAACGGGCCCCACGGTGTGCAGTACATACCGGCAGGGCAGGTTGAAAGCCGGGGTGATCTTCGCCCTGCCGGCGGGTTCCTCATGGCCCTGGCGGGCCATCAGACGGGCACAGGCCAGGCGCAGCTGCACCCCCGCAAAGGTGTGAATGGCGTTGTCGATGCAGCCGTGGCAGGGCACAAAGCAGCCCAGCAGCCGGCTGTTGGCCGCATTGACGATGGCGTCCACCGCCAGGGTGGTGATGTCCCCCTGCCACAGGTACAGCCCCGGGCGCGCCGGGGCCAGGCTTTCCAGGGGCGTAACGCCCTTGCGCCGGGTCTCCTCCCGGAGGTAAGCATCCTGCACCGCCAGGAATTCCTCACCGGCCTCCACCGGCAGGCGCACGTTCAGCAGAGAGCGCAGCAGCCGGCGTTTTTCCGCAAGGGATCGCGGCCTTTGGATGCCCGCATATTCTTCACGTTCTGCCAGCAGGCGGCAAAGCAAAAAATCCAACCGTTCCTCCTGTGTCATCTTGCATCCTCCGTTCAATGGCCCGTACAGGGCAGATTTTGCAGCCGTCCATACAAATACGGGCAGTGTGCCTGGCGGGTGCAGCCGGAATGGCTGTGAAACCCATGCCGCCTTGCGGGCACACCCCTTCACAGGCGCGCCAGCCGGTACAGCCTGTCCTTTCTGACCCGCGGCGGCAGTGATGGCTGTATGAATCCCCGCTGCACATATTGCAAAACATCCGCCGCCATCATTTCGCAGACATCTCCTGTATCGGTATCATAACGCCGCAAAGGAAAAGCGTAAAGTACGCACAATTTTGTGGCATGGTTACCGGTTGGAAACCGTATGAGCGCCATACCGCAGGCGGGGCCGCCAAACGGCGGCCCTGCCTGCGCACAGCGCTCACAATCTGCCGCCCCCGGCGGGACGGTTTTCGGCCCGTGTCAGAACTTTCCGTTCCGGTTCTGCCAGGTGGATTCGTCGGCGATGGTCTCCATCACATCCCAGTGCTCGGCAATTTTTCCGTTTTCCACACGCCACAGGTCATAATAACTGGTGGGGGCGCCGGCGAAAGTGCCTTCACTGACGGCCAGCACAAAATTGCCTTGGGCCAGCACCTGGTGGGTGGTGGTGTAGATCATCTCCACCCCCTGCTCTGCCATGTCTGCCAGGGCGGCCCCCAGGCCGGAGACGCCGTCGGCAATGGCGGTATTGTGCTGGATGTATGTATCGCCGTCGAAGTAACCGGCGGTTTTCTCCGGATGTTGGCCCTGCATCACGTCGCAGAGGAAGCGCTTTACCAGGGCGCGGTTTTCCTCGGTTTTGTCCGGGTGGGCAAAGAGGGCGGGGCCGTCGGTCTGGGTGCGGCCGCTGGGGTTGGGGCCGGCCAGGGGCGCCAGGTTGTCCCAATGCTCGGCGATCCGGCCGGCGGTATCAAAGCGGAAAATGTCAAAGGCCACTTGCTCGCCGGCGCCGGCGAAATTGTACACGGTGTGCAGGAACACTTTGTCTGCATCGGCAAAGGCCCGGATGTTGTGCACGGTGGTCTTTACCGGTGCGGCGGCCAGAGATTTCACCGAGCCCAGAAATGCGTCCCGCCCGGTGGTGTAGGCCAGGTTGTGCTGGATGTAGCCCTCGGCCAGCAGGCTTTTTGCCTGCTCGGTGTCGCCAGAGGCAAATGTGCCGATGAGTGCGCGTGCTTTTTCGATATTGGTCATGGTATTTCCCTCCGTAAGATCATGGTTTTTGCTTCCGGGGCGGGGCGGCCGCTGCCCGCCTGCCGTACCTGCAGTATAGCGCGCTTAGTATCTATTGTAAAGTAAGCACAATATTGTACTGTAGTTACCTTTTGGATACCATTGACACAGGGCCATACCTGTGGTATGCTGGTTCCAGCAAGATGCAAAGGAGGGGGCGCCTATGGCACAGCCGGAGGGCACCGGGCTGCCGGCCTGCCCGGTGGAGACCACGCTGACGCTGATCGGCGACAAATGGAAAGTGCTGATCCTGCGGGACCTGCTGCCGGGCACCAAACGCTTCGGCCAGCTGAAAAAGTCCATCGGCAGTGTTTCACAGAAGGTGCTGACGGCCCAGCTGCGGGATATGGAGGCCAATGGGCTGGTGCGCCGGCAGGTATATGCCGAAGTGCCCCCGCGGGTGGAATACAGCCTGACGGACCTGGGGCGCAGCCTGAAACCCATTTTGGACGCCATGCAGGCCTGGGGCACCGCTTATCAGGCCGCCAACCGGTAAAGCCGCTTTTCGGGCAGCGCCCGCACGCCAAAAAGCCCTCCTGTCCCGTGTGAACCGCCCCAGATTGTGCAGACAGCACAAAAAGAGCCCCGGGTGTAGGAATATTCAGTTTTAGCAGGAGTGGCGCAGCGTCAGCGGCGCTACTCCTGTTTTGCTTTGGATGCGCTCGTGGTTGTA
>CALXBN010000040.1 GCA_944386555.1 uncultured Ruthenibacterium sp. | reverse complement strand
CACGCTTTTCCCTGGTACGTTTCCCCTTCCGGGCAGATACTATCTAACATTTCATTCATATCTTTCTCATTCATGAATAAAGTCATATAGTTCACCTCGTTGTTTTGTTCATAGGTCAGTGGATTCGATTCCATCTTAATTATAGCACTTATCTTATTTTGCGATGTGAAATCAGGGTAAAGTATCCGTAAATGTTAGGCGGGAAAACCACAAGGTTACCCAATAATTTGTCTACGACGAGATTTTGGAAGATTTGAACCGAACGCTTTGATGGATGCAAAGGGGGCTTTTTGAAAGAAGCCCCCCTTTGTCTGCGGTTTTCCGGCCCATTCGGCCCGGGCTGCGCCGCATGCGTCCCGCCGGGAAGCGCCCGGCAGGGCGGGCAGCGGCGGAAACTGTGCACCCTGCACAGTTTTTGCTCCGGATTTTCTCCATTCCCGTAGAAACGCCCCCCTCCCGATGAGTTATACTGCTTGTAAATAGGGAAATTTTTCCGGGGAATGTTGAAAACCCGGTGGAAAATGTGCAAAACCGGCCTGTTCACAGCCCTTTCGCCCGGTTGAAAGCTTCTTTTCCACTGGGTTTTCAACGTCTTGTGGAAAGATTTCCACAAAACCCTGCGTTGAAACCCCTTGCCTTCTCATGCAAATTTGCCGGTTTTTTGCTTTTCAGCCGCCTCTTTTTCGCCTTTCTGGCGAAAGGGGAACACCTTGACAACCCTCCGGCCCGATGCTATAGTTACTTTGACCAATATCAAAATGACAGGAGGCGCGCCATGCCGTTCGAGGCCACATTCAAAGCCCTGGCAGATGCCACCCGCCGGCAGATCCTGGAGCTGCTGCGCGCCGGGCCCCGCAGCGCCGGGGACATCGCCGCACGCTTCGGGCTGTCCGCCGCCACCGTCAGCCATCACCTGGCGGTGCTGCGGGACGCCGGGCTGATTATCGACGAGCGCCGGGGCAAATACATTTACTACCAGCTGGACACCAGCGTGGTGGAAGATCTGATGGCCTGGGCCGCCGGGCTGCTGGCAAACCGCCAGGACGACGCCCCTGCCCGCGCCGGGCAGGCCGCGCAGGAAGGAGCAAAACGCAATGAAACCGAGCAACCGTAAAAGCCGGGCGCTGGACATCGTGTGCTGGGTGCTGGGGGCGCTGCCCCTGGCTGCTTCGCTGGCGGCCCGGCCCTTCCTGCCCGCGCGCATCCCCATGCACTTCGATTTCGCCGGCAACATCGACGGCTGGGGCACTTGGGGCGAGCTGCTGGCCCTTTCGTTCATCGGCCTGGGGGTGGCGGCGCTGCTGCACTTTCTGCCCCGGTGGGACCCCAAGGGCCGCAACTACGCCCGCTTTGCCCGCAGCTACGGCATGCTGCGGCTGACGTGCGGGGTGTTTTTCTGCGCGGTGCTGTGCCTGATGATTGCCGTGGGGCTGTGGCCGGACAGATTCGCCGCCGCGGCCGGCGGGGCCACGGACATCGGCCGGTGGATCGGCGCGGGCGTGGGGGTCATGATCTGCGTGGTGGGCAATTTTCTGCCCAAGGTGAAGCAGAATTATTTCTGCGGCATCAAAACCCCCTGGGCCCTGGCCAGCGAGGACAACTGGCGGCGCACCCACCGCCTTGCGGGGCCGGTGTGGTTCTGGTGCGGGCTGTCCATTGCTGCCGCAGGGCTGCTGGTGCCGGCGGCCCTGCAGGCGCCCCTGATGCTGGCCCTGGCACTGACGTGCCTGGCCGTCCCCTACGGCTACAGCTATTGGATTTATAAAAATCGCCCAAAGGGCGGCGAAAACGATGCAGAAGATTGATTTTGCGCCCCGGTTGCGGTATACTGGAGACAGCGACGAACCGATCCCGCCCGGCATGGGCGGCCCAATAGACTGGAGGTAACATTATGCTGGTAAACGCAACCGAAATGCTGAAGAAGGCCCGGGACGGCCACTACGCGGTGGGGCAGTTCAATATCAACAACCTGGAATGGACCAAGGCTATCCTGCAGACGGCCCAGGAGCTGAACAGCCCGGTGATCCTGGGCGTCAGCGAGGGCGCCGGCAAATACATGTGCGGCTTCAAAACCGTGGCTGCCATGGTGGACGCCATGGTGGACAGCCTGGGCATCACCGTGCCCGTGGCCCTGCACCTGGACCACGGCACCTACGAGGGCGCCAAGGCCTGCGTGGCCGCCGGCTTCTCCTCCATCATGTTCGACGGCAGCCACTATCCCATCGACGAAAACATCGCCAAAACCACCGAGCTGGTGGCCCTGGCCCATGAAAAGGGGCTGTCCATCGAGGCCGAAGTGGGCAGCATCGGCGGCGAAGAGGACGGTGTGATCGGCATGGGTGAAGTGGCCGACCCCGCCGAGTGCGCCCGCATCGCTTCCCTGGGCATTGATTTCCTGGCCGCCGGCATCGGCAATATCCACGGCGTGTACCCCGCCAACTGGAAGGGCCTGGATTTTGATGCGCTGGAGCGCATCCACGCCGCCACCGACCATATCCCCCTGGTGCTGCACGGCGGCACAGGCATCCCCGCGGACATGATCCGCAAAGCCATCGGCCTGGGCGTTTCCAAGATCAACGTGAACACCGAGTGCCAGCTGGCTTTCGCCGCCGCCACCCGCCAGTACGTTGAGGCCGGCAAGGACAAGCAGGGCAAGGGCTTTGACCCCCGC
The DNA here is from genome assembly GCA_944386555.1 of uncultured Ruthenibacterium sp. Classification (GTDB taxonomy): domain Bacteria; phylum Bacillota; class Clostridia; order Oscillospirales; family Ruminococcaceae; genus Ruthenibacterium. The sequence continues at coordinate 1,541 of CALXBN010000040.1, read as the reverse complement.
AAGCTGCTGGCCCCGGGCGTAGAGGCCATCAAAGCTACCGTTAAAGAGAAGATGGAGCTGTTCGGCTCGGTGGGCAAGGCCTGAGTGCCCGGCCCATCCGTCCGATCCCACAGGGCGGGGCGCTTTCCTCCGGGAAGGCGCCCCGCTTTTTTCATGCCCTCCCCTTGACACGGGCACGGCCGGCTGCTATCATAATAGTAACAAGTTACGTTTTGAGAGGCAGCCCATGGAACTCCACGATCTGATCACCCGTTTCTCCGTCTCCCACGAAAGCAGGATGAAAGCCATTTTCAGTTCCCTGCTGATCATCAGCAACCGTCTGCAGACGATTTTCGACCGGCAGATCCCGGAGGTATCTTTAAAGCAGTTCATGCTGCTGTCGCTGGTGCGCCAGGCGCCGGCTCCGCTGACCCTTACCCAGCTGGGGGAACTGCTGGGCTGTTCGCGCCAGAATGTTAAAAAGCTGGCACAGGCGCTGGAAAGGAAGGGCTACCTCACCCTGGAGCGTGCCCCTGCGGACGGCCGGGCCCTGTGCATCCGCCCCGCGGCCGGGATGCAGCATTTTTTCCAGCAGGTTTTTTCCGCCTATGAAAAAGACCTGGCCCTGCTGTTCCGGCCCTACAGCGAAGAGGAAACCGCACTGCTGTTCCAGCTGCTGATGCGCCTGTATGCCGGCCTGGACTGCCTGGAACAGGGCGGCCGCGCAGCAGAGGCTGCCGCCCCGCCCGCGCCCGGCGGCCGGGCTGCGGGTGCGGATGATGCGGGAAAAGGAGGATCATCATGAACCAAACACTTGTTCTGTACCGCTCCAAATACGGCGCTGCGAAAAAATACGCCGAGCTTTTGCGCGCGCAGACGGGATGCACGGTCTGCGAAGCGGCCCGCGCCGATGCGCTCTCGTTCGAGCCTTACCGCTGCATCGTGTTCATCGGCGGCATTTATGCCAGCGGCATCGCCGGCCTCAGCACACTGCGCCGGCACCTTGGCCGCCTGCAGGGAAAGCGGGTCGCCGTCTTTGCCGTAGGGGCCTCCCCGGCAGATGAAAAGGCCCTGGCCGCGCTGAAAGCTCACAACATGAAAGGCCCGCTGCAGGATATCCCGCTGTTTTACGGCCGGGGCGCCTGGAACGAACAGGCCATGACGTTCAAGGACCGCACTCTGTGCAGGCTTCTGCGGAAGGCCGTCTCCCGGAAGGACCCGGGCGCCTGCGAACCCTGGGAAGCGGCCCTGATGGAGGCCGGCGGCAGCGCCTGCGACTGGACCGACCCTGCCTACCTGGAGCCGCTGGCCGCCTTCCTTGCGGCGGAACGGCCCTGAGGGCGGGTGCCGCCCGGCAGCCGCGGCAATACGGGAAATCAAAACCACCCGTTGAACGGGTGGTTTGAACAGGCCCTATAAGGGCCTATCTCCTGTGGCAGCCCTCCAAAGAGGGCATTGAGCTATTTTCAATCACACCTTTTGCACTGCAAGCCCCTTATACGGGGCTATATCAAACAATCTGTACACTATTCAAAACCATATCCTTTTACTCTAGGTTCCGG
>CALXBN010000039.1 GCA_944386555.1 uncultured Ruthenibacterium sp. | reverse complement strand
ATCTTCTGCTGCGATTAACTACGATTCAAATGTTTGGACAAAAGACATCGGTGTTATTTTAAACTTCTTGCATTTAGGATATGCAACTAAAATGTTTCGACCATTTATTAAAACTGAAAACTTTAATTGTGCTGTGTTATTACCAATTTTACCCACCCTCTCCCCGAAGGACCCGGCGTTCCCGGCGTGGTGGGAGGAGCACAGGGCGGAGTGGGAAGGCTGACCCCCTGACAACCGAACATCGCTGAAAAGGGTATGCCCCATCTGGAGGGCATACCCTTTTTGTATATATTCACCAACGGTTTTCAATTTTCCTTGAAATCACTACTTTCCTTGAAAAGGGAGCCTTTCCTGGGCTCCGGGTTTGGATGGCACCTTTGCCCTTGGCCCCGCCGCAGTCAGGACGAATGTTCGGCCCAGCCCGGCAGCGCCAGGTGCAGCGGCAGTGCCGCCGGGGCGGCGCACCCGGGGAATACCACCCAGGCGATGTGGTCGATGGCCATGGCCCCAATGGCGATCATCTTCAGTCCGTTGCCGTTCAGTGCAGGGCATTTCATGGGGCGCGCCCTCCTTTTTTGCACTTTTTTATGGAATTTCCGCCGCCGGTTTCGGCCCGGCGGCGTCCGGCGGGACGCCGTGTCCGCAGCCGAGCGTCTCCCCGGCCAGGGCGCGGGCGGCGGCCACCACGTCGGCGGGAAAGCCCATCTGCCCCAGCAGGCGGATGGCGTTGCGCCCCTGGGCCGGCCCCGGGCGCAGCCGGTAGTCGAACACCACGGTGCCGTCCTGCACGGCCTCGCTGAAGTGGTAGTTGTCGCATACGTCGGCCAGGGCCGCGGCCAGCTCGCCGTCGTGGGTGGCCACGAAGCACAGGGCTCCGGTGCCAGCCAGATGGCGCAGCACCGCCTGGCTGGCGGCCAGGCGCTCGTCGGTGTTGGTGCCCCGCAGAATTTCGTCCACGAAGTACAAAAATTTTTCGCCCCGCCCCGCCCGGCCGATCGCCCGCAGCAGGCTCTTCAGCTCGGCCACAAAGTAGCTCTCCCCGGCCAGCAGGTCGTCGGCAATGGCCATACTGGACACCACCGGCACCGGCCCCGCCGCCAGGGAAAAGCGTCGGGCGGTGCAAAGCCCCAGCGTTTGGGCCAGCAGGGCGTTGACGGCCAGGGCTTTCAGGAACGTGGATTTGCCCGATGCGTTGCTGCCGGTAAACAGGGCGCACCGGGTGAAAGTGCCGCTGTTGGGTACGGCGCCGGGCACCAGGGGATGGCGCACATCTTCCGCCTCCAGCCGGTTTTCGGCCAGCCATTGGGGCCGGCAGGTATTTTCGCCGGCGGCAAAGCTGGCGGCGCACAGGCCCAGCTCCGCCTCACCCAGGGCGCCGAACAGCTCCGTCAGGGCCCGGCCCCGGGCCCGCAGCACCCGCACCGCCCGCAGATACTGCAGTACCGGCAGCAGGAAGATGAGGTTCACCCCGTCCAGAAGCAGATCGCGCCCACCGGTGCCGTCCCCGGCCCGCACGAAGCGGCTCAGGGGCCCGCGCACGCCCTGCAAATCCGCCAGGGCCCGGCCCAGGCGATCCGCTGCGGCGGGCGCCGGGCCCGCCAGGGCCCGGCGCACCCCTTCGGCGGCGGACAGCACATCGGCCAGATAGGCCAGTTCTTCCAGCCAGCGGCCGGTGCGCGCCTTGGCCCACTGGCACAGGGCGATATTCAGGCACATGGCCCCGATGGCTGCCGCCGGCCCCCAGGGGGCCCACAGGAAGCAGCAGGCCGCTGCCGGCAGTGCGGCGCACAGTCGCCAGGCCCATGGAAAGGGCAGCACTGCGAAATCCGGTGCGAACAACAGTCGGGAAAAATCTCCGCCCCGCTTGCGGCCGGTGCGGGCCAGGGCCATCTGCGCCGCCAGCCGGGCCGCTTCGTCCCCGGCCAGGGCATCAGCCAGGGCCTGCCGGCGGGCTACGGTATCCGGCCCGGCAGGCAGGTGCAGCGCCGCGTACAAATACCCTTCGCCCACGGCGCTCTGGCAGGTGTTCAGCCGGGTGTATACGCTGTCCATATCCAGATCCTGCCAGGTGCGTTCATCCACCGCCGCGGCGGGGGCACCTGCCGCCTCCATCCGCCGCCACCAGGCATCTGTCAGCGCACGGGGGGCGCTGTCCTCCGGTACCTGGCCGAAGCTGCGCGCCAGCCGCCGGCGCAGGGCCGCCGTGCGCCGGCGGGCATCCCGCCACAGCCAGCCGCCCAGGCCGGCTGCCACCGCAGCCAAAATTACGATCAGTGCTGGATCCATCGGGAACACCTTCTTCTTCTTTTTCAGGGTTGGCTTGTCCCATTGTAGCACGCCGGCACCCGCCGGGCAAGGCAGGCGCGCTGCCGGGGGCTGGGACAGCCGGGGCCTGGGGCGAAGCGGCGGATGGTTCAGAGGCCTGCCACTCGGTCATGTGGGGCCAGTAACGCTTGGGCATCATACTGCGCTGGCACCGGGGGTTGCGCCGGGCCTCGATGGTGATGGTGCGCACAAATTGCTTCCACAGGGCGCGGAATTCCAGTTCCCGCTCTGTGGGCGGCGGCAGCGCCAGCCCGTCCAGGGGAAGGATGGCCGCCTGCCGCCCCTGCCATACCAGGGCGGCGCGGTGGGTGCGGTCGAAGATTAGAAAGTCCTCGCCCCCCAGCCGGCCGATGAAGTGACTGGCCAGGTAGGGCAGCACAAAATTTTTGGGGCTGATCTGCGCCGCCAGGCCGCCGCCGGTATCGGTAAAGCGGATGAACCCCAGCAGCTTGTGGGCCTCCTCGTGCAGGGCGCGCTGGGCGGCCAGCAAGGGCGCTACCCACCGGTGCCCCTGCCGGGCCAGGGCCCCGGGATGGCCATAGGCGTACAGCAAAAAGCGCAGCAGCGCCAGTTCCCGGCCGGGCAGGCAGCTGCAGAACACGTCCCGCACCAGCTCGGCGGCCCCGGGGCCGATCTTCCGGGGAAAAGAGCCTGCCACCCGTGCTGCCCGGGCCGGATCAGTGGGTACGGTGCAGAAGGAAAACAGGCTGGGCTGGGCCTGGGACTCTGCCTGGATATCCGCCGGCAGGCATCGGCCGTAGACGCTCTCGTACACACAGCACAGAAAGCCGTCAAAGGTGCCGTCGTACAGGAAGATCACATCTCTCTCACAAGGCATGACACGGCCTCCTCCCGCACCTCGGCACCCGCCCGGGGCAGGGACATGCCGCCGTCGGCCAGCTGCTGCACGGCCGGGGCGCTGAACAGGCTCAGCTGCTCGCAGCCAAAATTGAAGGCATTGGGATCCAGCAGGGCCCGCACGGTTTGCTCCCGGCTGGCCCGGGCGCCCCGCACAAAGCCCCTGCAGGTGATAAAGTACTGCGCCCGTTTGAGCACCACGCCCATGCGCCGCAGTTCGTCCAGGCCCAGGGTTCCCTGGCGCCGGGCGGTGCGGATGCGCCGGGCGCTTTTGGGCCCGATGCCCGGTACACGCAGCAGCATCTCAAAGGGGCAGCGGTTCACATCCACGGGAAACAGCTCGGGGTGGTGCAGGGCCCAGTTGCACTTGGGATCCAGATAGGGATTGAAATTGGGGTGTTCCTCGTCCAGGATCTCCCGGGCTTCAAAGCCGTAGAAGCGCAGCAGCCAGTCGGCCTGGTACAGCCGGTGTTCCCGCAGCAGCGGCGGCCGGGTGTCCCGCGCGGGCAGCAGGGCATCCTCGGCCACGGGGATGTAGGCCGAGTAAAACACCCGCTTCAAAGCGTATTTTTTGTACAGCCCTTCGGTCAGGCGCAGGATGTGGAAATCGCTCTCCGGGCTGGCGCCGATGATCATCTGTGTGCTCTGCCCGGCGGGGGCGAAACGGGGTGCCGCCCGGTACACGGCCAGCTCGGCCCTGTTCTGACGGATGCCCGCGCTCACCTGCCCCATGGGCCCCAGAATAGCCGCCCTGCCTTTGTCCGGCGCCAGCAGGGACAGGCTGCGCTCGCTGGGCAGCTCGATGTTCACGCTCATCCGGTCTGCCAGCAGGCCCAGACGCTGTACCAGGGCCGGGTCAGCCCCGGGAATGGCCTTGGCGTGGATGTACCCTCGGAAGGCGTATTCTCCCCGCAGCAGTTCCAGTGTGCGGATCATCCGCTCCATGGTGTAATCGGGGCTGCGCAGTACGGCGCTGGACAGAAACAGCCCTTCGATGTAGTTGCGCCGGTAGAAGCCGATGGTCAGCTCGGCCAGTTCCCGGGGTGTGAATGCGGCCCGGCGCACGTCGCTGGAGCGCCGGTTGACGCAATAGCGGCAGTCATAGGCACATATGTTGGTCATCAGTACTTTCAGCAGGCTGATGCACCGGCCATCGGCCGAAAAACTGTGGCAGATGCCCGGTGCACTGGCGCTGCCCAGGTGCACGCCGTCCCCGGCCCGGTCCACGCCGGAAGAGGTGCAGGCCACGTCATATTTGGCGCTGTCGGCGAGAATGGTCAGCTTGCTCATCAGATTCACAGGCGATTCCTCCTTTCTGAAACCGGACCTTTTCCGCACAGCCGCCGTGGGAGTGCCGTCTCCCGCCGGAGGCTTTCCGGAGGCTTTTCCGGCGGGTGCCGGCGCTGTCTGTGCCGGCACGCAGCCGCGCATGGGGGCGGAAGAGCCCAACGCCAAAAACGGTTCGCCCGGCCTGACGGTGAGCCAGGTACGCATCCGCCCGCTCAAAAAAGGTACAAAAAAGAAAGGCCTGCCCCGCGGCACCTCAAAAAAGGCGCCTGCAGGCCCTGTCATTTCGGCTGCTGTCCCTCTGCTTGTATGCGGGCGGCCTGCTCTGCGGCAGCAGGCCCTTCCCGGGTAAGGTCACAGCCCCAGCGTTTTCAGCTGCCGGTCCAGCGCGGTTTTCAGCTGCGCCAGCTCTTCGGGGCCGGGGCGGCTGGCGTCGGCGTACATCTTCTCCGGCGGATACCACCACACCGGCCCGCGGCCGTTTCGTCCGTAACCCTCCAGGTCTCCCGCCACCCGGGGAAACAGATGCCAGTGCAGATGAGCGTCCCCATTGCCCAGCAGCTCGCAGTTCATCTTTTCTGCACCGAAAGCTTGGGCGGCCGCTTGGGCCACCAGGCTCATCTCCTCCAGGAAGCGCACCTTCCGCGCCCGGGGCAGGTGAAACAGTTCGGTGACGTGGCCTTTATGCAGAAACAGGGTGTAACCCCGGAAATGCTGATGATCTCCCAACACCACGTAGCCGGTGTCCAGTTCCCGCACAAAATAGGGGTTGTTGCCCCGGCGGATGGCGTCGATTCGCTCGCAGATCAGGCACATCGGCCGCTCACCCCCTTTCAGCCTGCGGACTGCCCACATAGGCCGGGCGCAGCGCGTCGGCCTCTGCGGCGCTCAGCGGGCGGGCAATGTAAGGCCCGGCACCGTCGTCGGCCACGGTCACCGTGGCGCAGTTGGCCATATTGAAATCATCCCACAGATGCGCCAGCGTGCCGCCGGTTGCCCGCAGCAGCAGGCAGGCCAGGGCGGCACCGTGGCTCACCACCAGCAGCCGCTGCCCCCGGTGGCGCACCAGGATCTCCCGCAGGAACGCCTGCGTGCGGTCACACACGGCGGGAAACCCTTCGCCGCCCCGGGGCGGCACATAACTTTGGGGCGCAAGGAAAAACTGCGGATCGAACTGCCGCTCGTCAGTGCCCTCCAGCACGCCGAAGCTGATTTCGATCAGGCGTTCGTCGGTGCGCACGGCGTTCGCCGCCGCGCCGGCGGCCAGGCAGGCCGTCTCCACCGCCCGGCGCAGGGGGCTGGCATAAATCACGTCAAAAGGGATGCCGGACAGCTTCTGCCCGGCGGCACGGGCCTGGGCACGGCCGGTCTCATTCAAAGGGATGTCTGTGCGCCCCTGCAGGCGGCCTGCTTTGTTCCAGTCGGTTTGCCCGTGGCGCATCAAAATCAATTCGGTTTTCATTGCAACAATCCTTTTTAACGCCCCAGACAGGCGTTATACTGATTTTATCGGGCGGCTCACCATTTTGTTTTGGTCTCCACCACTTTGCCGGCGATGTACAGATGGTCCAGATCCTCGCCCATGATGACCTGTGCAGGATAGGCCGGGTTGAAGGGCTGCAAAACCACGGAAGAACCACGTACGATGTATTTTTTCAGCGTGCCTTCGCCTTCGCCGAACACCACCACTCCCAGCTCGCCGGAATTCAGGGTGTTCTGCCGGTGTACCAGGGCCAGGTCGCCGTCGCTGATGCGGGGTTCCATGCTGTCGCCCTTTACTTTCAAATAGAAATAGCTGCCCGGGTCCTTGACGCGGGCATACTCCTCGCCGTAATCTTCCTCCATGGCCAGGGCGCCGTAGCCGGCCCGCACGGTGCCGATCACCGGGATCAAATGCTCTCCGGCAGCCTGGTAAGGGGCCACGGCAGGGGATTCCTCGCCCAGAAGATCGTCGGCGGTGACGCCCAGCTGACCGGCCAGCGCGGCGACGGTCTGCAGGTCCGGGGTGGAACGTCCGGTTTCCCATTTGCCGACGGCCTGTTGGCTGACGCCCAGCAGTTTGGCCACTGCCTGTTGGGAAAGGCCCCGCAGGCGGCGCAGCTCTCGAAGACGCTGTGCAAACACATGCATCTCTCCTCTCTTTGCTGTTGCCTCTATCATACAACCAAAAGTGGTAATTGTAAAGAGGGATCGAGAAAATTTTTGGAAAAATAGTTGTTATAACTACTTGACAACAACCAAAAGTAGTATTATGATGGATTCAACAACCAAAGGATGTGCGGCCCGCAGCCGCACGGAACAGGAGGAAATCATGGGTGAACTGGAAAGTTTTGCGCTGCGCGCAATGGGGATTTTGGCGGGCCTGTTTGCAGTGGCGTTTTTGGGTGCGGGCCTGGTGGACGGCATTACGCCGGAGCTGCTGATGTGCCCGGTTTTGGCTATGCTGAGTTATGCGGCTTTCAGCATTGACCGGCAGCTGCGGATGCAGCGCCGTGCCGCCAGGCGCGCCCGGCGGGGCCGCGCCTGGCGGGTGGTGCGGGGCGGCGGGCCTCGGCGCGCTGCCTGATGCCGGGCGGGCTGCCGTTCAGCCTTCCGCGGCGTCCGCCAGCAGGCGGTGCAGCTCGGCGGCAGCCTGTGCCGGCAGCCGCTGGCGGTAAACGGAAGGGGCGCAGCCGTCCATATAGCCGCTGAGGATGGGTTCAGGGCACGGGAATCCCATCTGCCGGGCCATTTCTGCGGCGAAGCCGTTGAAATGGCTGCCGCCGGCGGTGGTGATGTTGCCGTCAGTTACCAGCGGGGCCGGCACATAGTTCTGCTGCTCCAAAAAGGGGAACCAATCAAAAAAGTCCATATAGATGGAAGCGGTGAACCGACGCCCCCGCAGAAGCCCGGCTTTGGCCAGCAGCACCGGCCCGCCGCAGATGGCGCCAATGGGAAAGGAGCGGTCTCCCTGAAAGCCGGCAAGGAAGCGCAGAAGCGCCGAATCGTGCAGGGGCCGGGTAAAATCGCTGCAGCCGGGCAAAATCAGGCAGCGGTAATCTTCTCTGCGGAAATGTTCCGTTGTCACTGCAGGCTGCAGAAGGATTCCCTCTTCACTGCGCACTGGCGCGGGGGAAGATGCCACCGTTTCGGTGAGGATGTCATGATCCCAGCGCATCAGCCGGCACAGGTTCATCACTTCCTGCAGGCTGCAGTCAGGATAAATCAGCAATGCCATTTTTTCCATCGTTTTGTCTCCTTTCTTGGGTCTGCAGACCGTACGGCAGACCGGGTAATTTTTTAATTATAGTATAGATCCATACCATCCGCAAGGGACGGCTGCAGTTCTGCCCCGGGACGCTGGAGCGTATGCTGTGGCAAGGGCTGCTGCAGCGGCCGGAGGGGAGTGCGGAGAGATGGCACATGCTTTTTTGCTTTCGCTGGCAGCGGGGCTGGCTACGGGGCTGGGCGGTTTGGCCGGTGCGGTACTGCGCCGGCCGGGACCCAGGGCCAGGGCGTTTTCCCTGGCCTTTGCCGCCGGGGTGATGCTGGCAGTATGCCTGGAAGACCTGGCGCCCCATGCGGCGTCGGCCTGGGCCGGTGCCGGCGCCGCGGCGTGGGCGGCCTGGGGCCGGTGCGGCTGCCTGCTGGCCCTGGGTATGGCGGCCGGCGGGGCAATGGCCCGCTGCTTGCCGGAACCTGCACCTGCGGCCGGCATAGACGGCGAAGCGCTGCGCAGCGCACTGGCGGTAGCGGCGGCTTTGGCGCTGCACAACCTGCCTGAGGGAATGCTGACGCTGCTGTCGGCCTATGAGGACCGTTCGCTGGGAGCCGCCATGGCCCTGGCGGTAGGGCTGCACAATATCCCTGAGGGCCTGGCAGTGGCGGTGCCGGTGGCAGCGGCCACGGGCAGCCGTGTGCGGGCGGTGGGCTGGGCGCTGGCCTCGGGGCTGGCCGAGCCGCTGGGGGCGCTGTTGGCGTTTACGGTGCTGCGGGGCGTGCTGACGCCGCTGTTTTTGGCGGGTTCGCTGGCTTTCATTGCGGGGGTGATGGCGTGGGTGTGCGCCGGCACACTGCTGCCCGATGCGTTTGCCGCGGCCCGCCCGTCGGCAGCCGGCGGCCTGTGTGCCGGTGTGGTGCTGATGACCTTGGCAGTGGGCCTGGTGTGACAGGTGTATCTGTGGTGTAAACTTATATCCTGCCGGGCTGCGCTTCGCGGGAAAGGCGGCGTTTGAACGCAGGGCAGATCTGTTCGGCCCGCTGTCCGGCCGGGAATGTGGCGGGGATTCTTCGCGTAAAAAGGGTATGTCCCATCCGGTGGGCATACCCTTTTTTGATAGGTTTGGTTGTGACACGGTCAGGCTTCCCATTCCTGCCTGTGGGCCTCCCACCACGCCGGGAACGCCGGGTCTTTCGGGGAGAGGGTGGGGGTGATGGGCATATTCAAAATCGTTCCGTTCCACCTTGCAATCAGCGGAGAGAAGATTGTCAAAGCGTCCGAAGAACCCAAATATAACAGCTGCATTAAAGACGCGCGTTTTCTGGCCCGGACATTTCCTTGATAATTTTTTGCCATATCTTCCAGAGTCAAGATATGCTGCTCCTCATGAACGGGCTTTAATTGCCCTGCAAGGTATTGAATGTTTTTTTGATTGGCTTGGAGCTGGCTTTTCACAAATCGCAATCCGTCATCCTCTTTTTCCAACCCGAAATACAGAGAACTCGCTGTTGTTTCGGCTGTACCGTCCTCAGCCAAACACCGATTGAAGATGGCCCGGACATTGGCCTCGTTCAAGTCAAGTATGCATGATGGATATATGCGGGATTCCTCAAACAATGCGTCCGGTTCTTCCTGGTCATCAAGCAAGCCCGCAGCGCCCTCCTGCCGCGCTTTCAGCAGCGCCAAATGCTTGCTGTTTTTCCTATTTACAATACCGGTCTGCCCGTTGCAAGGCCGGCGGCGAGGATTTTCCCGGTTTCGGCAAACCGACGGAGTTTAATCCATCACGACTGATCTTAACAAGGGATGCACCGGGCCTTGTCTTGCATCCGCGGACGGTCTGTAGTATAATATTTGTAACTATTTTTTCATTATTTTGCTTGATTGCGAAAGGGGACGCCATGAAAAAGGGAAAACGCCTGGCGGCGCTGTGCCTGCTGGCGGCCCTGCTGCTGGCGGGCTGCAGCACCGCGCCGGTGCTGGGAGGGAATGTGGAGGAACTGCTGCGGGCGCCCCAGGCCGGACAGGCCCAAAGCGAGGTGCTGTCGGCCTTGGCAGCTTACACCGGCGGCACACCCCAGCTGAAATACCCCCGGGGCGGTGACGAGGACGACCCCATGCAGTTCGCCGATTTTGACGGTGACGGCCAGCAGGAGGCTGCTGTGCTGTACCTGCCCGAAGAGGGCACTGCCAACGTATGCCTGGCTGTGCTGGAACAGACGGAAACGGGCTGGCAGGTGGCCAGTTCCGCCGAAGGATTGGCCGCAGAGGTGGCCCAGCTGTCGATGCAGTCCTTTCGGGAAGAGGGCGTGCAGCTGTTGGTGGGTTATGCCAATGCAAATTTGACGGACCGTTACCTGGCAATATACCAGTATACCGGGGACGGGCTGACGCTGCTGGCGCGCCAGCCCTATGAGCAGTGCCTGGCGGTGGACCTGACCGGCGACGGCTGTGCCGACCTGGCCGTGGCCCAGGCCGGCCAGCCCGGCGGCGTGACGCTGCAGTTCTGGACATTGCGGAACGGTGTTTTCGGCCAGGTGCAAACGCTGACCTTCCCCCAGGATGTGGTGGGCTGTGACAGCCTGCAGGCCAGCCGCTACGGCAGCCGGCGCGGCCTTGTGGCCGATATGCGCACGTCGGCAGGCGGCTGGGCCAGTGTCGTGCTGGCCGTGCAGAATGGGCATCTGGCCTTTTGGCCCCAGGGCATCGGCCAGGAACTGCTGAGCCAGACGGCCCGTACAGTGGAAGATCTGGCCCCTCGGGACCTGGAGGGCAGTGGCACCGTGTGTGTGGCCCAGGTGCGCCGCACGCTGCTGGCCGAGGAGGGCGCCCGGCGCATTTACCAGGTAGTTTGGTACAATTATCTGCTGCCCGAGGTGCCCCAGACGCAGTTCGGCGTATATGATTCCGCCACAGGCCTGTTCGTGCGCCTGCCCACGGTGTGGTCGGACGGCCGCATCACCCTGGAGGTGGACGCGGACACAGGCATTTGGCGGGTGCGCACCACCGAGGACGATACGCTGCTGATGAGCGTGCGCACGGCCGAAGAGGGTGAGACCCTGGGCAATTACGTGCGCCTGGCCGGGCGGGACGGTGTTCAGGTGATGGCTTATTTCACCGCTGCGTGTACGGACGCCCAGCGCACGCTGATTGCCAGCAGCTGTCAGTATCTGACGTGAGCAACCGGGAAAGGAGCGATTTCAATGCGCAAAATTCTGCTTGTGGAAGATGAGGACTCCATCCGCGAGGTGATCGCGCTGAACCTGCGCATGGCCGGCTATGAGGTGTCCGAAGCATCCAGCGCCGAACAGGCCCTGGCCCTGATGGCCGGCGGCGTCCGGTTCGATGTGGCCGTGCTGGACATCATGCTGCCGGGGATGAACGGCTTTTCCCTGTGCGAGAGCATCCGCCGGGATTCCGATACCATTGGTATCATCATGCTCAGCGCCAAGGCGCTGGAGGCAGACAAAATCAAGGGCCTGTCCATCGGCGCCGACGATTACATGACCAAGCCCTTTTCCGTCAGTGAGCTGTTGGCCCGGGTAGATGCGCTGGTGCGCCGTGTGGCGCGCTCGGGTGGGGCCGGGGCGGACGAAAACGACGGCCGCATGGTCTCCGGTGTGTTTGTGCTGGACCAGAAAAGCCGGGTACTGTACAAGAACGGCCAGCCCATCGACCTTACCCAGGTGGAATTCCAGATTATGGAGCTGTTTTTTGCCAACCCGGGTGTGGCGCTGGTGCGCGAAAAGATCCTGGAGGGCGTATGGGGAGAGAATTATTTCGGCGATGTGAAGATTGTGGATGTGAACATCCGCCGCCTGCGCATGAAGATCGAGGACGAACCCTCCAATCCCAAGCATATCATGACCGTGTGGGGTTACGGCTACCGCTGGAACGCATGAATGCCTGCCCAACTGCCGGAAAGGAGGCCTGCCAGTGAACAGCATCACCAAGCGCTGGGTGCGCGGCAGCCTGCTGTTTACCGTGCTGGTGCTGGTGGCGGCCGAGGCCGGGTTCCTGTACTACACCATCCACAGCAATTACGATGCGGCCCGCCGCGCGCTGGAAAGCAGGGCGGCCACCATCCTCACCCAGCTGTCTGTCAACGATGCCGCAGCCCCCGATACGCGGGAGACGGTGCTGCGGCGCATGGTGGAGCAGTTTGACGAAAAGGAAACCTTTGAGCTGATGTTGGTAGACACCGCCGGCCGCGTGGCGGTGACCACTGCGGGCTATGCCGCCGGACGCTGGGCAGGTGAAGACTGGAACAGTGCCCAGCGCAGCGTCGACGGCGTAGGCGCTGCGGTGTACCGCACCGATGCGGGTGAAAAGGTGATGGCCCTGACAGCGCTGCTGCCCATGGACTGCGGCGACGTGGCCGCCGTGCGCCTGGCCACCAGCCTGACGCTGCTGGACACCTCCATCACCAATATCGCCCTGATCAGCCTGTGCCTGGTGGTGATCATTCTGGGCTTTACGGTGTGGTCGGGCATGTTTTTCGTGCGCAGCATCGTGCGCCCGCTGGGTGTTATTGAAGCCGCTGCCGCCCAGATCGCCGCAGGGCATCTTGACATCCGCATTGAAAATAAGTACGATGATGAAATCGGCAAGCTGGCCGGGGCGATCAACCATATGGCCGGCGAGCTGCAGAAGACCGAGCGGATGAAAAATGAGTTCATCTCGTCGGTCAGCCATGAGCTGCGCACTCCGCTCACATCCATCAAAGGCTGGATAGAGACCGTCGCCGCCATCCGGGACCCGGCCAACCCCGGCTTTTGCCGGGGCGTACAGGTGATCCGCAGTGAAACCGACCGTCTGTACGATATGGTGGAAGAGCTGCTGGACTTTTCCCGGATGCAGAACGGGCTGAAGCTGTCCTGCCAGAAGCTGGACCTGGCGGCGGAAGTGACCGCCGCCGCCATTGTGGTGGGCCAGCGCATCAAGCTGGAAGGGCTGGCCCTGCGCTGGGATGAACCCGCCCAGCCCGTGCCCGTCTGGGCGGATCCGGCGCGCCTGCGCCAGGTATTTGTAAACATCCTGGACAATGCCATTAAATATTCCCCCGCTGGCGGCACCATTACCATGGAACTGCTGCAGGATGGCGCCAACGCCTATGTGAACGTCATCGATCAGGGTCCGGGTATCAGCCCGGAGGACCTGGAAAATGTAAAAATGAAATTTTACAAGGGCAAGGGCGCGGTGCGCGGCAGCGGCATCGGCCTGGCCGTGGTGGATGAGATCATGACGGCCCACGGCGGCGCCCTGACGCTGCAAAGCACCCTGGGCCAGGGCACCGCAGTTACGGTGCGCCTGCCCATCCTGCAGCCCGAACACACCGCGCCGCAGCCGGCGCAGAAAGGAAGCTAACGTGTCCAATCCCAACCAATCCCCCCGCGCCTGCGCATTCAAAACCAAAGTGGGCGGCCAGGCGCTGATCGAAGGCATCATGATGCGCGGCCCGGAAAAAACCTGCATGGCCGTGCGCCAGCCCGACGGGCAGATCTACACCGAGGAGATGCCCAACCCCAAAAAACATTTTGCCCGCATACCTGTGGTGCGGGGCTTTTTCGGCTTTATCGAGTCCATGGTCGTAGGCTATAAAACCCTGATGAAAAGCGCCGACCTATCCATGACGGAGGAAGAGGCCGCCGCCGAGCAAAGTGCTTTTGACAAATGGATTGACCGGCATTTCGGCGAGAAAGGCACCAATTTCATCATGGCCCTGGCCGCCGTGCTGGGCATTTTGCTGGCGGTGGGGCTGTTTATGGTGCTGCCTACGCTGCTGGTCAGCGCCCTGAGCCGGGTGGCGGACCTGGGCTGGGGGAAGACCCTGCTGGAGGGTGTGCTGAAAATCGCCATCCTGGTGGGATACATGGCCGCCTGCAGCCGCCTGCCGGACATCCACCGCATGTTCCGCTACCATGGGGCCGAACATAAAACCATTGCCTGCTACGAGGCGGGCCTGCCGCTCACGGTGGAAAATATCCGTACCTGCCCGCGGTTCCATCCCCGCTGCGGCACCAGCTTTATCCTCATCATCCTCATCGTTTCGGTGCTGGTGTTCAGCGTATTGCCCTGGGGCAATACCGGCCTGCGGGTGGTGCTGAAGCTTCTGCTGCTGCCGGTGGTGATGGGGGTCAGCTATGAGCTGCTGCAGTGGTGCGGCCGCAGCGACAGCCGCCTGGCCCGGTGGATCGCCGCCCCGGGGCTGTGGCTGCAGCACATCACCACCGCCGAGCCCGACGACGGCATGATTGAATGCGCCGTTGCGGCAGTGACCCCTGTGCTGCCCCAGCGGCCGGAGGACGCGCTGTGGTGACGGCCCGGCAGGCATGGAAGGAGGCCGCCGCCCGGCTGGCGGGCTGCGGCGTGGAGGATGCCGCCCTGGATGCCGCCCGGCTGCTGGTACATGCCGGCGGGCCTGACGCCCGCCTTTGGCCCGACGAACCCCTGACCCAGGCGGTGCGCCGGGCTTTTGACGGCTATGTGGCCCGCCGGGCGGCCCGCGAGCCGCTGCAGTACATCCTGGGCAGCTGGGACTTTATGGACCTGACCCTGGCCGTAGGCCCCGGGGTGCTGATCCCCCGGCCGGACACCGAGCTGGCCGCCCAGTTGGCCATTGACGCCGCCCGGCGGGCGGCGGCCTGCCATCCGGGCCGTGCCGTGCGCGCGGCGGATTTGTGCGCCGGCACCGGCGCGCTGGGCCTGGCCCTGGCCCGCCATGTGCCGGGGACACGGGTTACGGCTGTGGAGCTGTCCGGCGCAGCTTTCGCTTACCTGGAAAAGAACAACGCCGCCTGCGGCGGGCCTCTGGTGCTGGTGCAGGCCGACGCCCTGGCATGGTGCCCGCCGGAACCCCTGGACGTGGTGGTGTCCAACCCGCCGTATGTGACGGCGGCGGAATACGATGCCCTTGCCCCGGAGCTGTATGCCGAGCCGCGCCTGGCCCTGGTGCCCGCCGGGGGCGAGGAGGACGGCCTGCTGTTCTACCGGGCCTTTGCCCGGAACGCGCCGGCGCTGCTGGCGCCGGGAGGAGAGCTGGTGGCGGAGATCGGCGATACCCAGGGCCCGGCAGTGATGGCCCTGATGGCCGCTGCGGGCCTTGTGCGGGTGTGCCTGCACAGGGATCTTTCCGGCCATCCCCGCGTTGTAACGGCTTGCCTGCCCGTGTGACACAGGCCCCGGCGGGAAATTGCTTTTTCGGCGGATTTCGGGTATACTTAGTATCAATGTACAAGATATCAGTGCGCAGGGAATGCAGTGCCTATTTGCTGCATTTATAGTGCCGATACTCTGCTAGAATAAAATCGGAAGAACCAAGCCCTCTGCGGCGACACAGCAAAGACAGGAGGAACCTCAATGGCGGAAAAAAAGCAGCCGGTGCCCTCGGCGGAGCGCAAGACCGGCAACGATAAGAAAAGCGCCCTGGATACGGCGTTGGCCCAGATCGAAAAGCAGTTTGGAAAAGGCGCGGTGATGAAGCTGGGCCAGAACGTCAATATGGAAGTGGACGCCATCTCCACCGGCAGCCTGTCCCTGGACCTGGCCCTGGGTATCGGTGGGCTGCCCCGGGGCCGTGTGGTGGAGATCTACGGCCCCGAGTCCTCGGGCAAAACCACCCTGGCCCTGCACTGCATCGCCGAAGCCCAGAAGGGCGGCGGCGAAGTGGCCTTCATCGATGTGGAGCATGCGCTGGACCCCGAGTACGCCAAAGCCCTGGGCGTGGACATCGACAGCCTGCTGGTGAGCCAGCCGGACACCGGCGAACAGGCGCTGGAAATCGCCGAAGCGTTGGTGCGCTCGGGCGCCATCGACGCCATTGTGCTGGACAGCGTGGCCGCCATGGTGCCCCGGGCCGAGATCGAGGGCGAGATGGGCGATTCCCATGTGGGCCTGCAGGCGCGCCTGATGAGCCAGGCGCTGCGCAAGTTGACGGGCATCATCGGCAAAACGGGTACCGTGGCCATCTTCATCAACCAGCTGCGTGAGAAGGTCGGCGTGGTGTACGGCAACCCGGAGGTGACCACCGGCGGCCGCGCGCTGAAATATTATGCCTCCGTGCGCATCGACGTGCGCCGCATCGAGGGCATCAAAGGTTCCGACGGCGCCTTCATCGGCAACCGCACCCGGGCCAAAGTGGTGAAAAACAAGGTGGCCCCGCCTTTCAAAGAGGCCGAATTTGACATCATTTTCGGCAAGGGCATCTCCAAAACCGGCGAGCTTCTGGACCTGGCCGTGAAGCTGGGCTTTATCCAGAAGAGCGGCGCCTGGTTCAGCCGGGGTGACATCCGTCTGGGCCAGGGCCGGGACAACACCAAGGCCTATCTGGAGGATCATCCGGACCTGTACGCCGAAATTGAAAAAGAAGTGCGGGAAAACGCCGGCCAGCTGTACGCCGCAGGCAAGGGCAAGGCCCCGGCACGCAAGGCGGCGTCCATCGACGAGGCCCCCGCCAAGGCACCGGCCGCTGCGGCCGAACCGCCCAAGGCGCCGCCCCGCCCGGCCAAGGCCGATATCGACATCATGGTGGAGGACTGACCGGCTTTTGGGCCGGCCGAAGGGCATGTTATGACCATATCCCGAATTCAAGAGACCAGGCGCGGGCGCTTTGCCCTGTTTGACGAAGCGGGGGCATTTGTGTTTTCCGTAGATGGCGAGACCCTGGTCAAAAACGGCCTGCGGGAGGGCACGGTGCTGGACGCCGGCGCCCTGGTCCGCCTGCACGGCCAAAGCGAGACCCGCAAGGCCAAGGACAAGGCCCTGACGCTGCTGAGCGTGCGGGACCACGCCTCCGGCGAGCTGTATGAAAAGCTGCGCCGTACATTTGACGAACATTCAGCCGCCGCCGCCGTGGCTGAAATGCAGCTTTTGGGGCTGCTGAACGACGCCGCCTGGGCCTGCCGCCGGGCAGAGTATCTGGCCGGGCGGCACAAATCCGTCCGGGAAATTGCCCGGGACCTGGCATCCAAAGGGGTGGAGCGGGGGCTGATCGACGACGCGCTGGCCTCCCTGGTTCCCGCCGGCGGCGAGGACGGCGGGGACGAAAGCCTTGACGCCGCCGCCTGCCGCGCCCTGGTGGCAAAGCATTATATGCGTAAGCTGGCTGCCGGCCGCGCCGACAGCGTCTTGGCGGCGCTGGCCCGCCGGGGATTTGCCCGGGCCGACGCCCGGGCTGCTGTGGCCGCTGCGCTGGAAACACTGGAACAGGAACCCTGCGGGCCGGACGGTATGGCTGCCCGCTGTAATGAAATGGAGTGACCCTATGACCATCGCCATCATCTCTCTGGGATGTCCCAAAAATCAGGTGGACGCCGACTGTATGGCCCACAGCCTGCTGGCCGCCGGCTTCGACACCACAGCCGACCTGTCCGAGGCCGACTGCATCCTGGTAAATACCTGCGCCTTCATCGAGAGCGCCAAACAGGAGGCTATCGACAATATCCTGGAGGCCTGTACATATAAGCAAGCAAACCCCCATGTGAAAGTGGTGGTCACCGGCTGCCTGGCCGAGCGGTATCGGTCGGAAATCCTGGCCGAGATCCCCGAGGTGGATGCCGTGGTGGGTATGGGCTCCAACAAGGACATCGTATCCATCCTGAACCGCCTTTCCAGCGAGGCCCACATCGAAGCGTATGGCCCCAAGAGCGACTTGCCATTGGGCGGGCCCCGGGTCATCTCCACGCCCCGCCATTATGCTTACCTGAAAATCGCCGAGGGCTGCAACAACCGCTGCGCCTACTGTGCCATCCCCCTCATCCGGGGAAACCTGCGCAGCCGCACAGTGGCGGACCTGGTGGAAGAAGCCCGATTCCTGGCAAGCGAGGGCGTGCAGGAGCTGATCGTGGTGGCCCAGGACGTCACCGCTTTCGGGGCCGACCGCGGCCGGGTGGAAATCGCCGATTTGCTGGACGCCCTGAACGCCGTGGAGGGTATCCGGTGGATCCGCCTGCTGTACGCCTATCCTGAGCGCATCACCGATGAATTCATTGCCGCCATGGTGCGCAACGAAAAGGTGCTGCACTATCTGGACGTGCCCATCCAGCACATTGATTCGGACATCCTGCGGGCCATGAACCGCAAGGGGGACGAGACCACCGTGCGCACGGCCCTGGCCCGGCTGCGGGCCGCCATGCCGGACATCACCCTGCGCACCACGCTGATCGCCGGCTTCCCCGGGGAGAGCGAGGCCCAGTTCGAAAAGCTGTGCACTTTCGTGCGGGAGGAACGGTTCGACCGATTGGGCTGCTTTGCCTACAGCGAGGAGGAGGGTACCCCCGCCGCCCGGATGGCCCAGCTGCCGGAGGAGGTGCGCGCTCAGCGGGCCGAGGCTGTGATGCGTGTACAAGCCGACGTAATGGCCCAAAAGCAGGCGGCCAAAGTGGGCCGCGTGATGGATGTGCTGTGCGACGGCTATGACGAGGACGCAGAGCTGTACCTGTGCCGCAGTGCTGCCGACGCGCCGGACATCGACGCCCAGGTGTGTGTGGCCAGTGAGCAGACGCTGTATCCCGGCAATTTTTATACGGTTCGTATTACAGATAGCGATGTATACGATTTGTATGCAGAATTGGTCCCGTAAAACGGCGTGCCCGCAAAGGAGAGAATGACATGAACTTACCCAATAAACTGACGATGCTGCGCATCCTCCTGGTGCCGGTGTTTATGGTGTGTGCGTCCTTCCGCTGGATGCTGGCGGCGGGCATTGTATTCGCCGCGGCCAGCTTCACCGATTTTCTGGACGGTCATATCGCCCGCAAGTATCATCTGGTGACGGATTTCGGCAAATTTGCCGATCCGTTGGCTGACAAGCTGCTGACGACCACAGCCTTCCTGTATATGGTGGTGGACGGTGTGTGCAGCCCGGTGGTGGTGGCTGTGATCCTGGCGCGGGAGTTTGCTGTGTCCGGCCTGCGGATGATCGCCGCCGGTGCGCCCGGGGGCAAAGTCATCGCCGCCAACAGTTGGGGCAAGGCCAAAACAGTATTGCAGATGCTCACCATCATTTTCTACTACTTCGGCTACGCCGCCGAGGCAGCCCTGGCCGCCCGCCCGGAGGCCAGCATCTTCTACACCCAGCTCGCCAGTTACGGGTTGTGCTGGCTGGTGGCTGCGGTCACGCTGATGTCCGGCGTGAAATATCTGTGGGACAACCGCCAGTTCATCAACACTGCAAAATGAAATCGAATCCGCACCGCACAGGCGCAGCAAAGGGCCCCGGGGTTTCCCCGGGGCCCTTTTTGAGGAAATATGGTCAACGGGCGGGAGATTGGCAAGAACCCGCCCGCCGCCAGCAGGTGTGCGGGCCGCGCCGTCCCGCCCTGCCGATGGCACAAGCGGAACGGCGGCCGGTGTGTATTTTACAGGCCCGGGAAGGTGGCCTCCGGGGTGCTCTCCACGCCGAAGGATGCCACGATGCGGGCAAACTCCACACTGTCGGCAAAGCCGTTGAACACTTCCTCCCGGGTGTGGCCCTCGGCCAGGTAGTTCACCCAGAAGGAGACGCCGGACGCCTCGCCCTCGCGGTCCATGAACAGGTTGTACAGCGTGCGCACGAAAG
>CALXBN010000038.1 GCA_944386555.1 uncultured Ruthenibacterium sp. | reverse complement strand
CACCGTGGACGCCAAGGGCTGCGCCTACGGCTTCGTGTTCAGCCCCGAGATGAACCGCAAGAATCTCTCCGACGAGGCTTTCGTGCGCACGCTGTACAACCTGTTCATGGACCGCGAGGGCGAGGCGGAAGGCGTGTCCTTCTGGGTAAACTACCTGGCCGAAGGCCACACCCGGGAGGAAGTGTTCAACGGCTTTGCCGACAGCGTGGAGTTTGCCCGCATCGTGGCATCCTTCGGCGTGGAGAGCACCCCGGACGTCACTTTCCCCGGGAAATAAACCTTCAGAGGCAGAAAAAAGCTCGATAGATTGCTAAAACAAAAAGGCCCCCTTTTTCAGGGGGCCTTTTTGTACTGCGGGAACTTCAAATATGGAAAGGCAGGCCCAGGAATTGTGCCTGCTGATCCCGTCGGTTTTTACCAAACTCCTTGCGCAGGGTCACGGTGCTCATGGTGTCGTAACCCAAGTGGTGGTACAGCCGCAGAGCCCTCTCGTTGCGGGTTACCACCTGAAGTATCATGGCTTCCACGCCGGGTGTGGCCTTGGCCTCTGCCTCGGCCAGGGAAATGGCTGCGGTGGCAATGCCTCGGCCCCGGCGGCATTCATCCACAAAGAGATCCGCCAATTCCATAACGATTGGCCCGGCTCGATACAGGTGGACGAATCCCACGTCTGTCCCGTCTTCCAGGATGACATATAAACAATGCCCCTCTCCGGTCCAGCAGGTCAAATCCTCCCGCACGCAGCAGGCATCTTCTTCCTGTACGCCTACCAGCCCGCCGTGGAATCCCCAAAAACGAGCAATGCGATCGAGCGTAACCTGTTCGTACCTGGGGGCGTAGGCAGCCAATTCAATTTTTCGGTTCATTTTGCGTTCCTCCTAATGATTCCAGTCTCGTAAGCAATGCCGCCGCGCCGCATACGGCCGCCAGCCCCAAACCGATGAGGGCCAGGCAGGGCCCGGCACCCCACAATCCGGCTGCCAGCCCGGCAGCCGGGCTCAGCGCCACCATGCACAGGCTGTATACCATGTTGTTCACACTGGTCAGTGTGGCGCGGCTTTCGCTGGGATAATAGGGCTGCATCAGGCTGTCGGCCCGGGTCAGGAATGCAGTGCTCAGCAGGCAGGCTGCCGGTGCCGCCAGCAGGCTGGCCCACAGCGACGGCAGGCCGGCAAGCGCAGCGCAGACAGCTATAGCCGGGCCCACGCTGCAGAACAGTGTACGCAGGCGCCCGGGCAGGCGCGGCGCGGCCAGCGCGCCCAGGGTGTCCATGGCCATCAGGCCGAACAAAGCCGTACCTACCAGCCCTGCCGGCAGGCCGGAGGCCAGCAGATGATCTTGCCAGAACATTTCCATCAGATAGCTTGCCGCACTCACTATGCCAATGGCCAGCATCCGCGCCGCCAGACGCGGATGGGACAGCAAGAACCGCACATTGTCAATCGTGTGAGCTGCCAGCTTGCCCGGCCAACGGCACAAGGGCACTGGCTGCCGGCGGACACCGCCGGGGACGGGTTCTGTCAGGCGGCTGGCAGCCAGAGCGCTGCCCAGGCCAATACAGGCCGCTGCAGCATAGGCGCCGGAAAAACCGATGCGCACGGTGATAAAACTGCCCAGGCACGCCAATGCCTGCAAGGCCGAAAAACATGCCCCCAGCCGGCCGTCCCAGCGCACATAGTCGCTCTCCCGGCCCGCTTGCTTCAAACTGTCGTAAGTGATGGCTTCCAGCGTGCCGGAAGCCAGATTGAAACCCAGCGCTTCCAGCCCCATGGCGATGCACACGCCAAGCCAGCCGCTGCTGGCGGCCATCGCTGCGCCGGATGCCGCGCTTACCAGCCCTGCGCATACCAGCGTGCGCTTGCGCCCCATCAAATCCGCAAGCATCCCGCTGGGAACCTCGCATATCAGGCTTACCCCGTGGAATACAGCCTCTGCCAGGCCCACCTGGGCCAGGGTGTAGCCCCGCCCCAGCAATAGTACTACCCAAATGGCCCCTGCAATGCGGAATCCCCGCAGCCCTTCATACAGGCACAGCAGGCGCAGCTGCCGCCGCAAGGGCCGATCATTTGTGTTCATTATATACACACCTTTCCGAATACGATCCTCTTTTGAGATTTATTAAGAAAAGGTGCACCCTTTCGCCGCAGAAAAAAAGCGGCCATCCCTCTGCGGGATGCCGCGGCACAGCAAACGAACACGCCAAAAGCGGATCACAGCTTCAAACCGTACAACCTGCAAAAGGGTACACTGCGACACGGAACCGACCGGCTGTTTCCTTTCAACTTGAACAAATTGACAAATTGCCAGCGCATCGTGTACCCTCCTTTCCCGCAGCAGCGACTGATTTCAGTCCGTAACAGCACACGCCTCACTGCGTGCCGCTTCATTATAGCATGGTGAGCCCGACAAGTCAATTTGCTTTGCATACAGCCCGCAAAAGCAAACGCTGTGCTTTGCTTTGACATGCTTTGCGCCGGCGGCGCGCTACACTGGAAAGCAGAGGGGGCAGGCAGCATGCGGGGGGTAGTATATGTAGACATTCTGGTGCTGGTGAACGGTGTCATAGCGGCGTTTCTGCTGCGGTGCACCGCCCGGCTGTGCAGCTGCCAAAGCCCGGGGCTTCGGCTGCTTGCGGCGGGGGTGCTGGCCGGCCTGTCCAGCCTGGTGCTGTTGCTTCCGCCGCTGCCGGCGGCCGCAGTATGGGCACTGAAACTGGCGGGGCTGGCGTCCATCGTGGCAATGGCCTTTCCCTGGCAGGGGATGCGGTGGTATCTGCGGGCGGTGTTCTGGTATGTGGCGCTGAATATGCTGCTGTCCGGCGCTGTACTGGCCGCCGTCTACTATGGTGCGGCGGGCAGTGTGGAAACCAACAATCTCACAATCTATTTCAACATCTCTCCTCTGGGGCTGGTGGGATGCGTAACGACGGTGTATCTGGCCATGCGCATGTGCCTGTGGTCTTTCGGACGGCCGGCAGCCCATCCGGCCGCGTCCTTTGCGGTATGGTTTGGCACCCGGCAGGTGTGCGGCATGGCACTGCTGGACACGGGCTTATCCCTGCACGACCCTGTCACCGGCGAGGAGGCTTTCCTGCTTAGCTACCCGGCCCTGGCGGAGAAACTTCCCGCAGAGCTGTCGGCAAAGCTGCTTACATATTTCCAATCCGGCCGTTTGGAGGCGCCCCTGCGGCTGGTACCGGCCCAGACGGCAGCCGGTATCCGTGCGCTGCCTGCCGCCCGGGCTGACCGCCTGCTGCTGCAGGAAGAGGGCAGGCTTCAGGCCCAGCGGGCAACGCTGGCGGTATTTACGAACGAAGCCTTGGGCGGCGGACAGTTCGGCGCCGCAGTGGCGGCGGCCCCATACGGGACAGGGGCGCAGAAAGACAGAAGGGAAGCGACAACATGGGTTGGGCTGCAACACTGAGAAAGAGGATCCGGGAATTTGGACAGCGGATGCTGCTGTATCTCCGCCTGCCGGATTATATTTATTACATCAATGGCCCGGACGTTTTGCCGGCGCCGCTCAGTAAAGAGCAGGAGAAGCTGGTGTTCGCCGGGTTGGAACGCGGGGACGCCGATTGCCGGGACCTGCTGATCGTCCACAACCTGCGCCTGGTGGTATATATCGCAAAAAAGTTTGAAAGCCGCACTGCCGGCGTGGAGGACCTGATCAGCATTGGCACCATCGGGCTGATCAAGGCGGTCAATACCTTTGTACCGGCCAAAAATATCAAACTGGCCACTTATGCCAGCCGCTGCATTGAAAATGAAATCCTGATGTATCTGCGCAAAAGCTCCAGCCGGCGCCAGGAGAGCAGCATTGATGAACCGCTGAATACAGACGGTGAGGGCAATGAGCTGCTGTTGGGGGATGTACTGGGCACTGACGGCCAGGTAGGCGCCCAGTTGGAACAAAGCGACGAAAGAGAGCTTCTGCTGCAGGCAGTGGGGCGGCTGACGCCCCGGGAAAAGCAGATTATGGAACTGCGTTTTGGCCTGGCCGGCCATCGTGAACACACCCAAAAGGAAGTGGCCGATCAGATTGGCATTTCGCAAAGCTATATTTCACGGTTGGAAAAGCGGATTATCCGGCGGCTGCGTTTGGAGCTGGAACAGCTGGTGTAAGGCAGCCACAATTTGCCAGTGCGGCAGGCGGTTGGCCTGGCCGGGAAAGCCCATACTCTCAGCAAAGAGAGGTGGGCTTTTTGCAGTATCACAAAGTGGAGATCTGCGGCGTCAACACCGCAAAACTGCCTGTCCTGAAAGAACAGGAAAAAATGGCACTGATCCGGCGCGCTCAAGCGGGAGACAAGCAGGCGCGCCAGGATATGATCAACGGGAACCTGCGGCTGGTGCTCAGTGTGGTGCAGAAATTCGCCGGCCGGGGCGAAAATCTGGATGATCTGTTCCAGGTGGGCTGCATCGGCCTGATCAAGGCGATTGACAATTTCAACCCGGACCTGGGCCTGCGGTTTTCCACCTATGGACAGCCTATGATTATCGGTGAGATCCGCCGCTTTCTTCGGGACAACAACACCATCCGGGTCAGCCGGTCGGTGCGTGATGTGGCTTATAAGGCCATGCAGGCCCGGGAAGTGCTGCAGAAACGTCTGGGCAGGGAACCCACTGTGGAGCAGATTGCCGGGGAAGTAGGCCTGCCGCAGTCGGCTGTGGCATTGGCGCTGGAAAGCGTAGTGGAACCGGTCAGCCTGTACGAGCCGGTCTATTCCGATGGGGGGGATACGCTGTATGTGATGGACCAGCTGGGAGACGGCGGCGGTGAAGAGAGCTGGATTTCTTCCATCGCATTCCGCGATACTATGCAGAGCCTTTCTTCGCGAGAAAAAAAGATTATGGCCCTGCGGTATCTTTCGGGCAAGACTCAGGTGGAGGTGGCCAGGGAGATCGGCATCAGCCAGGCGCAGGTCAGCCGCCTGGAAAAAAGCGCGCTGGCCCGTATCCGGGAGCAGCTGTAGCGGAAAATGTGCGGTGCCACTGGAAAACGCTGCGCGTTTTTGCTATGATATATAATAGAAAGAAAGGGGGCGTTTTCATGCCTGAAACTTTGTTTGTGAACGGAACCATCCTCACCATGGACGAATCCCGCGGGCTGTATGCCGAGGCACTGCTGGTACGGGACGGCCGCATTGCTGCTGTGGGCCCCCGGGCCCAGGTGGAGGCCCAGGCCGACAGCCCCGATGTGGTGGATCTGCACGGCGCCGCGCTGCTGCCGTCTTTTATCGACCCGCACAGCCACCTGTCCAGCTATGCCATGGGCCTGCAGCAGATCCCCATGGCGGGCGCTGCAGATTTCGACGACATAGTTGCCCGTATCCGGCGTTACTTGCAGGAAAACCAGATCCCCAAAGGCCAATGGGTCACTGCCCAGGGGTATGACCACAACGCTTTGGCGGAACATCGCCCGCCGGACCGCTGTGTGCTGGATGCCGCCGCACCGGAAAATCCCCTGGTGCTTCAGCATGTGTCCGGCCATACCGGTGTGTTCAACACACTGGCGCTGCAGCAGCTGGGCCTGGATGCCGATACACCCGACCCCGCCGGGGGAAAGTTTTACCGCGATGCCGATGGTCGCCTCACCGGCTATGCCGAGGAGAATGCATTCATCGAGACCATCAAGCGCATCCCTACTGCCGGCGGGCCGCAGCTGTTGCGCTGCTATCACCGCGCGCAGCAGTGCTATGCCTCGTACGGCATCACCACTGTGCAGGACGGCCTGATCATTGACCAGATGGCTCCTATTTTTCAGGCCCTGGTGGATACAAACGGCCTGTTCCTGGATACGGTGGCTTATGCGGATTTCCGCAGTTGCGAGACGCTTCTGCGTCAATTTGCCGACCATGTCGACCGATATAAAAACCACTTTAAGATCGGCGGGTACAAAACGTTCCTGGATGGGTCGCCCCAGGCCCGCACCGCCTGGCTGCGCACACCTTATCAGCCGGCATCCGGCCAGGAGAAGGATTACTGCGGATATCCGGCAATGAAGGACGAGGAGCTGCTGGCACAGCTGCGCCGTGCACTGAAAGAGGGCCGTCAGGTGCTGGCCCACTGCAATGGGGACGCTGCCGCTCAGCAGTATTTGGACTTGTTCACCCGGGCTCAAGGTGAGCTGGACGATGCCCCGGATATCCGCCCGGTGATGATCCACGCCCAGTTCCTGGATCGCGATCAGCTGCCGCGCCTGAAAGAAATCGGAATGATCCCGTCATTTTTTGTGGCCCATGTGTATCACTGGGGAGATGTGCATATCAAGAACGTGGGTTATCAGCGCGCTGCCCGTATCAGCTGCGCCGCTTCGGCACTGGCCCAGGGCATCCGCTTTACGTTCCACCAGGATTCTCCCGTTATCCAGCCGGACATGATCGAGACCATCTGGTGCGCGGCCAACCGCATCACCAAGGAGGGGAAGGAACTGGGGCCGGAAGAACGGATCTCCACCCTGGAAGCACTGAAAGCAGTGACTGTGAATGCAGCTTACCAGTATTTCGAAGAAAACCGCAAGGGCTCCCTGGCAGCGGGAAAGCTGGCGGATCTCGTCATCCTTTCCGAGGATCCGCTGGCTGTGCCCGCGGACGACCTGCGCCGCATCCGTGTGCTGCAGACTTTCAAAGAAGGTGTCCGTGTGTTCAAAGCGTGACAATTTGCAGACCCGTCCGCGTAAACCCGGCCCGGCAAGCACCGCTTTGCCGGGCCGGTGCTGCAAAACGGGGAAAGCGGCAGCCCCTGCCTGCCGGCGGCAAATTTTCTGCGGCAGTGAAAAAAGGCTTGACATTTTGTGAAAAATGAAGTATTCTATTATACGCACCGCCTGTCAGGCGAAGCGAAATGGGCCTGTAGCGCAGCTGGGAGCGCGTTCGGTTCGCATCCGAGAGGTCGAGGGTTCGAATCCCTTCAGGTCCACCATAACGGGGCAAGGGCTGGCTCGCTTGCCCCCGCTTTTTTGCCCAAAAGCAGTGTGCAGAAGAAAAAGCAAAAATTTCAAAACCTATTGACAACTGCACACATTTTTGATAATATATCTAAGTATTCCGCATTCGTGGGGGTATAGCTCAGCTGGGAGCCCGGTTGAAGCGGTTACACACCCCTAAGAAAAATTGAATAAGAAATACTCAGCACACCCTTTTATTTGGGGGTATAGCTCAGCTGGGAGAGCGCTTGAATGGCATTCAAGAGGTCAGCGGTTCGATCCCGCTTATCTCCACCAAACTTTGGTGTGCTGAGTATTCTTAGATAACCTGCTTTATGCGAAGCAGGTTTTTTCATGCCTGTTCCCTTTTGGGAGCGGGCTTTTTGTTTTATGCGGCAATCGTTACAATGTCCAGCCCTTCACAGAACTGTGCAAAGTCAATGTTGAAATCAATGTGCAGCTTG
>CALXBN010000037.1 GCA_944386555.1 uncultured Ruthenibacterium sp. | reverse complement strand
GGCTTCCCCGCGGGGAAGCCTTTTTTGCTTTTTATATTTTTGTACTTATAATAAAACGCCCGCTCGTACGCCCGGCCGGCCCGTTACTTGGTTCGCACCAGTTCCCGGGCCTGGGCGGCGATGTTGGCCGCCGTCAGGCCGTAGGCCTCGAACAGGGCCTCCGGCGTACCGGACTGGCCGAACTGGTCCTGAATGCCCACCTTGGCGAAGCGGGCGGCGCTGGCGCCGGCCAGGGTCTCGGCCACCGCCGAGCCCAGCCCACCGAACACCGAGTGCTCCTCCGCCGTCAGCACGGCGCCGCAGCGCCCGGCTGCCTCCAGGATGGCGTCCCGGTCAATGGGCTTGAGGGTGTGCATGTTCACCACCCGGGCCCCGATGCCCTCGTCGGCCAGCAGTTCGGCCGCGGCCATGGCCTCGGGCACCATCAGGCCCGTGGCGATCAGCGCCACGTCGCCGCCGTCCCGCAGCACGTTGGCCTTGCCGGGGATGAAGGGCGTATCCGGCGCGGTAAACACCGGGCATACCGGCCGGGTGATGCGCAGGTACACCGGCCCGTCGATGGCCGCCGCCGCGCGCACGGCCTTGCGGGTCTCTTCGGCGTCGCAAGGCACCAGCACCGTCATATTGGGCAGCACCCGCATCAGGGCGATGTCTTCGATGGACTGGTGGCTTCCGCCGTCTTCGCCCACGCACAGGCCTGCGTGGGTGAAGGCCAGCTTCACATTGGCATTCACATAGGCCACCGAATTGCGGATCTGCTCGAAAGCACGGCCCGTGCCGAACACCGCAAAGGTGCTGACAAAGGGGATGAATCCCTCGTGGGCGAACCCCGCCGCCGCGCACACCATGTTGGCTTCGGCGATACCGAAATCAAAAAAGCGCTCGGGGTGTTCCTTGGCGAAATAGCAGGTCATGGTGGAGCCGGACAGGTCGGCGTCCATGGCCACGATGCGCTTGTCCGCGCCGCCCAGGGCGGCCAGCTCCTTGCCGTAGGCCACCCGCAGCGATTCCATTGCACGCTCACTCATCGGCGCTCACCCCCAGTTCCTTCATGGCCTGTTCGTACTCCTGCCGGTTGGGCGCCTTGCCGTGCCAGCCGGCCTCATCCTCCATATAAGAGACGCCATAGCCCTTCACCGTCTCGCAGCACACAAACAGCGGCCGGCCGGGATGGGGCGTGTGCAGCGCCTCCAGGATGGCGTCGATGTCATGGCCGTCCGCCACGCGCGTGCACACAAACCCGAACGCCTCGAATTTTTTCATCACATCGCCCAGGCTCATCACCTGGTCGTTGCTGCCGTCGATCTGCAGGCCGTTGTGATCCAGCAGGACAGTGAGATTGTCCAGCTTGTAGTGGGCGGCGCTCATAGCAGCCTCCCACACCAGGCCCTCCTGGCTTTCACCGTCGCCGATGACGGCAAACACCCGGTGATCCTCTCCTTTTACTTTGGCAGCCATGGCCATGCCGCCGGCAATGGCCACACCCTGGCCCAGGCTGCCGCTGTTCACGTCTACGCCGGGGGTCTTGCGCATATCCGGGTGGCCCTGCAGCATGGCGCCCAGCCGGCGCAAACGCCACAGCTCTTCCCGGGGGAAATAGCCCAGGTCCGCCAAAATGGCGTACTGCGCCGGGCAGGCATGCCCTTTGCTGAGCACAAACCGGTCCCGCTGTTCCCAGTGGGGGTTGGCCGGGTCGACCTTCATCTCCCTGTAATACAGCGCCATCAGCATCTCCAGGCAGGAAAGCGACCCGCCCGGGTGCCCGCTTTTGGCCAGGTACAGCATCCTGATGATGTCCGCCCGCAGCAGCCTGCTTTTTTCCGCCAGGCTTTGATTTGCAGATTCCATTCCTTTATCTCCTTTGCCGTTCGGCATTCCGGTTTCCCTTGCGG
Source organism: uncultured Ruthenibacterium sp. (assembly GCA_944386555.1). Taxonomy (GTDB): domain Bacteria; phylum Bacillota; class Clostridia; order Oscillospirales; family Ruminococcaceae; genus Ruthenibacterium. Next base: position 50,928 of record CALXBN010000037.1, on the reverse strand, counting down.
CCCGCAGGCCGCCCTGATTTTCGCTTTTATCATAGCATTTCCCTTTTGGCAATGTCAACAAATGCGGGGCTGAATTTTGTCGATTGTGCAGATTTTTTTCGCATCTTTTTGTGAAAAAAGACGAATCTTCCCCATTGTATTCCCGCCAAAGGCAATTTGTGCGCCGTTCCAATTGGTCCGGTGGATTTTCACGGGATTTTTACGCAAAAACGCTTGTGCACAAGGCGGACACATGGTACAATAATTTTAAACAACCCGTGGCGCTTTTGGCGCTCAAGACAACAAGGAGGATGGTTATGGCTAAAAATGCAATCGTGGGCCAAAGCGGCGGCCCCACTTCCGTCATCAATTCCAGCCTGGCCGGTGTGTTCCAGGCATGTCAAAGCCGGGGCGCAGGTACGGTGTACGGCATGTGCAACGGCATTGCGGGCCTGCTGGAGGAACGCGTGGTGGATCTGTCCAAAACGCTGCGCTCCTCGCTGGAGATCGAGCTGCTCAAACGCACGCCGTCCTCCTATCTGGGCAGCTGCAGGTATAAGCTGCCCACTCCGGAAGAGGACGAAGAAACTTATATCAAGCTGTTCAGGATCCTGGAAAAGCTGGACATCGGCTGGTTTTTCTATATCGGCGGCAATGACAGCATGGATACCATCTGCAAACTGAGCGATTATGCCAAGGCCACCGGCAGCCCCATCCGCTTCATGGGCGTGCCGAAAACCATCGACAACGACTTGATGGTGACCGATCACACCCCCGGCTACGGCTCGGCCGCCAAGTACATCGGCGTAGTAATGAAAGAGCTGGTACGGGACGCCACGGTGTACGGCACCAAATATGTTACCATTGTTGAGATCATGGGCCGCAACGCCGGCTGGCTGACAGCCGCCAGCGCCCTGGCCCGCAGCGAGGACTGCGAAGGCGTGGACATGATCTGCCTGCCGGAGATCCCTTTCAATGTGGAGAACTTCATTGCCAAGGTGGAGCGCATGCAGAAGAACAGCGCGTCCATCGTCATCGCCGTCAGCGAGGGCGTCAAGCTGGCCGACGGGCGCTATGTGTGCGAACTGGCCGATGACGCCCGCTTTGTGGACGCCTTCGGGCACAAGAGCCTGACGGGCACGGCCCGGTACCTGGCCAACCGGGTGGCCGCCGCCCTGGATACCAAAACCCGCAGCATCGAGCTGTCCACCCTGCAGCGGTGCGCCGCCCACATGACCAGCCGCACCGACATCACCGAAGCCTATCAGGTGGGCGGCGCGGCGGTGAAAGCCGCCAGCGAGGGCCACACCGGCGAAATGATCGCCCTCAAGCGCCTGTCCAACGATCCCTATCAGTGCACCACCGAGCCCCACGACGTGCACGAGGTGGCCAACTTCGAGAAGAAGGTGCCCCTTGACTGGATCAACGCCGACCACACCGACATGACCGAAAAATTCCTGGCCTATGCCCGCCCACTGGTGCAGGCGGAGCTGACGCCCATGTTCATCGACGGGCTCCCCCGGCACATTTATCTGAAATAAGCATTTGCAGCACACACGCCGCCTGCCGGACACCGACCGGCGGGCGGCCATTCTGTTCTGCGGCGCGGAGGCACCTATGCAATACTTTCTGGATACCGTGGAAACCATCCCCGACGGCGTGGGTTTCGCCCGTTTCGGGCCGGTGCACCTGGCCTGGCTGGCGGGCGGCTGCCTGTTTGCCCTGGCAGCCTGCCTGCTGTACCGCCGCCTGGGCCCGGCGGGCCGGGCACTGGCGCGCCGCAGCTTCGCGGCGGCGCTGCTGGCCGATGAGGCCTTTAAAACGGTTCTGCTGCTGGCCGGCAGCAACTACCTGCCCAAATACCTGCCGCTGCATCTGTGCAGCATCAATATCCTGCTGATTGTCATCCACGCCCTGCACCCGGGCAAAACGCTGGACAACTTTCTCTATGTGCTGTGCCTGCCCACAGCGCTGGCCGCCCTGCTGTGTCCCACCTGGACGGCCCTGCCGCCGGCCAATTTCATGCACATCCACAGTTTTACCGTACACATCCTGCTGGTTGTTTACCCGCTGATGCTGACGGCAGGCGGCGACATCCGCCCTGACGTCCGCCGCCTGCCCCGGTGCCTGGGGCTGCTGGCGGCCCTGGCGGCAGTGGCCCTTGGGGCCAACCTGGCCTTCGGTACCAATTTCATGTTCCTGATGTATGCCGAACCGGGCAACCCGCTGATGTGGTTCCAAACCCACTGGGGCAGCCATCTGTGGGGCTTCCCTGTTTTGGGGGCGGCCGTGGGGGCGGCGATGTACCTGCCCTGGGCCGCCGCCCGGCAGCTGAAAAGGAAAAAGCGCCGTTGATCCTGCCGCGTCAAAAGCGCCCGCCCATCCAACCGGACAGGCGGGCGCTTTGCGTTTACAGAACCCTTGCACCGGCACGCCGGACGCCTCAGGGGCGGCCGGCATCTGTTTGCTCTGCCTGCCCCTCCGCCGCCGAATGCGCCTCCAGGTGCGGATTGCACAGGCGGTCCAGGCAGAACTGCAGATAGTCCACATCCCGGAACAGGTCCAGCGCCTGGGCTGCGGCAGGCCCCTGTCTCTGCAGGGATTCCAGCACCGTGGTCACCGGCGGGGTCTCATGCAGTTTCAGAACGCCGTCTCCCGTCGGCCCCAGCACCAGCTTGACAATACGGCTGGAGCTGGTCTCGAGCAAGTCCACCTGTACTTTCAGCACAGGCCGGCCGTCCTCATCGTACAGAAAGCGGGCCGAGGCCGCCGCAGCGAAGCGGTTGCCGCCGGCGTCCAGCACAAAGGGCGCCGGCTGTTCGAACCCCAGCGGAACGGCCTGCAGGCTCCCGCTCTCCGTCCAGTCCATCCACAGTGTATCGCCCTCCCGTCGGAACGCCACGGCCTCCACGCCCTTGGTGTACCAGTCGTTCATGATGGCCAGCACCACCGGAAGCAGGCCCTTGTCATTTTTGGCAAAGGTAAAGCGCCTGCCCGCCAGGGCATCGGCCGCCAGCCGGGCCTCGGCGGGCGCGGCAGCCCGGGGCAGCAGCCATCGTGCCAGGGCCGCCCTCAGCCGCTCCAGGCCGCGGGGCGGCGTCTCCGGCGCGGGCACCGGCCGGCCGAAGCGCAGATGAGCCAGGGTAAACGCCAGGCGCCGCCCGCCTTCCCCGGCCGGCACACCGCCGTCCTTCCCGGCCCGCAGGGCCGTCAGGAACCGGCGCACCGCCGCATAGCTGCGGCTTTGGGTAAACAGGTGCCCGGCCCCGGCATTCACAGCCACCACCAGGTCCAGATCCGGCGCCATCACCACATACTGGCCAAACATACCGTTGAACATATAAACGCCGTCGGCCGTGCGGGGCCACAGCTGGTAGCCGTACTCCTCGCCCTGGGCACTGCGGGCGTGAACCGCGGTGGCGGCGCGCACCCATTCTTCACTCAGCAGCCGCCGGCCCTGCCACAAGCCGCCGGAGAGATACAGGCAGCCCAGTTTTACCATATCCTCCAGATACACATACATGCCCCAGCCGCCTTTATTGACGCCCTGCGGGCAGCTCTCCCAGGCCACATCGCCGAAACCCAAGGGGCCGAACAGCCTGGGGGCCAGGTATTCCGTCAGTGTCTGGCCGGTGCGCCGCTGTACAATTGCCGACAGCAAGTAGCTGTTCATGCTGTTGTAATCGAACTGGGCGCCCGGTTCAAAGGCAAAATCCGATTCCAAAAAGCCGCGCACCCAGTTTTCCTCCAGCACGGCGCCGGTCTCCCGGAAGGACGCGCCGCTGCGCATGGTCAGCAGGTGTTCCACCGTAAGGCCCCGGGCCCGGCGTCCGGTGCGCAGGGTGCACTGATCGGGAAAGATCTCGCACACACGTTCATCCAAGGCAAGCTGCCCTTCATCCGCCAGCATGCCGACAGCCGTCCCTGTGACGCTTTTGCACATACTGTGGGTAACGTGCCAAAAGGCGGGTGCATAAGGCGCCCAAAAGCCCTGGCATATGATCTGCCCGCCCCGGGCCACCAGGCAGCCGTGGGTAGCAGCCTGCGGGTCGGCCAGCTCGCACAGCAGGGAATCCAGCAGCGCAGCCGGCACACCGGCCTGTTCCGGCGCGCAGCGGGGCAGCGGCACCGGGGCTTTGCCCGCCGGCCAGGGTTTTTGCACCCGCACCGGGAAAGGCAGCAGGTTTTCCGTGTCCTGGCGCAGCAGCCTGCGCACATAGTGCAGGGCTTTCATATTGGCGCGAAGATCCATAGGCGCTCCTTTCCTGACAAAAAGCAAAGCCGCCGGCGGTTGCGGCGGCGCATCAGGGCCGCCCGCCGTCCGGGCGGCAGCACGTTTAACGTTTGCGCAGCAGCTGCGGGCGCAGGCGGGCACAGTACAGCCCGACAGTGCGGGCCACAGCCACATCGTACAGCGCAAAGGTGACGTTGCCCAAAGCCAGCAGGGCCGCCGCAAAGGCCCAGCCCATGGCCGCAAATTCTTCGCGCACCTCCGGCAGAGGGAACACAAACAGGATCAACCCGTAAGCCAGCAGCACCGCCCCGTTGAACAGAGCGATCTTTACCGCCCACTGGGCGCCGCGCCGGCGCAGCCGTTCGATGCGCGCCTTGGCCAGCGGGTAATATCCCAGGAAAAACACAAACAGCAGGGCCATCTCCTTGTCCGGCACCACCATCAGCGACAGGATGCCGATGGCTCCGTACAGCAGATAACCTGTTTTCATCCCCCACTCAATGGCTACAGGGACAATCAGGATACCGGCAAAAGCCGGTGCCGCGATGGTAGCCGCCGGCAGCACACTGCCCAGCAGCATCACCGCCAAAGCCAGCGCGCCGAACACGCCGCCCAATGCCAGCCGGGCACTGGACGGCCGGTTTCTGCGGGGCATCTCAGCAGCCTCCGCGCCCGCAGCACAGGTCCAGGCACATCATGGCCGTACACATATCGCAGCAGCTGCATCCCACGGCGGTTGTACCGTAGGGCGCCTGGTCGGCATATGGGTTGCCGGGCATGGCACCGCCCTGGCTGTTCTGCAAATTGCGCAGCGCAGCGGTATATTCCGGGTTGCCCGGGGCCAGGCGGCAGGCCTCCTGGAAATAGGGCATCGCCTGGGCCACCCAGCCTTTATAATAATATGCACTGCCCATCAGGAAGTTCCACTCGGCGTCGCCGCTGCCTCCGGGAATGGCCGCCAGCTGGCTGAGGGCCTGTTCCACGCTGCCGGTATTGATCAGCTGGCGGATGGCGCGGTAATCCGCCCGCGGGGCGCTGCCGGCCGTGCCGCCCTGGGCCGGGGCCGCGCCCCGCAAATTGCCCATCAGCAAGTCAAATGCCTGGTTCAGCTGGTCCATCCGGCGCTCGGCTTCGTCGTGCTGCGAGCCTGCCTCGAATTGATCGGGGTTGTACTGCTGGGCCAAAGCGCGGTAGGCCGCCTTGATCTCTTCCTCACCGGCACCCTCACGCAGGCCCAGGGTTGCATACGCTGTTTGAATATCCATGTGCTGATTCCTTTCCCTGTCAAATTCCGAAACTCTGCCCTCACAGGCGCGCAGGTTCCCGCGCGCCGGAAGGCTTCTGCCCCGCCTGGGCGATGCTTCGGGGCAGGCCCAGGTAGAGGATATTGTCCAAGATGGGTTTGTGCGTGGCCGCCGCCAGCGGCAGCCGGCTGTAGCTGCGGGCCAGTTCACCGGCGCACAGCCTGCACAGGCGGCGCGCCTCCTCCCAGGCAGCCATTTTTGCCAGGCCCTGCACCGCGAACACATTATACGCACCCCGGGCGGCATCCTTTTCATAATCCTCGGCGGCATCCAGATAGTACAGGATCTTGCCCAGGAACAGCCCCATACGGGCCAGATCCTCCCGGTGGGGGCTGTCCGGTGGAGCCGCGGCGGCAAACATGGCCCTGGCCATCTGGGCGCTGGGCTCGGCCGCCTCATCCGGGCTGGCGCTGCGCCGGGCTTCCAGGGCCGCCTGCGCCCCGGTCTGGCCCGCCAGCACCGCATCCACATCCGGCCGGCGGGCGGCCGCTTTCTCCCGCGCCCGGTGCAGCAGCCCCTGCAGGCTGCGGGCCGCCAGGCTGCGGGCAGGCCCCTCGTCGGCCACATCGTCAGCCGCTTTGTAATACGCTGCCAGCACCAGGCAGTCCGCCGCCAGGGCCAACCCCGGCGACGTGCCGCATACCGGGTGCTTTTCCACCGGGTTGGCCATGCACCGACAAGCGCGCACCGGCGGTTCGGTGCCGGCCAGCCCGTCGGCCGTCAGGGCCAGCGTCACCAGGTCATAATTCAGCAACAGCCGCGGCACAAAGCCGTAGTCATCCTTCAATTGCATGCACAGGCCGCAGTAATAGGCCCGGTAGGCCATCCACTGGCATACCTTCAGGTCTGCCTTAAACGGCAGCACATACCCGAACACACCTGCACCTCCCTGTTCATACAACGAGTGTGAACGGTTTTAGTATACAGTATTTTGGGCCTGTTTACAATTGCAAAGGCGCATTTTTAGGCGAACCGTCATAAAAAATTCGGATTTTTTTCACAAAGTTCGCCCCCCGGGCATGCAGATGCCGCCTTTCCAGGGAAAGGCGGCACTCCGGCCCGTCAGGCGGCGGGCAGATGATCCACTGTGTCGAAACGGTAGCCGGCGTTTTTGAACCAGCGGATAATATCCGGCAGGGCTTTTGCAGTATTTTTCGTGGCGGCCGTGTCGTGCATCAGCACCACGCAGCTGGCGCGGTCATCAACCTCCCGCACAACATTGTCATAGATCTCCTGTACCGTGGGATGGCCTCCCGCGGCATCCTCGGCGCAGACATTCCAATCCACCACCCGATAGCCTTTTTCCTCCGCCTGGGCCTTCAGCTCTTTCATAATGCCGCTGCCGCCGTATTTGCGGCTGACGGTGTTGCTGCTGCCACCCGGGAAGCGCAGGCAGGTACAGGGTTCCGGCACATACGGGGCAATGGCCGCCTGCAGTTCGCCAATGTCCTGCCAGAAGGCATCGGTGCTGCTGTAGATCTTTGAATAGCGGTGGCTGGCACTGTGCAGGCCCACCAGGTGCCCTTCCGCCACCGTGCGCGCCAGCGTCGGCAGATACTTGGCGTTGTTTTCCGCGGAAACGACAAAAAAGGTGGCCGGCACGCCCTCTTCTTTCAGTACATCCAGCACCGTATCCGTGGTGGCGGACGGGCCGTCGTCAAAGGTAAGGTATACCACTTTTTCCGGCGATTTTTCTTGTGCGCCGGCCGCCCCGCTTTCGGCTGCCTGCCCGCCCCGGCTCTGGGCGGCGGCAGCCGCCATCAGGGCCGCAGGGGCCAGGTCCTCATTGGCACAGCCCACCGGCGCGGCAGCCGCACGCACGAAAAGCGCCGCCAGCACGCCCGCCCCGGCCAGCAGCACCGCGCCCCGGCGGGCCCGGCGCGTGCGAAAAAGCTGCCTCCACCGTCCGGGCCCGCGGCGCAAGCTTTCCCATAAGTGATACAGTTTCACCCACATCCCATCCTTTCCGGTTGATTTGCAATGCCGATGCTCGTATACTATATGTATGAACCGGCACGGCCGGGCAGTACAAAGGAGCGGTAATATGACCATTGAGATCCTGACCCTGATTCTGGCCGGCGCGGCTGCGCTGCTGGCGCTGGCCGGGCTGTTCTTCGGGCGCAGAAGCGGTGCGGACGGCGCCCTGCGCGCCGCTTTGGAATCCAACGGGCAGCTGCTGGAGGAAGTACGTGCGCTGCGCGGCGAACTGGCCGCCCAACTGCATACCCTGAGCGGCGAACTGGGCCAGTCGGTACATCGCACGCTGCAAACCACCAGCGAGCTGCAGGCCAATACCCAGCGGCAGGTGGCCTCCAGCCAGAACCAGCGCCTGAAAGAGCTGAGCGACCAGCTGAGCCAGCGCCAGGCCCTGCTGCAGCGCGCTGTGAACGACCAGCTGCAGCAGGTGGAACTGCGCATGAAAAACGACGCGTTGCAAAACGAGCAGAAGCTGGAGCAGATCCGCGCAACCATGGAAAGCCGCATCACCGCCCTGCAGGCAGACAACGGCCGCCGTCTGGACGAGATGCGCGCCACCGTGGACGAAAAGCTGCAGCGCACGCTGGACGAGAAATTGCAGCAGTCCTTCAGCCGCGTCAGCCAGCAGCTGGAAAACGTATACAAGGGGCTGGGAGAAATGCAGAACCTGGCAGCCGGGGTGGGAGACCTGAAAAAAGTGCTGAGCAACGTAAAAACGCGGGGCATCCTGGGCGAGATCCAGCTGGGGGCCATTTTGGAACAGATCCTGGCGCCGGAGCAATATGCACAGAACGTTGTCACCGTACCCGGCAGTACCGAGCGGGTGGAATACGCCGTACGTCTGCCCGGGGCCGGGGACGGGCAGCCCGTGTGGCTGCCCATCGACGCCAAATTTCCCGCCGATGCCTACGCCGCCCTGCTGGACGCCTATGACGCCGGGGATGCCGGCGCCGTGGAAGAAGCCGCCAAAATCCTGGAGCAGCGGGTAAAGGGGTTTGCCAAAGACATCCGTGACAAGTACCTGCACACGCCTGAAACCACTGATTTCGGCATTATGTTCCTGCCGGTAGAGGGCCTGTACGCCGAAGTGGTGCGCCGCGGCCTGGTGGAAACCCTGCAGGCCCGGTACAAAGTAGTGATTGCCGGCCCCACCACCATGGCCGCCCTGCTGAACAGCCTGCAGATGGGTTTCCGCACGCTGGCCATTCAAAAACGCAGCGGCGAAGTGTGGGCTGTACTGGGCAGCGTGAAAGCGGAATTCGATACCTTCGGCAAAGCATTGGCCCAGGCCCAGGCGCGTATCGAACAAGCCGGCAGCGAACTGGAGAAGCTGGTGGGTGTGCGCACACGGCAGATCCAGCGCCGGCTGAAAAGCGTGGCCATGCTGCCGGAAGACGCAGGCGAAAGCGGCGACAACGACCAGGGCGGCCTGTAAACAGGTCGTTCCCCTCTTCTTTTTTGCGCCGACGGAAAAATAGTACTTGACAAACGGGCCGTTTCCGGTTAAAATAACTAGGCAGTGTTCCGGAAGGGCTCATATGCGCCCATAGCTCAGGTGGATAGAGCAACTGCCTTCTAAGCAGTGGGCCAGGGGTTCGAGTCCCTTTGGGCGCACCAATATGGTGGGTGTAGTTCAGTCGGTAGAGCACCAGATTGTGGATCTGGGTGTCGTGGGTTCGAGTCCCATCTCCCACCCCATCTAAAAAACGGCAAACGCAGGTTTGCCGTTTTTCCATAATGGGCTGTCGCCAAGGGGTAAGGCAACGGACTTTGACTCCGTCATTCCGCTGGTTCGAATCCAGCCAGCCCAACCACGTCGGAGCAAAGTCCGCTTTGCTCCGACTTCTTTTTTGCCTTTGGCGAAAAAGAAGCCATCCGCCCGCTCCCTTCTCCTCCTTTTCCGCAAAAGGGCACGCTCGGCTCGCCTGCTCGGTTGCAAACGCCCTCGCGGCGGTTCACTGTCGCTACCACCCTTTTGCAGGTGTTTGCGATCTAAACTGACCGCCTCTGCCACGTTTTTGCAGGCCCCGGCCCGCGCGAACCCTCCGGCTTCGGCCGGAGGTTCTTTGTTCTTCCTCCACAGCCCATCCTCTTCCCCGCAACAGCGAACCGCATTGCACGAAACCCGATGGCGGATAAAAAAAGCCCGATCGCAGGATCGGGCTTTTTTCATATTGTGCCGTTCATGCCTCGCGGCCGTGACGCGCCGCCAGTTCGGCGCGCACGGCGGGCATCTTTTTCTCATAGCGATAAATCTGCAGCATCACTACGATCAGCACGGCATATACGATCCAGGGAATGATGGTAGCCAGCCAGTGGATGCCGGTGACATAGCCGGCGGGCTGTACCGCCAGGGATTCCTCATAGCCCAGCGCCTCCAGCATAAAGGCGATGGATGAGGTTCCCAGGCCCTGGCCCACCTTGGTGCCGAAGCTGTTGGCCGACATCACCAGCGCGTCGCTGCGGATGCCGGTTTTCCACTCGCCGTAGTCGATGCTGTCCATCAGGTTGGGCACGATCAGCGAGGAGAACAGGGACAGGCCGAAGCCGGAAACCAGCAGGCAGCCCAGATACAGAGGGATGGAGTGGTCTTGGGTGATGATGCGCACGGACATGCACACCAGGGCAATAGCCAGGCCCATGATGCTGGCGCGCACCTTACCCATGCGCTTGGCAAAGAACTGCAGCAGCACGATGGCCAGGAAGCCGGACACCATGGACATCAGGCTGGCGATGCCCGTCAGGCTGGAATTGCCGATGTAGTCACGCACATAGTAGATCAGCAGGCCCTGCGTGATGGAGGACGTGCCGTAATACAGCAGCGTACTGACCACAAACCAGCGCCACATATTGTTCTGCAGCAGCGCCTTCAAAGATTCCTTCACATTGCCCCGGTCCGCTTTGGCCTGGGCTGCTTGCGCCAGTTCTTCCTCTGTTGCCACGTCCTGTTTGTCATAGCCGCGGGTCAGCCAGAATACCCCAAAATATCCCAGCACCAGCAGCACGGCGTACACAGCCATCACGATGCGGAAGCCCATCACATAATTGCCGCCGCCGGCCGTTTCAATCAGCGAAAGTGTCATGCTGGAAACAAAAATGGCCGTGAACATGGAGATGAATGCGCGGCTCTGGTTCAGGGCCACACGCTGCAGCGGGTCGCTGGTAATGCGGGCGATCAGCGTGGTATAGGCAATGCCGGTGGCCGTGTAGCACAGATCCTGGCCGAAGTAGGTGACATAAGCATACACCAGCTTGGCCGTAGGGCTCAGGTCCGGCGCGTTGAACATCAGCCAGAAGAACACGCCCGCCGGCACGGCCCAGCGCAGCAGAAACGTGCGGCATTTGCCGTGTTTGCCCCGGCTGCGGTCGATCAGAACGCCCATGATGGGATCGTTGACGCCGTCCCACAGCTTGGCGATCAGCATCAGCACGCCGGCCGCCGCAGGGCTGATTTTCAGCACATCCGTATAGAAAAACAGCAGGAACATGCTCAGCGAGATGACGGAAAACTGCTGGCCAAACTCGCCAATGCCATAAAACAGGCGCAGTTTCCGGGGCAGAGGCGGCGCCAGTGGCGACGCCGCAGGGGCTTCGTTTTTGTGTTTCATATGATTCTCTCCTTTTTCACCGATTTTTACCGATCCTCACACAGCGGTTGGCAGGCCCGCCCGCCGGGCGTTTACTCCTGTCCTTCCGGCTGCTTTTTGCGCCGGTAGATCACCCTGCACGCACAGTCGCCGTTGGCCAGGCGGGTGGGATTTTCCAGCTCGTAACCCATGGCGTCCGCCATGGCAAAATCGCCGGCCATCGCCAGGTCGCACAGCTTGGCGCACATATCATCGTCCAGGCCCAGCTCCTGCCAGCCCTTCAAATGCGGGCAGAAGTGCATATCCATGGCAAAGCAGTCCGGCGTGGACTCAATCACTTCCATACCGAATGCCTCGCGGCCCAGCTCGGGCGTCATCTGTTCGCCCCATTGGCGCAAATCGCTGGGATCATCCATTTTCGCCCGGAAATTGGCGGCATTCTGGCGGGCCAGCGTGCGGGAGGATTCCCTGTACACTTCCTCGTAGGGGATACCGCGCTTTTCAAAAGCCACGGCGTTCAGGCCGGTCTTTTGGGCGGCAGAGGCCAGTGCCCGCCGATACAGCAGCGCCATATAATTCTGCGTAGGCCATTCATTTTTGATCTTGCTCATCCTGTTCACCAATCCTCTTTCTTTATTTTTTGCCCGCGAGGCCCCGTCAAACCGGGGTTTTCCCGCAGATACGCGCTCGATTCAAAGGGCAGATGCTTGACATTTTTGGCAAATCATTTTAAGATGTTTATGGAAACATCTCTGCGCCGGGATGCATCATCACCTGCAGGATCTCCTTGTCGGCGACCTCCATGCCCTCCCGGCCGATGAGCCCCACGCTGCGGATGGTCTGCTCCACATCGCCGCCCACCACGCCTTCGCCTGGGCGGAAAGCGCGATGGCCCATCGCCATGTGATAACTGGTGAAGGCAGCGTCCAGCGCAGCGCTGATTTTGGCCGCACAGGAAGGCTTGGCGCCGTCGCAGAAAATGCCGCTGACAGCTGCCAGCGTGTTGGTGATTGTGTCGGCCACAGCTTCGTAGCCGCCGCCGTCCAGCCAGGCCAGGGCCGCGCCCACGCCGCAGCTGGCCGTTACCGCCCCGCAGAAAGCCGACAGGTCCCCGATGTAGTATTTCAGATGGATGGACACCAGGTTGCTGACGGCCAGGGCACGCAGCATGCGCTCTTCCCCAACGCCTTTGGCCGCGGCATAAGCGGCTACCGGAACGCTGACCGTGATGCCCTGGTTGCCGGAACCGGAGTTGATCACTACCGGCAGCGGGCAGCCGGACATGCGCGCCTCACTGGCCGCCGCCGCCCGGGCACGCGCCACCGTCAGCACCGAGGGGTCCGGTTCGTCCAGCAGGGCACGGGCCACCCCGGCGCCATAGGGGTTTTCCAGCCCCGCCTGGGCAATGGCCATGTTGCACTCCACCTGCCGCATCAGGATGGGCCGCAGTTGGTCCAGCGGGGCCTCGCCGGCAAATTCCAGAATGGACGCGATCGTGAGGGCGCTGCGGTCCCCCCTGCGCACATCGCCTCCCGCTGGGGTTTGGTCCCGGTACAGGCACCGGCCATCCAGCGTCACCTGCGAGACATGGGTGTGATGGCCTTCGATGGTGACTGCCGCTTTGTGGCCGCCGCCTTCGGCCAATACACAGATATACAGTTTGTCCACGCCGTCCACCAGACGGGTGGTGCAAAATTCCTGCTCCAGCAGCCGGCGGGTGGTTTGAATGTCTGCCGGCGTCACGGCGGCCAGCACTTCCAGCTGGGCGTCGGCGTCTCCGCCCACCGCCCCCAGCACAGCCGCGGCCTCAATGCCCCGCAGCCCGCCGGAATTGGGCACGGTGACTGCTTTGACGTTTTTGACGATATTCCCGCTGCAAAATGCAGTGAGCGATTGCGGGAAGGCCCCCAGTGTGCGCCGCGCCTTGGCCGCCGCCAACGCCACGGCGATGGGCTCGGTGCAGCCCAGGGCGGGCACCAGCTCTTCCCGCAGGATCTGCAGATGATTGTCCATGCTGGGCATGTCCATGTAAATCACTCCTGTTCCGGAACAAGCCCTCCTGCGGGCGGCCTGTTCAGGATTATTTGTCTGGCTGTTGGTCTAATCATACCAGTAGTCATATCAAATGACAAGCACTTTGCCGAAACCTTGTGAAATCTGCCGAAATTCTTTACAATTTGTCGTGCAGAATGCCGATAGGAGGACCTGTCATGAAGCCATCCATTTCAACCCAGGTGTACCACGCCGTAATGCACGACATCCTGTGCGGTGTTTATACGCCCAACCAGATCGTCACCGAACGGGAGCTGATCGAAAAATACGGCTGCAGCAAAACCACTGTGCGGGAGGCCCTGGTGGCGCTGTGCAAGGAGGGGGTGCTGCACAACATTCCCCGCTGCGGCTACCAGGTGCTGCGCATCGAGCGCCAGGAGATCGAAGACATCCTGCAATACCGCTACATTCTGGAGAGCGGCTGCATCCGCCTTGCCCTGGACCGCATCGGCCCCGCGGAGATCCGCCAGCTGCAGCAGCTGAACGACGCCTGCCGGGACACCGCCGGCGCGCAGGACCTGTGGGCGCACTGGAAATGCAACCACGCTTTTCATTTGAAGCTGGTCTCGTTCTGCGGCAACAAATTCGCTTACGACCGCCTGGACGATGTGATGAACATCCTGCGGCGGGCATACGCCCAATACTATTGGGACAAATGGAGCCGCAGCGTGATCACCGTTGACATCCGCTATCATGCGCCGCTGATTGATGCGCTGGAGCGCCGGGATATGCGCGCCGCCGACGAGGCCCTGCGGCTGGACCTGGGGGACTTCGGCTATTGACCGGACAGCGCACCGGTGTCGTTCCCACATCGCCGGGGGCGCACCGCGGCATAAGTGCACAGGCGCCGGCGCGGGGATTTCTCCCTGCGCCGGCGCCTGTTTTCCGGTGTACTGCGTCCCGGCGACGCTCAGAATTCCGTCCTGCGCTTCTGGGCGGCCCTGCGCCAGTAATTGAACGCCGCCAGGGCCAGCATGGCGGCCAGAATGATCGGAAAGATCCATCCGTTGCCGGAGGTATCATAGCTCCGCACATCGCTCCACGCCCTGTCCATGGCGCTGTTGATGTCATCGGGCAGCACCAGCATGGCTTCGCACAGGGCCAGATACTCCTGGCCGGGGTACATCAGCTCGCTTTCGGACAGCTCCGCCGGCAGCAGGGCCCGCACCTCTTTCTGCGGGCTGGAATAGCAGATGTACTCGGTGTTGGCCAGGGCCACCGGCGTCTCGCACATGAAATTGATGAACATTTCGGCGGCCTCTTTGTTCCGGGCGCCCTTGGGGATGCACATGGCGTCGCCGAAGCGGTTGGTTCCCTCGGCGGGCAGGAACATGCCCAGGTTTTCGTTGTCGGCCATCATGGTAATGCCGTCGCCGGCATAATAGGGTGCCAGGGCCGCCTCCTCGCCGATCATTTTGTCGAACACCTCGTCCATCACATAAGCCTGTACCACGGCTTTCTGCTCTTTCAGCTTGGCAGCTGCGGCATCCACTTCATCCGTGGAGGCCGGGTTCAGCGAATTGCCCAGCATTTTAGCCGCGATGGCAAAGGCGTCCCGGCTGTTGTTGAACATCAGGATATTGCCCGCATATTTGGGATCCCACAAGATGCCCCATCCCTGCTCCAAATCGGCCTCATCCACCATGGTTTTGTTGTACACAATGCCCACAACGCCCCAGGTGTAGGCCACGCTGTACCTGTTGTCCGGGTCGTAGGGCTGGCTTTTGCAGCTGTCGTCAATGAGGTCAAAATTGGGGATATTTCCCATGTCCAGCTCTTCCAGCATACCCTCGTTGATCATTTTGCCGATCATGTAGTCGCTGGGGATGATCACATCGTAATCGCCGCCGCCGCTCTTCAGCTTGGCATACAGGCTCTCGTTGGTATCGAAGGTGGTGTAATTCACCCGGATGCCGGTCAGCTCTTCGAATTCCTGCACCACATCCATAGAGCCGTCCTCGCCGTCGGAGATGTATTCGCCCCAGTTGTACACATTCAGCGTGATGTCCTGGTCCCGGAAACGGGTGTAATCGTATCCTCCCCGTACCTCCACCTGGGCCAGGGCCCCGGGGGCCAGGCCGGCACACAGCAGCAGCGCCAGTATCGTACAGAAAAACTTCTTTGCACCGTTCATCCCTGTCCCGCCTCCCACTGTGTGCGCCGCAGGGCCCGGGCCAGGCGCCTTTCTCTGGCTGCATCAAAGGCGTTGGCCGCCAGGATAATGGCCAGGATCACCGCGAACATGATGGCCGACAAGGCATTGATCTCAGGGCTGACGCGCTTTTTCGTCATGGAATAAATAGCGATGGGCAGCGTCTGCACCGTGCCGGAGTTGAAATAAGAGATGATGAAGTCGTCGATGGAATAGGTCAGACTGATGAGGAATGCCGACAGCACCGCCGGCATGATCTCCGGCAGCACCACCTTGAAAAACGCTTGGCGGGGGCTGCAGCCCAAGTCCAGCGCGGCCTCATACAGATGTACGTCCATCTGCCGCAGCTTGGGGCTGACGTTGAACAGCACATAGGGCAGGCAGAAGGTGATATGGGTGATCAGCAGTGTGACGATACCGAAGGACAGGCGCACCTCGGTGCCCAGCAGGGCGGTGAGGAATTTGCTCATCTGCCCGTTGAATACCACGAACAGCAGCATGGTGGACACGCCGGTGACGATCTCCGGGTTCACCACGGGCACATAGGAAAGGGTCATCACTGCGCCGCGGGCCCGCCGGCCCATGTTGTTGATGCCAATGGCCGCCAGTGTGCCCAGCACCGTGGCAATGGAAGCGGACAGGAAGGCCACAAACAGTGAGACCGCCAGGCTCTGCAGGATCATTTCGTTGTGGAACAGGTTCACATACCATTTCAGGGAGAAGCCGCCCCACACCGCCCGGCTTTTGGATTCGTTGAAGCTGAACGCGATGAGCACTGCAATGGGGATGTACAGGAAACCGAATACGGCCACCATGTATACCCGCTTGAGCAATCTGCCGCGCTTCATACCATCGCCTCCATTTCCTCGGTGTCAGCCGTGGTGAAGCTCATGCACAGCAGCACGATCACCATCAGCACCAGGGCCATGGCACTGCCCAGGTTGTAGTTGTAGCTGTTGCCCAAAAACTGCAGCTCGATCAGATCGCCGGGCAGCAGGTTGGCCCCGCCGCCCAGCATGCGGCTGATGATGAATGTGGAAATACTGGGCACGAACACCATGGTGATACCCGTGGTGATGCCCGGCATGGCCAGCGGCACCAGCACTTTGCCCAGCACGTGGAACACATTGCAGCCCAGATCCTGGGCTGCTTCGATCACCGACGGATCGATTTTTACCATGATGGTGTACAGCGGCAGGATCATAAACGGCAGATAATTGTATACCATACCCAGCACCACTGCGCCGCCGGTGTTGATCATCTGCAGCGGGCCGATGCCGAACAGCCCCAGAAAGCGGTTGATCAGGCCGTTGCGCTCCAGAAGGGTCATCCAGGCATAGGTGCGCAGCAGAAAGTTCATCCACATGGGCAGCATGATCAGCATCTGCATCATCTTCTGATGGGCCGGCGCCATGCGGGACAGAAAAAAGCCGATGGGGAACGCCACCACCAGGCAGATGGCCGTGGCCAGCATGGCCTGCAGGATACCCCGGGCGAACACCGTGGTGTAGGCGCCCAGGCCCATGATGTTTTCAAGGGTGAAGGCGCCATCCTTCGTAGTGAACGCAAAATACACCACAATGGCCAGAGGCACCGCCACAAAGGCTACCATCCAGACAAGATAGGGGCTTGCGCCCAGTTTGCTCTTCACCGCTCACCCCTCCTGTTCCCGTTTCATGATGTGGATTTCGTCCGGCCCGATGCACATGCCGATCAGCTCGCCCACCTGGGCGGCTTGGGTGGAGTGGATGATCCACTCGTACCCGGCCTGGCGCACGTGCATCTCATAATGCACGCCCTTGAAGATCACGTTCTCCACCAGGCCCGTCAGCTGGCCCTGGATGGCCGGCACGATCTGGATGTCCTCGGGGCGCACCACCACCTGCACAATTTCCCGGGCGGCAAAGCCCTTGTCCACACACACAAACTCCTGGCCGGCAAATTCCACCAGAAAGTCCTTGAGCATAATGCCGTCGATGATATTGGATGCGCCGATAAAATCGGCCACGAAGGCGTTTTTGGGCTCGTTGTAGATATCCTGGGGCGTGCCGATCTGCTGAATGGCGCCGCCCTTCATCACCACCACCGTATCGGACATGGTCAGGGCCTCTTCCTGGTCGTGGGTAACATAGACAAAGGTGATCTCCAAACTCTGCTGAATGCGCTTGAGCTCGATCTGCATCTCCTTGCGCAGTTTCAGGTCCAGCGCGCCCAGGGGTTCGTCCAGCAGCAGCACCCTGGGCTGGTTCACCAGCGCCCGGGCAATAGCCACCCGCTGCTGCTGGCCGCCGGACAGCGTGGCGATATTGCGCCGCTCAAAGCCTTTCAGGCCCACCAGCTCCAGCATCTCCAGGGCCCTGCGCTTCACCTCCCGGTCCTCCACCTTGCGCAGGCGCAAAGCAAAGGCCACGTTCTCAAACACATTCAGATGAGGGAACAAGGCGTACTTCTGGAACACCGTGTTCAGCTGGCGCTTATAGGGCGGCAGGCGGGTGATGTCCCTGCCGTCAAAAAACACCTGGCCGGACTTGGGCTCGGCAAAGCCGCCGATGACCCGCAGCGTGGTGGTTTTCCCGCAGCCCGACGGACCCAGGAACGTCATAAACTCCTTGTCGCGGATGTCCAGGCACAGCCCGTCCAGCACCCGCTCGCCATCATAATCCACTACGATATCCTTCAACGCAATAATGCGGTCCTCCGCCATTGGCGCATCCCCCTTTGCCTTTTGAAGCCGGGCGCAGCCGCACCCGAACATAGGAAAAGACGGCCTCAAGCCGTCCCCGTTTGCTGTGCCGGATGTGCCGGCGCGCCTCTTTCCGCCGCCGCAGCCCGCGCAAGCACTTCATACACGTGTAAATATAGTCGTTTGTTCACACTTTGTCAATACTTTTTTCGCAAATTATCCGTAAAAAACGAGATCTTTTCCACCTATTCCAGGATTTTTTCGCCTTTCCGCGTGCAAATTTTTTATTTTCTCCGAATTTCTCCGGTTTCCTTTTGTTTTCTCCTGTTTTCGCAAGTTTTTACCGCATCCGGGCGACCGCACGGCGCGCGGGCGCGCCGTGCCTTAGCCCTTGTGCGGCCGCGCCTGCAGCAGCGCCCTGCCAGCCGCAAACACACCGTGCAGACACACCGCCAGCAGCAGCGCCAGGAAAAACGCGCCCAGGGCGTAGGCTGCCCCGATGCGGGCCAGCGGGTCGGGAAAAGACGCGCCGTTGATCCGCTGGAAAAACGCCGCTACCAAATTGGCATAATGTGCCCAGTCGAACAGGTTGTCCGCCGGCAGATAAGCGGCAGGCGGGCCGATCCATCGCACCAGGCATCCCGCAGCCCCCGCGCCGGCCGCTGCCAGTACGGCCGCGGATGCCCCCTGCGCCGCCATGTGCCGGGCCGGCAGGCCGGCCAGCGCGCCGTCATACAGGCGCACCATGCGCCGCCAGGACGCCGCCAGCAGCCAGAACACCGGCAGTGCCAGGCCCAGCGCCGCACCCAGGCGCAGCAGCGTACCCGGCAGCGCCCGCAGGCTGGCCAGATCCCGCCAGGTACCGTGCAAACCCGGCAGCGCCTTGCCCGCCTGGGCGGCAACGGACGCCGCCCGCTGGCCCGGCCGGGAGGCCACTGCCACCAGCTGCTGAGCCTGCAGCGTCTCGGCTTCGCCTTCCACGGGAGCAGAAAGATAGAGCACCGGCCGCCCGTCCGTGGCCGCACGGGCGAACACATCCGATGCACTGCGGTACACCCCGCACACGGTATAGTACCGTTCCCCCAACCGCAGCAAAGCGCCGGGGGCACTGCCGGCGCCCAAGGTGTCTGGCACCACGGCCCAGCGCGCGGCTTCACCCACGGCATCCGGGCCGAACCAGCCCCCCTGTGTCAGGCGCACGCCCGCCGCCTGCCCATACCCGGCGGTGGCGGCCACCGCCCACACCGGCGTCCCGTGCTCCAGGGCGCTTTGCTGCCATACCGCACCGCCGGCCCCGGGCAGATGCTGTTCCACCGAGGCCAATGTCTCGCCCACGCCGGCGGCGGCACGCATTTGTACGCCTTCGGGCACGGCGGCGCTTGCCCTTCCCGTCAGCCAGGCGCATCCGCCCAGGCATGCCGCCAGGGCCAGCAGCCAGGCGCACAGCCGTAGCGCCGCCTTTTTCCCCTGCCCGGCCATCTCAGCTTGCCACCCGCACGGTTTCGCCGTCCACCAGCGCACGGCTGGGGTAACAGGCATAGCGCGTGCTCACGTTGATCGCGGCGGCATCCGCGCCCGGCAGGTTCTCCACGGCGGCATTGACCGCATCGCTGTCGATCACTTCCACCGATACGGCCTGCACATAGTGTTCCGTGCCCCAAATGGTATCCCTCTGCAGCACCTGGTACACGCAGGGGCCGTCGGTGCCGTAAAAGATGGCCGAAAGCGGCACGCAGGTGTAATTCTCGCTCTTCGATTCCACCGTCACCGTAGCCGCCGTGCCCGGCGCCACCGGCTCTTCGGGCTGCTGTTCCAAATCGGCGTACACAGTATATCCTCCGGTTTGGGACACCTCCGCCCGGGCCGGCAGCAGCGCCGTTTCATACTGCCGGGCCCGGATGGGCTGCTGGGTGGAAACGGCCGTAAAGGCGCACTCCAGCGCGGCGCCGGAGGAGAACACGCGCTCCAGCGCGGCAGCCGGCACCGTAAACGCCACCTGCCCTGCGGCCGTCTGGGCGGTGATATGGGCCAGCACACTGCCCCGGGCGGCCAATCCCGGGCCGGCCAGAGTACTGACGGTCCCGGCAGCCGGCGCATACACAATCCCGTCGGCCGGGAAGCTGTCCGCCAACTGCCTGTACTGCATCTCCAGCGCCGCCAGCTGCTGGTTCAGGACCAGGCGGTCGCCGCCTGTCCAGTTGGTGCCGTTGATGGTATTGCGCTGCTGCTGGATACTGGCCTGCAGCTGCTGCAGCTGGATCTGGAAATCCGTAATATCGATGCGCAGCAGCGGGGTGCCGGCTTCCACCCTGTCACCCACCGCAGCCAGCTGTTCAGTCACGGTCCAGCTGCCCTCGGCCAGCACGTCGGCGCCCGCGCTCTCGCCGGCAAATTGCCCGGCATATACATCCACGCTGCGCAGGGCGGCAATTTGGGCCCCCGCTGTGCTGACCTGCGGCAGCATCAGCGTGTAAACGCTGCGGGCGGCGGCAGTGCACACCAGCAAAAACAGCGCCAGCGCCGCCGCTGCCTTCACAACCGTGCGTTTGTGTTTGGACATTCCCCTTCCCCCTTTACACATCTGCGGAAAACAGTGCATGCCGGCCTATTTGATACCGGAAAACTCGATCCCTTCCACCAATTCCTCGTTGAAAAACAAAAACAGCAGCAGAACCGGCGCCATGGCCAGCACGCCGCAAGCAAAAGACAGGGAGAAGTTCTGCCGGGAAACCGTGGCCAGAAATACGCTGAGCGGATAGCGCACCGGGTCGGTGAGGAACACCATCGGCTGTTCCACCATATTCCAGGCGTCAATGAAGCTGAGCAGCACCAGGCTGATGAAGCCGCCCTTGCCCGCGGGCACCAGTACCCGTACCAGTACCCCCAGCGTGGACGCGCCGTCCAGCCGGGCGGCGTCAACGATCTCATCGGGCACGCTGCGGAAGATCTGTGTCATCAAAAAAGTTCCAAAGGGCAGGAACGCCGCCGGCAGCACCAGCGCCCACCAGCTGTCCAAAAGGCCCATCCGGTCCAGCACGATGTAATTGGGCACCAGCGTCACCTGCACGGGCATCATCATCAGGATGATCAGCAGATAGAACAAAACGCCCTTGCCCCGGAACCGGTACTTGGCGAAGGCAAAACCTCCCAGGCAGCTGACGGCCATCTGCCCGGCCACAATGCCTGCGCACAGCAGCAGGCTGTTCCAGAATTTGATGAGATAATCGGGCCTGCGCAGCAGGATCTGGTAAAAGCTCTCCAGGCTGATAAGATCCGGCACAAGGTGCAGCCGGGCGCTGGCTGCGCCCTGGGCGGGAGACTGCACAGCCTGATAATAGTGCAGCACCTCCGCCGGGCTCATAAAGCTGCCGGCCACGGTGTACACCACGGGGAACAGCACCAGTGCCCCCAGCACTGTGAACAGGAACAGGCACAGATTGTCGGCCAGTTTGCGGCGTTGTTTCACAGCTGGGCCTCCTCCCCGTATTTACTTTGCAGGCCATACAGCACCGCCACCAATGCGAAAATGACCATAAACAGCATCACCGCCGCCACGGACAGGCGCTGGTAGTTCAGGTTTTCAAAATTGTTGTTGAGAAAGTGCTGCAGCAGATAGATGCTGTCATGGGGATGCTTGCCCCCCAGCAGAAAAGCTTCCCGGTAGCTTTTGAAGCTGTTCACCACACTCATCACAAACACAAAAAACAGGCTGGGCCAGATGAGGGGCAGAGTGATGCGGGTGAACTTCTGCCGGCCGGAGGCGCCCTCGATGTCGGCGGCCTGGTAATATTCGGTGGGGATCATATTCAGCCCCGCCAGCATGAGGATGACATTATACCCGCAGTTTTTCCACACATACAGCCCGATAAGCACCCAAAAGGCCCGGGGGCTGTTCATCCAGTCCGTCAGGGGCACGCCCAACCCCTCCAGCCAGCCGTTCACGATGCCGTACCGGGAGAAGAACACGTCCACCACCATCACCACACTGGCCACGGGCAGCACCATGGGGAACAGCAGCACGCTGCGGAACAGCTTCGAGCCGGCGAACTTGCGCTGGAGCAGCAGGGCGATACCAAAGCCCAGCGCCATGATGACGGGCACGCCCGTGCACAGGAACCGGGCGGTGTTGGCCGCGGCCAGGCGGAAGGCTGCCGAGCCGAACACATTGATGTAATTGGCCAGGCCCACAAAGGACGCCCCGCCCACCCCGAAGGTGACCGAGTACCACAGGGTGATGGCGAAGGGCACGGCAAAAAACACCGCAAGCCCCGCCAGCACCGGAAAGGCCAGCAGCCAGGCGGTGCGGCGGGCGGCGCGCTGGCGCCGGGACAGATGCGGCCGCGGGGTGCGGCGGCGGGCGGATAAGCCGATGGTCATGGCGGTTCCCTCCCCTCTGGGTGCGGCGGGCGGCGCAGGGCCGCGGGCCAAAAGCGTCGTGTTCCGTTGTTTTTGGAGGAATTGTTGAGTTTATGATACCATACCGCACCCCGGCGCGCAAGGGCTTTGGATGGGGCGGATGGCCCGCCGGGCGGCCCGGGGGCGTTCCTATTCGGAGACATAGCGCGTCCAGCGGGCGTCCAGGTCGGCCATGGCCTCCTCGAAGGTGAGGCCGGCGTTATGCGCCTGTGTTAAGAAGTCATTTGCTTCCAAATATACAATCTGATTCAACCGTGCTCCGGTTACTTCCCCAGCGATTTCAGCACACTGTTCCGCAACGAACTGTTCAACGACATCCTTTGTATGTTCCGCCCACAGCCGGATGGCCTCTGTGCGCAATGGGAAATGTCTTTCTGTCACATTGAGCAGCGGCCCGATTGACGTATCATTGCCAACGTTATCCACCCACGGGGAAGGTACTCCCGCCTGCGCTTCCGGCTCCAGCAGAATGGTCAGCAGCCGGGCTGCCAGTTCCGGGTGTTCGCATCCGGCGCTCACCACGGCGGCCACCGTCACCGTGGCGTTCACGCCGCCGCTCTCGCTGCGCAGAGGATAGAGATTCCACGCAAAAAACGGATCTTCTACATTGAGATATTGCAATACGGAAACTCTCACACGCTCCACTTGGGCTGTCTCGGCCGGCAACCATTGCTTTTGCGATAAAACTTTGCTCAGCTCCCAATGATACTGTGCCACACGGACCACTGCCGGATCGTCAAAATTCACCTGATCATTATCATAATCCAGCAATGATACATCCAAAGCCTGCCAGAGTGCTCCCGCCCCTGTATTGAATCTCAGCCCCGCCGGGCTTTGGGCGGCGCTCCAGGCGAGCCACTCGTCGCAGCGGTCCGCCCGCCAGATGGGCGCGTCCTCTGCCGGCGGGTGGGCCGCGCTGGCCTGCACCAGGGGGATGTCGTAGTACAGGGGCAGCAAATACAGCCCGCCGTTCCACGTACCCGCCTTCAGCACCGCGGGCTGGCAGGCCTCCGGCTGCCAGGCATCCAGCTGCTCCAAATACGGCAGCACATCCAAAAAAGCGCCGGCCCGCATAGCTTTCGATACATCCTGCAAAAGTGCATAAGGATCTTCATAGGCAGGAATCTGAAAAACAATGATGTCAGGCCCCTCTCCTGCCATCAGCTGTGTACGAATCCGTGTAATCGCAGAATGCTTTTGTGAATCGTCATTTGCTAAACCAATTTCTTCAATTTGAATATCTAACTCTCCATAACGATCTTCGTATAATTCTTGCAGCACATTCGCTTCTCAGTCCAAAATGATGTGTGTTTACGTTGGTGAATTGACAGCACGGACTGGTAAGCGGCTAGTACGATCACCTCCTAGAATGATGAAGAAATGTATTCGCTGTGATAATTTTATCATAAACGCATCAAATGCAAATGGCATTTGTGCATTTTTGGCAAAGCCCCAAAAAAACAGTGTAATTTTAGTCGCTTTTAACAAACACAATATCGAATAGTTGTTACCTTTCCTCGCATAGGATGTTTTGCAAGGAAAAACTTTCGCAAGAGGCTATCAATTCCCGCCGGGATATGGTATAATGGCCTTGTTTTTTGATTATGCAAAAAACGTGGACGAAAATATAAACTCAAGCAAAGGAGGATGCCAACATGTGCGGCATCATTGGATTTACCGGCGCGCGGGACTGCGCCGAGCTGCTGATACGGGGGCTGGAACAGCTGGAGTACCGCGGCTACGATTCGGCGGGCATCGCCGTGGCCGGCGCGGACGGCTTTGCGGTGTGCAAGGCGGTGGGGCGCATCGCCAATCTGCGCGAAAAGCTGGGCGCCGCCCTGCCCGCGGGGCACACCGGCATCGGCCATACCCGCTGGGCCACCCACGGGCGCCCCAGCGAGGAAAACTGCCATCCGCATCTGGATGAAAAGGGCCGGGTGGCAGTGGTACACAACGGCATCATTGAAAATTACCTGGCCCTGAAGGCCCGGCTCGAAGAGGCAGGCGTGCGTTTTTCCAGCGAAACGGACACCGAAGTGGTAGCCCAACTGCTGGGGTACTACTACACCGGCGACATGAAGCAGACCCTTTTGAAAGTACTGCCCATGCTGGAGGGAAGCTTTGCCCTGGGCGTACTGGACGCAAATGCCCCCGACGCGCTGTACTGCGCCCGGCGGCACAGCCCGCTGCTGGTGGGCCTGGGCCGGGGCGAGCAGTACATCGCCAGCGACGCCGCGGCCCTGATTGAGCACACGCGGGAGATGATCACCCTGGAGGACGGGGACATCGGCGTGCTGACAGCCGCCGGCGCGGCCATTTACGGCCCCGACGGCGCGCCGCGCGCCCGGGCGCCCATGCACGTGAGCTGGGACGCCGGCGCGGCCCGAAAGAACGGGTACCCCCACTTTATGCTCAAGGAGATCTGTGAACAGCCCCAGGCCCTGCGGGACACCCTGGCCCATTATGTAGATCTGGAGCGTCTGGAAATCCGCCGCGAGCAAATGCCCTTTGACCGGCAGCAGGCCCTGGCCCTGAAGGAACTGACCATCGCCGCCTGCGGCACGGCTTACCACGCGGGCATGATGGGCCGGGCGCTGCTGGAGAACATCGCCGGTGTGCGCGCCCGGGCGGAGATCGCCAGCGAGTACCGCTACGGGCCAGTGATCCTGCCCGGGGGCGGGCCGGACAGCGCGGTATTTTTGGCTGTAAGCCAATCCGGCGAGACGGCGGACACCCTGGCGGCGCTGCGCCGGGCCAAGGGCCTGGGAATGCGGGCCATCGCCTTCTCCAATGTGATCGGCGCATCCATTGCCCGGGAGGCGGACACGGTGATGTATACCCTGGCCGGGCCGGAGATCGCCGTGGCTTCCACCAAAGCCTACCTGACCCAGGTACTGCTGTTTGAGATTCTGGCGCTGGACCTGGCCCATCTGCGCGGGCGCATCACCGGCGAGGCACTGAAACAGCGCCTCGCCCAGCTGGCGGCCCTGCCCGGCCAGGCCCAGGCGGTGCTGAATCGGAAAGAGATGGTTCTGAACTTTGCCAAACGCAACCGCGCCTGCCGCGACGTGTTCTTCATCGGCCGGCTGACGGACTACACCACCAGCCTGGAGGCGGCGCTGAAACTCAAAGAAGTATCCTACCTGCACAGCGAAGCCTACGCCGCCGGCGAGCTGAAGCACGGCACCATCGCTTTAATCGACGAGGAAACGTTGGTGGCAGCCATCGCCACCCAGCCGGAGATCCTGCAGAAAACCTACGCCAACATGCAGGAAGTGAAAGCCCGGGGTGCGTACCTGCTGCTGATCGGCACGCCGGGGGCAAACCTGCCCGAGGACTGCGAGGTATGGCCCGTGGAGGGCGTGCATCCCACACTGGCGCCATTGCTGGCCACCATCTATGCCCAGCTGCTGGCCTACTACACCGCTCTGATGCATGGGTGCGACATCGACAAACCCCGCAACCTGGCCAAAAGCGTAACCGTAGAGTGATGGCGCGGCCAACGCTGTCCGTCCATTCCGCCCGCCTTCCGAAAGTGCTTTTCCGCACAGGAAGGCCAGCCGGGCGCGCTTTTGCCGGCTGCAGCCCATCCGGGCACCTCCGTCGGGGCATTCGGCCTCTCCCTCTTTTTATCGTTACAAAATGTGTCAACGCCCGGCGTACGGATTCGCCGGGCGTTGTGTTTGTTTTCCGGCCTTTGGGGCTATTCTGTCATATACAGGCGCCAGCGGTCAGTAAGGGCGGCGAGGGCGGCGGAGGGGCTCTGGCCCTGGCGGACGGCCCGGGAGGCGGCCAGCCAGGCCTCGGCGCCGCACACATCCGGCAGACGGGCGCTTGTTACCTGTTCCAGGCAGGCGGCCAGGCTGGCGACAGTGGCGTCGGGAAGGGCCAGCTGTACACCGGAGTTGCCAAAGTAGCTGCAATTGGCCAGCCAAGATTCCAAACTGTCCGTGCGGACGGGCAGATCGTAGAGCTGCAAGGGGCCAACGGAACAGCGCTCGTCCTCTGCCTCAAAGGTTCCGCCGCCCTGGAACTGGGGTGTGAACAGCATGCACAGAAAGTCCAGGGCCTCCCGGACGTGGGGCGTGTTGGCGCGAACGCAAGCCACGCTCTCCACCATGGCGTTCACGCCGCCCTCTTCGGAAACCAGGGGCAGAAAGCGCGTCTCCCGCCCCATGGCCGCCATATCCGCCGCGGCGGACAGCTGGCCGGAGAAATCCGGCGCATAGCCGTAGGCCCGCCCGCCGGAGAAGGCCCCGTTGCCGTCCTCCTTCGAGGCGGCCTGGGCCGCCAGCTGGCTGTAGAGCGCCCCCAACAGGGGGTTGTCCAGCCGGGGCTCGGCGGCCTCATAGTCCAGCATGGGGGCGGCCATGGCGTTCCAGTAGGCGTTGGGGTAACTCTCCATCGCCGTGGCGTTCAGCATTTTCCCCTGCTCCCGGGCCCAGGGCAGCCACTCCTCGCACCGGCGGATATCCAGTATGGGCGCGTCGGCGGGCAGGCTGTCCGCCGTCTCCGCCGCCATCAGAAAGGTGGAGACCGAACAGCTCAGCGGCAGCAGGTACTGGGCCCCGTCCACCGCGCCGGCCGCCAGCAGGGGCGCCGGGATCTCTTCCCCGGGCCAGTCCGCCCGCCCGGCCAGCAGCGGGGCCAAGTCCAGAAATATGCCCCCGCGCATGGATTTTTGCAGATCGGGAAAGAGGCAGTCTCCGGGGGAGCCGTCGCTGTTCCAGACCGGCTGGGCGTCCGTGATGAATACATCGGGGCCCTGGCCGCTCATCACCTGGGTGCGAATGGACTGCAGCAGGGCCTGCCGACCCTCGGCGTCCTCCAGCTCCGACGGAATCACCGTGACGGTGAGCACCACCTCGGGGTGCAGCAGATGAAAGGCCCGCTCCAGCTGCTCGGCGGCCAGATCGTCATTGCCGGAAGCACGTTCCAGGCAGACGTGGAGAGACAAGGAAGTACTTGCTTTCGGTTCATTACATCCACAACTTCCACAAAGCAAAGCCACAATGAGGATAGCTATTAAAAGATACACTCTTTTCATATATCTTTGTCACAATACATCACTCGAACGTACACCATCTCTCTATCTGACTGTCGTTAGCGTGTTTGCACAAAGTCGCTAGGCAATGGGATTGGACCATGGGTCGGGCAAACCGCCTGTTGATAGCTAATTGTAGCAGATTCAGCCCAGAACGCGCCGCAGTTATTGCATTCTAATCCGCTGAGCGTAGTATATTTATAACATGTGAACAAGAGAATACAATGGGGACATTGTTGAGTTCTTTGCTCAA
The DNA here is from genome assembly GCA_944386555.1 of uncultured Ruthenibacterium sp. Classification (GTDB taxonomy): domain Bacteria; phylum Bacillota; class Clostridia; order Oscillospirales; family Ruminococcaceae; genus Ruthenibacterium. The sequence continues at coordinate 23,247 of CALXBN010000037.1, read as the reverse complement.
TACTCGTTTTCTTCCCGGGAAATAACTGGCCAATGTAGCAACTAGTGCATATTGCTGCACGCGGCTGAATTTCATCGGCAAACGCCATTGCCGCGCCAAGAACAATGACCAGTACCAGCAAAATTGCAACTATTTTCTTTTTCATACGTATCCACCGTTCAATTATTACAAGAAGCATCAAAATGAATTTCGGATAACGTACAGTACGTTGTAATTATAATATATGAAAATGTTTCAGATGTAAATTGGCACATTGCATAATATTTATATACAATTGTTATACAACGCGCCAATCGATCTGATACTTTCATCGTACTAAATCTGACTAGCCAAACCGGGGGAAATGTGGTAAACTAGACGTAAGAAAGCGCGGCCTGCGGGCCGGGCCCAACTCTAAAGGAGGCAATACTATGAGCACCCCGTTTGACGGCTATGTGAAAAAGAGAGACTGGCTGGTGTGCGTGGATTCCGACGGCTGCGCCATGGACACCATGGACATCAAGCATTTCACCTGCTTTGGCCCGTGCATGGTGGAGGAGTGGGGCCTGGAGGCCTGGCGCGACGCGCTGCTGGACCGCTGGAACCAGGTGAACCTGTACACCATGACCCGGGGCATCAACCGCTTCAAGGCCCTGGCCATCCTTCTGCAGGAGGTCAACGCCCAGTACAAGCTCATTGAGGGCCTGGAAGAATATGTGAACTGGGCCGAAAACGCCAAGGAGCTGTCCAACAAGGCGCTGGAGGCGGCCAGCCAGACGGCCCAGGGCCCGTGCCTGGCCAAGGCGCTGCACTGGAGCCAGAGCCTGAACGCCCGCATCGCCCAGCTGCCCGAGGAAGAGGTAAAGCCCTTCCCCGGCGCGAAAGAGGGCCTGGCGGCCATTCACGCCCAGTGCGACGTGGCCGTGGTGTCCAGCGCCAACCCGGACGCGGTGCTGGCTGAGTGGAAGCGCTTCGGCCTGCTGGAGCACACGGACATTGTGCTGGCCCAGGACGCGGGCACCAAGGCCCATTGCATCGGCGAAATGCTGAAAAAGGGCTACGCCCCCGACCATGTGCTGATGGTGGGCGACGCCCCCGGGGACCGCAGCGCCGCCGAAAAGAACGGCGTGGACTACTACCCCATTCTGGTGCGCCGCGAAGCCGAGAGCTGGGCCGAGCTGAAAGACAAGGGCCTGGCGGAATTCCTCAGCGGCAATTACGCCCCTTACGGTGAAAAGAAAGCCGAGGAATTTTTGAAAAACCTGGGCGGCTGAGGCCCGGAGCAGGTGAACGGCTATTTTGGGACAACCGGCGCGAAAAGCGAAAAAACCGGCGCGCAGCCCCTTTGGCAGGGCTGCGCGCCGGTTTGTTTGCTTTGTGCGCTTTTGCGGAGCACCGGGTGCGGGGGTCAGATTTCCCCGGGGGCCAGGGCCGGGGCCCTGCCGTCGGGCCACAGGGGCTGGCCGGCGGCGGCCCGGCGCAGCAGCGGCGCCTGGGCCCGCAGCCGGCGTGATACCGGCGCACACAAGGGCCGCCCCTCCAGGCGCCCCCCTTCCGCCAGTGCCAGGGCCTGTTCCAAGCCCAGCAGCCGGGCGGCGCAGGTTTCGCCGGGCTGCAGGGTCAGGGCATTCAAGTCCACTTTCGTGCGCAGCAAAAACTGTTCCATAAAGCTGCTGTGCCGCCATTCAGCCCCCAGATATTCCAGCTGCCGGGGAAATACCAGCAGGCCGGTCTCCTCACACAGCTCCCGGCAGGCCGCTTCCGGGGCGCTTTCCCCGGCCAGTGCCGCGCCGCCGCTCACCTCCCATGTGTCCGGAGCCTGCTTTTTCTGCGGGCTGCGCAGCGTCAGCAGCAGGTGCCCGTCGGGCGTCAGTACCGTTACAGCCACCGCCATGAAGTACTGGCCCTCGCCCAAATGGCTGCCGCGGTGCACGGTATCCCCGGTGCGCCGGCGGTTTTTGTCGTATACGTCCCACACTTCCGGGACCTGCCCTTTCAGCCGCAGCCACTGTTCGCGGGTGATGCTGTACAGAATATGCGGCATTTCCACGCCATAATAGTGCTTTACCAGCAGCCCGGAGGGCTTCATGCCCATGCGCAGGGCCACCCGGCGTGAAGCGGTGTTGGTATCACGCACAATGGCGTATACCGCCTTGGCCCCCCGGCGGCGGAACGCCCAGTCCCGGCAGGCGCAGGCGGCCTCGGCGGCGTAGCCCTGGTGCCAGCAGTCCCGCCGGAACAGGTAGCCCACCTCCAGCACGCGGTGCTCCGGCGGCGGCGTCTGGCCGAAAGGGGCCGCGCCGGTGGCATCCTGCCAGGTGACGCCGCACTGGCCGATCATTTCGCCGGTGCTTTTCAGGCACACCGCCAGCAGGCCCAGGCCATCGGCCGCCCGCCGGCGGCGCTGGCGGGCCAGCCAGTCGCGCACCTCTTCCTCGGAAAAAGGATGTTCATAGGCTTTCATGGCCACAGGGTCCTGCAGAATGGCCCGCAGCGCGGGCAGGTCATCCTCATCCATGGGCCGCAGCAGCAGCCGCCGCGTGGTCAGCGCCGGTTTATTCATGCTCCGGCTCCTTGCACACATCCACCCACTGGGCGCCGGGCAGCAGCGCAGCCAGTTCGTCGGGCGTCAGGCGCACGGCGCTGGCGGCGTTGCCGGCCGCCGGATAGACGGTGTCAAAGCGCCGCAGGCTCTCGTCCAGATATACCTCTACGCCCTTGTTGACGCCAAAGGGGCACACGCCGCCCACGCCATGCCCCACCCGGGGTTCCACCTCGTCGTGAGACAGCATCTTGGCCTTCGTGCCGAAACGCTGCTTGTACTTGCTGTTGTTCACCTTCACGTCCCCGGCGGCCACCACCAGGATGGTCCGGCCGGCACAGTCGAAGGACATGGTTTTGGCGATGTGTGCCGGCTGGCATCCCAGCGCCTGGGCGGCCAGTTCCACAGTGGCACTGGAAACGGTGAACTCGATCACACGGTCCTCTTTTCCGCGGGCCGCCAGATAGGCCCGCGCCCGTTCAATGGACATGGGAAACACCTCGTTTGTTCTAAATTTCCGGGTGTGCACCCGGAGGGAAGAGCCTGGTTAAAACCGGAAATAGATGAAGGGGTTCAGCCCGCCGGATACCAGATACAGCAGGCTGAGCACAAAGGCTGCCATCAGCGCACACTCCCACACGGCGCGCGCCCGGGGACGCGCCGCCAGAGCGCCGGCCGCCCGGGCACAAACCGGCGCGCACAGCACCGCGCCCGCCAGGCAGGCGGCCAGCCGTTCGGCCGTCAGCACCGGCAGCAGATTGGCCGGATTCCATCCCGCAGGGCTGAACATCCAGCTGAGATACTGCCAGGCGGCAGGCAGGTCCGCAGCCCGGAACAGCACCCATCCCACCAGCACCACAAACAGCGTATAAACGTGCTGCAGCGGGCGCGGGGCCCGCTCCATCCAGCCCAAAGCGGGGGTGCGCTCCAAAATCAGGAACAAGCCGTGCCACAGGCCCCACAGGACAAAGTTCAGCGAAGCGCCGTGCCACAGGCCCGTGAGCAGGAACACAATGAACAGATTGATATAGGTGCGTGCCGGCCCCCGGCGGCTGCCGCCCAGCGGGATATAAACATAATCCCGAAACCAGCCCGAAAGGCTGATGTGCCAGCGGCGCCAAAACTCCTTCAGCGTGCGGGCGATGTAGGGGTGGCGGAAGTTTTCCAAAAAGTCGAAGCCAAAAATCTTCCCCAGGCCAATGGCCATGTCGGAGTAGCCGGAAAAATCGAAATAGATCTGCAGCGCATAGGCGGCCACCCCCGCCCAGGCCAGGATGGCCGGCACGCGGCCGTCCGGGTACAGCGCGCCGGCCTCATCGAACACATAGTTGGCCAGCCCCGCCGCCGTGTTGGACAGCAGCACCTTTTTTACAAACCCCTGGGCAAAGCGCAGCATGCCGCCGTAGGCTTTTTCAAAGGTGATGGCCCGACGGTCGATTTGGGCGGCCACATCGGCGTAGCGCACGATGGGCCCGGCAATGAGCTGGGGGAACAGGCTGATATACAGCGCCAGCTTGGCCACACTGCGCTGGACGGGCACCTGGCCCCGGTACACGTCGATGACGTAGGAGAAGATTTGGAACGTGAAAAAGGAGATACCCACCGGCAGGGCGATGGGCCCGAACAGGGCTGTCCGGGACAGGCTGGTGCCCAGGGCGGCGTCGATCAGGCCGGCGGCAAAATGGGCATACTTGAAAAAGAACAGCGTGCACACGTTGTACACCACGGCGGCCAGCAGCCACAGCACCGCCCCCCGGCGGCTGCCGGCGCGGCGGGCGGCATCGATGCCCAGGCCGAAGATGTAGTTCAGCCCGATACTGGCCAGCATCAGAAAGACATACCGGGGCTCGCCCCAGGCGTAGAACACCAGGCTGACCGCCAGCAGCCAGCCGTTGCGAAAGCGCGCAGGCAGCAGGAAATGCACCAGCAGAGTGACGGGCAAAAACAGGAACATGAACGTGACGGAACTGAAAACCACTTACGCACCGCCCCCTTCCCCGCCCGATTCGCCGCTGAGGGCATCGATGCAGATTTGATAGAACGGGGTGCCGGCATAGCTGCCGTTGAGGCCCATCACCTTCAGCAGCAGCTCATTGGACTGCAGCACAATCACATCCGCATCGGAGATCATCTGCTGTACCTGGGCCAAAACCTGCGGCTCATCCATGCTGATGACTTCATTGCGGCCCGCTGTATCCCACACGCGGTCCTGATAAAACAGCTGCGTAACGCAGGATCCCATGCCTGCCTCGGAAAGGATGTCATACAGGGTATTGGTAAAGCTGTCGCCCTGCAGCAGGATGTTTGGCCGCACACAGCCCGCCGGCTCGTCCACCGCCAGGGTATAATGCGCATAGGTGCCCCGGGCACTGGGCTGCAGGTCATTCTGCAAGCGGGAAAGATCTTCGTCCTCCAGACGGAAGATCTCGTTGGACAAGGTGATACCATCCGCCCGGGGCACAGGCAGGGTAACACCCTGGGCCTCCAGCACGGCACACAGGTTCTGCACCACCTCCACGGCGGCGGCATGGGTCCAGTGGATGCCCGTCTGGGGAAAAACGGGATAATCCCGCCCGCCCTCCAGCAGGGCGCGGCCATCCACAAAGGGCACGCCCGCATCGGCCAGGGCCTGGCGTACCCGGTAGTAGGGGCGCTGTTCCTCGGTGTAGTAATGCACGGCGTGCTGCCATGCCCAGGGCACATCCTGCTTTGTAAATGACACCTTGCTGGGAGACAGCACCACGGCAAAGGCTTTGCCCCGGCTGCGGCACAGCTCGGCCAATTGCGCCAGGCCCTCGGCCAGGGCAGCCACTTCCGCGTCTGTCATCTGCCATTCCACCGTAGTGCCCAGGGCCTCTTCCAAATAAGGCGCCTCATACAGCTGGCCGTCGCCCCCCACCTGGACGCTCTCGCTGGATTGTCCGAACACCGCCAGGCGCAGCTGGTTGTACAGGCGCACCAGGAAATCATGGCCCGCAAACTCTGCGGCATACCAGGCGTCAAACTGTTTTTGAAAGCTGCCGTCCCACAGGGTACTCAGGCTGAGGGCGGGGCGCTCTTCCTCAGCCACGCCTTCCAGTGTCCGTGCCGGGATATCCGCCCCCAGCAGCGTGCCCACCAGGGGCAGCCCCATCAGCAGCACCGCCAGCGTGCACAGAATTTTTTTGTACATGGGCCGTCTCCTTCCGGTGTGGTCTGGTAACAAAAACGGCGAACGGCCAGGCAGCCGTTCGCCGCAGGTTGGGCGTTTACTCCGCGCTGGGCGCTCCGTCGTCGGCGCCCTCGCCGTCCTCGTCGTCCTCGTCGTCGCTGAAGTCTACCTCAAATTTGGTGCCGCAGTTGGGGCAGGCCATATTGTCATCGGCCAGCATGTCCTCGTCCACACACTCCACTTCGCCGCAGTTGGGGCAGGTGATCTCATACAGGCCGTCCTCGTACAGCTCGTCCTCATCGTCGTCCTCGCCATACAGGGTGTCTTCCACATCTTCCAGGTCTTCGCTCAGGGCGTCCACGGCATCGCACAGCTCATCCATGTCCTCGCCCATATCGCTCACCTCCGCGGCCATGTCGTCCAGCACGCCCACAATGGCGGTGATCAGCTTGCCCTGGTCGCTCTCGGTGTCAAACTTCATGCCCTCCATCAGGCCTTTGATATACGCAACTTTTTCCTTCAGTTCCATATCGGCTGCCTCCTTTTGCAGCATCCTGCGCGGAAGTGCTTTACGCACGCTCCATATATTCGCCGGTGCGTGTGTCGATGCGGATCATATCGCCCTCGTTGATGAACAGAGGCACACGGATCTTGGCGCCGGTCTCCAGTGTGGCGGGCTTCAGGGTATTGGTTGCAGTGTTTCCCTTCACGCCAGGCTCGGTTTTGGTCACTTCCAGCACCACGAAATTGGGCGCCTCCACGCCGAACACCTTGCCCTTATAGCTCAGCACCTTGCACACTTCGTTCTCTTTTACAAACTTGAAAGCATCGCCCAATTCAGACGCGTTCAGCGGAACCTGCTCATAGGTCTCGTTGTCCATGAAATAATACAGGTCGCCGTCCTGATAGGAATAGGTCATCTCCCGGCGCTCGATATAGGCGGTGGGGAATTTGGCGGTGGGGTTGTAGGTTTTTTCCGTCACGCTGCCCGTGATCACGTTGCGGATCTTGGTGCGCACAAAGGCGGCGCCCTTGCCGGGCTTCACATGCTGGAACTCGATGATCTGATAGACGTTGCCGTCCTCTTCGAACGTAATGCCATTGCGGAAATCGCCAGCAGATACCATAAAATAACATCCTCCAATATCCATACTGTGTGCGCCCCCGCTGCAGCGGGGGAGAATCTCATACTGTTATATTGTACAGGATTGCCCTGCACTTTGCAAGTGCTTTCCCTTGTTTTTCGCCCTTTTCGCGCCTGCCGCAAGCACTTTTGCGGGCTTTTTTCACAAAATGGTGCCCCCCTGCTCAAAATAGCGGCGCAGCACCGGCTGTTCCAGCCAGCGGCGCGCACGAATGAGCATCTTGATGTCCCGGGTAACCGGGCGCACCAGCAGCATTTTGATGCCATACAGGTGGGCCCCCAGGCTGTCGGTAAAGATCTGGTCGCCCACCAGGGCCAGGGCGCCGCGCTCCACGCCCAGGATATGCCGGGCGCGTGCCAGTCCAAAAGGCGCGGGCTTGCAGCAAAACGACACATGCTGCACACCGATGCGCTGTGCAAACGGTGCCACCCGTTTTTCAAAATTGTTAGAGGCGATGGCCAGGCCGATGCCGGCGGCTTTCATGCGGGCCAGCCAGTCGGACACTGCGGGGGAAACCTCCTGGCTGCCGTGGGCCGTAAGCGTGTTGTCCACGTCCAGCACCAGGGCGCGGATGCCCTGGCCGGCCAGATACTCCGGCGTGATGGCGCTCACATCGCGGAACAGCTGTGTGGGGATCAAAAGCGCCATGGAGCGCACCTCCTTCAATGCCCCGGCGGCGGGGCGGATGAAAAACGGCGGGCCCGCCGGGCCCGCCGTTGTCTGCGAATCACGCGCAAAACTACCCTGTGCCGCAATTACTTGTACTTGCGTTTGCGGGCAGCTTCAGACTTCTTTTTGCGTCTGACCGAAGGCTTCTCGTAGGCTTCACGCTTACGCACTTCCGCGAGCACACCGGCGCGGGCAGTGGAGCGCTTGAAACGGCGCAGCGCGCTCTCCAGCGACTCGCCCTCTTTCACTCGGATTTCCGACATCTTTGTCCCTCCCTTTACCTTGAGGTAGGAAGCCGGCTCCGCCCATGAACGGATGGAAACTGACTTTTTTTATTATACTATGTGCACCGGCATTCTGTCAATATGTCCTGTGTCACATTTTTCGGTTTTTGCGAAACTTGTCTGCCAATCACGCACATTTTGCCTTCAGAAGGCAGCCATCAGCCCTTGACGGCAATGTTCACCAGTTTGCCGGGCACATAGATCTCTTTGGCCACCGTCTTGCCTGCAATCAGTGCGGCCACAGCGGGTTCTGCCTTGGCGGCGGCAATGGCGTCGGCGGCGGCGATGGCCGCGTCCACCGTCAGCTTGGCGCGCACCTTGCCGTTCACCTGCACGGCGATCTCCACGGTTTTGTCCGCGCACTTGGCCTCGTCGTAGGCCGGCCAGGGAGCGTGGGCGATCTGCCCGGCAAAACCGCATCGCTGCCACAGCTCCTCGGTGATGTGCGGCGCAAAGGGATTCAGCAGCTTCAGGAAGGTCGCCATTTCACCGCGGGTCACCTGTTTGGCGTCGGAGAACTCGTTCAGCAGGCTCATCATGGCGGCAATAGCCGTGTTCATCTTCAGCCCGTCGATATCGCCGGTGACCTTTTTAATGGTTCGATGCATAGCCGGTTCCAGCTTTTCGGAATAACCGTCCTGGGGCGTCATGGTATCGGCCAGGTTCCATACACGGTCCAAAAAGCGCTTGCAGCCCTTGATGGAAGAAGTGTTCCAGGGGGCGGCCTTTTCAAAATCGCCGATGAACATCTCGTACAGGCGCATGGTGTCGGCGCCATACTCGCGGATGATATCGTCCGGGTTCACCACGTTGCCGCGGCTCTTGGACATCTTTTCGCCGTTCTCCCCCAGGATCATGCCGTGGGAAGTGCGCTTTTTGTAGGGCTCGCTGAAGGGCACCACGCCGATGTCGTACAGGAACTTATTCCAAAAGCGGCTGTACAGCAGATGCAGGGTGGTGTGCTCCATGCCGCCGTTGTACCAGTCCACCGGGCCCCAATACCGGGCCGCCTCGGGGCTGACGGGGCCCTTGCCGTAGCCCGGGTCCGTATGGCGCAGGGAAGACCAGGACGAACCCGCCCACTGGGGCATGGTGTCGGTCTCGCGCTTGGCGGGGCCGCCGCAGCACGGACAGGTGGTATTCACCCATTCGGTGTGGCGGGCCAGAGGGCTTTCACCGTTCTCGCCGGGTTCGAAGTCCGACAGCTCCGGCAGGCGCAGGGGCAGCTCACTCTCGGGCAGGGGCTGCCAGCCGCACTTTTCGCAGTGCACCATGGGGATGGGCTCGCCCCAATAGCGCTGGCGGCTGAACACCCAGTCCCGCAGCTTGAAGTTGGTTTTGGGGGTGCCCAGGCCCTTTTCGGCCAGCCAGTCCACAATGGCCTTTTTGGCCTGTTCCACGCTCATGCCGTCCAAAAAGCCACTGTTCACCATCACGCCGGTGGCACAGTCGGTAAAAGCGGCCTGCTCCACATCACCGCCCTTGACCACTTCCACAATCGGGCAGCCGAACTTTTTGGCGAATTCCCAGTCGCGCTCGTCGTGGGCGGGCACGGCCATAATGGCGCCGGTGCCGTAGCTGATGAGCACATAGTCGGAGATGAAGATGGGGATCTCCTTTCCGTTGACAGGGTTCATCGCCCGCACGCCTTCCAGCCGCACGCCGGTTTTTTCCTTGGACAGCTCGGTGCGTTCAAAATCGCTCTTGCGCGCCGCCTCGGCCTGATAGGCGCGCACGGCGTCCAGATTGGTGATCTGCCCGGCCCACTTTTCAATAAAGGGGTGCTCGGGGCTCATCACCATATAAGTGGCTCCAAACAAGGTGTCCGGGCGGGTGGTATACACCACCAGGTCGTCGCCGGCGGTGGTGGCAAACTTTACCTCGGCGCCATGGCTGCGGCCAATCCAGTTTTTCTGCTGCACCTTCACCCGGTCAATGAAGTCCAGTCCGTCCAGGTCATCTACCAGGCGGTCGGCATAGGCGGTGATCTTCAGCATCCACTGGCTTTTGGCCTTATGCACCACGTCGCTGCCGCAGCGCTCACACTTGCCTTCCACCACTTCTTCGTTGGCCAGCACCACCTTACAGCCGGTGCACCAGTTCACGTTCATCTCTTTTTTATAAGCCAGGCCGTGTTTGTACAGCTGCAGGAAGATCCACTGGGTCCATTTGTAATAATCCGGGTCGGTGGTATTGATCTCCCGGTCCCAGTCAAACGAGAGGCCCAGGCTTTTCAGCTGCCCTTTGAAGCGCGCCACATTGTTGGCTGTGACCACCTCCGGATGGATGTGGTTTTTCAGCGCATAGTTTTCAGTGGGCAGGCCGAAGGCGTCCCAGCCCATGGGGTACAGCACATTGTAGCCCTGCATCCGTTTTTTGCGGGCCACAATATCCAGGGCGGTGTAGCTGCGGGGATGGCCCACATGCAGCCCCTGGCCGGAGGGATAGGGGAATTCCACCAGCGCATAGTACTTGGGCAGGGTAAAATCCTGTTTGGCCGCAAAGGTGTGCTCGGCATCCCAAAGATCCTGCCATTTCTTCTCAATGGCTTTGAAATCATACTTTTCCATGTCCTTCAACTCCCTACTGTATTCCCGCGCGCTCACTGCGCGTCGAACTGCGGCGTCACATCTTCCCCGTCGGCCCACAAATGCTCCAGGGCGAAGTGATCCCGGGCATCCGGGGTAAACACATGCACAATGACACTGGCATAGTCCAGAATGAACCAGGAGTTCGAATTGAACCCCTCGGTACGCAGCGGCGCAATGCCGTGTTCTTCTTTCATCTTGAACTCCACTTCTTCCGCCAGGCTTTTCACATGGGTGGTGGAGGTACCCGAGGCAATAACGAAATAATCGGCCATCACCGTCAGGTCATGCACGCGCAGCACTTTCAGCCGCGCGGCCTTTTTGTTGTCCAGAATTGCGGCGACGGTCATCGCCAGTTCTTTGGGTTCCATGTCTTGGCACTCCTTTTCTTGCTTTGGCATTCATGCCGCGCCGGCCGGTGCGGCCGAGGCGTCCTGGGCGGCGGAGGAAGCATCAGGGGCCGCGGTGCCGGCGCCTTCCTCCACCATGCCTTCGGCGCCCATGTGGCTCATCTCCGGATCCACCACGCCGGTGCCCGCAAGCCCCAGGCTGGCGATGTCCAGCTGGCTGACATCCACCGGGGCTTCGGCCGGGCGGAAATACTGGTTGAGGAAATCGGCCGTCTCCGGTGCGGCGATCTCGCTGCACAGCTGCCCGTTGTGGCGCACCTGGGTGTCATACACCGGCAGGCGGCCAATGGCGATGTTGTCGTTGGGCACATCCTTCAGCGCCAGGGCCAGCGCCACGCACTGCAGCGGGTCGATAGAGGTGTTTACATATTTCAAAGCCCAGGGCACCAGGCGCATCATCTCGCTGATGCTCATGGTTTTCATATATTTGAACAGGGCCGAGTAAAAATACCGCTGGTTATTCAGGCGGTCGTAATCGCCCCGGGGCGTGGCGCTGGTATCCTTGCGCTGGCGCAGGAAAAACTCCAGCTCTTCCCCTTTCAGGTAATGATAGCCTGTCTCCAGCCGGCTGCCATCGTATTCCATGGTGACGGGCACGTACACCTCCAGGGCCCACTCGGGCCCGCCGAAGGCGTCGAACATCTCCGTCAGGCTCTGCATGTCAATGGTGACATAGCCGTCCACCGGCAGCTTCAGCTGGTCGTTGAGCACGTCCACCAGGTTCTGCACCTTGTTCTCCTGATCCGGCCCAAAGGCGTATACACCGTTGATTTTGCCGGTGTTTGCAGTGTACTGATCGTACTGGGCGCCAATGTAGCAGTCCCGGGGGATCTGCAGCATGGTGAGGGAGTTTTCGGTGCGGTCAAACTGGACATACAGGATCATATCCGTCATGGGAAAGTCACTGCTGCGCTCCACGGCGCCGTCCTCTTCATAATCCAGCCCCAGCACCAGGATGTTCATCTGGTCGGCCGTGAGTTCCGGCGGCTGAACGGCCTGCACGGCACTGTTATTGGAGATGCTGCCTCCGCCGCTGCCCAGCATGTGGGAAATATACCAGTACAGGCCAACCATCCCCACCGCCAGCACACACAGCACCGAAGCGAGGATCCGCAGGGCAATGCGCCCCGCTCCCGCTTTCTTCCTGCGGGCCGGCGCCGCGCTGCGGCCGGCTGCCGGCCGGCGGGCCTGCGCTCTGGATGCCGGGCGGCCCGGGCGCGGAACAGGAACCGCTGTATCCGGATCGGCGTTATAGGCTTCGTAATCAAAAGCGCGGGCTGCGGGCCGCGGTGCAGCCTGGGGCGGCGTACCCGGGGCCGGAATGGGCGCCGGCGGCTGCCGGCGGGCCTGCCGCAGGCGCTGCTCGTCCCGGACGGCGTCAAATGCCTGGCGCCGGGGCGCGGCCGGGGCCGCCGGGGGCCGGGGGCGGCCCGCGCGGCTGATATCAATGGTTCGGGTTCTCTGGCCCGGATTCTTCAAGGGCGATCCCTCCGTTGATTTCTTCTAAACGGCCGTCAGGCCGCCGGGGCGGATACCGCTGCAGCGCCGTCCGCCGCGGCCGAAAGGGCCGCTTCGGAAGAGACGGCATCTTGTGCGGCCTCACTGCCGGGCAGTGCGGCGCCGTCCTCCACCTGGCCGTCGGCGCCCATGTGGCTCATCTCCGCCTCCACTACGCCGCCCCAGCTGGCCATATCGCCGGTGGTGCGGATGTCCAGTTCGCTGACGTCCACCGGGGCGTCGGCCGGGCGGAAATACTCGTTCAGCAGGTCGGCCGTCTGCTGTGCCGCGATGATAGATACCTGAGGCGCCTCGGCCAGGCCGCCGCCGGTGTAGTACACGCCGTTGCCGTACATGGGTACCCGGCCGATGATGATGTTCTCATCAGGCACGCCGCCGCCCAGGAACTGCAGGCCCAGGGCGATGCAGGTGGTAATTGGCATATTGGTGTTCACATATTCCGCGCACACTGGCACCAGGCGCATCATTTCCGAGACGGACATGGTGCGCATATACCGGAACAGTGCCGAATAAAAATAGCGCTGATTGTTCAGGCGGTCAAAGTCGCTGCGCTCAAGGCCTGGCCCCTTGCGTGCCCGCAGGAAAATCTCCAGCTCCTCGCCCCGCAGGGTGCGCCATCCATGTTCCAGCATGGCCGGGGTGCCGTCCTCGTTGTATACCTGGGCGCCGTTTGCATCGTAAATATAGATATCCTGCGGAATATATACCTCAAAGCCGCCGCCCCCGCCGAAGGTGTTGACAAACTCCACCAGCGCATCCATCTGGATGGTGATATAGTAGTCCACCGGCAGCTGAAAGGTATCGTAAAACACGTCCACCAGGTTCTGCACCTTGTTTTCGCTGTCCGGCCCAAAAGAATACAGGGCGTTGATCTTTCCCGTGCCGGCGGTGTCCTCAGGGCGCTCCACAAAGGCGTCCCGGGGCACCTGCAGCATTTTGAGGGTCTGGGCGTCCCGGTCGAACTGACAGTAGAGGATCATATCCGTCATCATGGTGTCCTCGCTGCGCTGGGCCGCGTCGTCCATATAATCCAGCCCCAGCACCAGGAAATTGATCTGGCTCTCGGCCAGCTCCGGCGGTGTCAGCGTCTCGGTGTGGGTCAGCTGCCCGCCGCCGCCCTCGGCACTGGGGTCGAAGATGTGGGAAATATACAGGTACGCCCCTCCTGTGAGCAGCAGCACCAGCGCCAGCAGTGTCACCGCAGCGGCCGTGATGATGCGCCGGGGCGTCCATTTCCCCTTCCCGCGCCGGCCGGCGGCGGCGCCGCCGCCGGACACCTGCGTTTCTTCCTCTTCCCGGGCGCGGGCTTTGCCCCGCAGGGAGGGATGGTCCGCCGGCAGCGCCACCGTCTGGGTAGGGTCCCCGGTGGGCAGCTGGGGCGGACGGGCGGATGCTGCGGCCGGCCGTTCAGCCGGTTCAGCCGGTACGGGCCGGGCGGGGGCGGCTGCCTGCCGAGACCCCACCGGCGTGAAGGCCCGGGTAGCGCCGGCAGTATGGACGCGCTTGGCGCGGGAGATGTCAATGCTGCGGGAGCCGGGCTCTCTCATCGGTTGTTCCCTCCATAATAGCGGGCCCGCAGGTCCGCGTAAGCGGCCAGCGTTTCGCTGTCCACGGGCTTTCCCTGCTGCTTGAGCCAGGCGATAGACATGCCCAGCCCCTCGATGGTTCCCCGGTCCAGGTCCGCCAGCACATCGCCGCGCAGCTGTTCGGCTTCAGGGTAATCCCGCTCATAACTGGCCATATCGGCCATGTAGATGATCTTATCCAGTGTGCCCATGCCCGCCTTGCCGGTGGTGTGGCAGGCGATGGCGGAGAGGATCTCCGGGTCGTCCACACCGTAGCGGTCGCGGGCCAGCACGGCCGCTGCACCTCCATGCCAGACGGCAGCGGGGCGCTGGGCGGCGTTGTTTGTTATTATAGCATCTTCCCGTACGATCCGCAACAATTCGTCCTTGGGCAGTTCTTTGGCGATGTCGTGCAGTAGCGCAGCCAATGCGGCTTTCTTTTCGTCTGCCCCGTTGCGCTTTGCCAGCTCCACGGCCAGCTTTTTCACATTCATCGTGTGCTGGTAGCGCCGCGCGCTCAGGGTCCGTTTGGCCAGGCGCTTTGCCTCCTCCACTGTGATCATGGCACTTCCTTCTTTCCTCAGGGTTCCCCGTCCTCCGGCCGGGCGGAGGGCCGGTACAGGCCGTGGTCCGTGATGTACCGGGCCACCATGGGCGGAAGCAGGCCGTCCGGAGTGCGCCCGGCCTCCAGCGCCTGGCGCAGCTGGGTGCTGGAGACCTCCAGCACCCGGCCCGGGGCAAACACCACCCGTCCTCCCTCCGCCGCCAGGCTGCGGGCAAATTCCCGCAGGCTGGGCTCATCGCCGCCCCGGCGGCTGTGCACCACCAGCACGGCCCGCTGCAGGATCTCCTGCCAATGCCGCCAGATGCGGAACGTCAGCAGCATATCGCTGCCGATGGCCAGATACAGCTGCGCGCCGGGCCAGCGGGCCTGCAGGGCCCCCAGCGTATCTACGGTATAGCTTTTTCCGCCGCGGCGGATCTCGGTATCGTCCACAAGCACCCGGGGCCACACGCTTTCAAAGCAGCGGGCCATAGCCAGCCGGTGCTGCGCCGGCGTGGCGGACGCCTTTTTATGGGGGGGGATACCGGCGGGCTCCACCACCGCAAGATCCGGCCGTACGGCGCTGCAGGCGCTTTCCAGCAGCGCCATATGGCCGTTGTGCGGCGGGTCGAACGTGCCGCCGAACAGCAGGATCCGCCGGGGCTCCATCATTTCAGCAGGGCAGCATATTTGCTGTCCCCCGCCTTCGGCTTCTGCCTGTACAAAACGAACTTGCTGCCGATGACCTGTACGCAGTCCGCCCCGGTTTTCTCCGCCAGCAGCGCGGCGGCCTCGGCGGGGGTGTAGGTGCTGTTCTCCAGCACCCGCATTTTGATCAGCTCCCGGGCGGCCAGGCATTCATCGGTGCTTTTCACCAGGGCCTGGTCAATCTCTCCCTTGCCCACCTGGAACACCACGGGCAGGCTTTGGGCCTCCCTGCGCAGGATGGCCCGCTGTTTACTGGTCAGCATTGTTTTCCTCCACTTCCAAGTATACATGAAATGTCTTCCCGCCGATGACCGCTTCATCGGCCAGGAATTCCGGCAGGTGCTTCTGCATCAGCCGCAATGCGCGCCCCCGGTGGCTGATGGCGTCCTTTTCCCCGGCGGACAGCTGGGCATACGTACGCCCTTCCGTGTTGGGGCGGGTCTCCGTCTCGGACAGGCCCACTTCATCGGGGATGAACAGCGGGTCGTACCCGAAACCGTTGCTGCCGGCCCGTTCAAACCCCATGCGGCCGGGGCACTGCCCTTCGAAGGTGAAGTGACGCCCGCCCGGCAGCCACACGCAGATGGCGCTGGTAAAATGGGCCGTGCGCTTTTCTGCCGGCACGCCGGCCAGCTGGGCCAGCAGCTTGTCGTTGTTGGCCTCGTCATCACCGTGGCGGCCCGCATAACGCGCCGAATACACTCCCGGCGCGCCGTCCAGGGCGTCCACACAGATGCCCGAATCGTCGGCAACGGCCGCTTTGCCGGCGGCTTCACTCACAGCCCGGGCCTTGATGGCGGCATTTTCCGCAAAGGTGGCGCCGTTTTCCTCCGGGTCCAGGTTCAGCCCGGCCTGACGCTGGCTGATAACCGTATGGCCCATGCGGGTGAGAATGCGGCGCATCTCCGCCAGTTTCTTTTCATTGTTTGTGGCTGCAATGAATTCCATTATATCCCTCTTTTACCGAAAAATCCATGCCTTGTAACAAAAAAGTTACAGATTTCCCTCTTCTTCTTCCAGGAACAGCGCTTCGGCGAAAGCTTTCGCATCAAAAACCATCAGGTCATCGATACCTTCGCCCACTCCGACAAAGCGCACAGGCAGGCCCAGCTTCTCTTTCACGCTGATCACCGCGCCGCCCTTGGCCGTGCCGTCCAGCTTGGTGAGGATGATGCCCGTGGCGCCGGCCGCATCGATGAACTGAGCCGCCTGGCTGATGGCGTTCTGGCCGGTGATGGCGTCCAGCACCAGCAGCGTCTCACAGCTGGCGTCGGCGCAGGCCTTTTTCACCACACGGCTGATCTTGGACAGCTCGTCCATCAGGTTCTTTTTATTGTGCAGCCGGCCGGCGGTATCGCAGATGACGATATCCGTGCCCCTGGCTGCGGCAGACTGCACCGCGTCGAAAATGACGGAGGCGGGGTCGGCCCCTTCGCTGCCCTTGACAATGGGCACGCCCGCCCGGGCGGCCCACACCTCCAGCTGCTCGGCAGCGGCGGCGCGGAACGTATCGCCCGCGGCCAGCAGTACGCTTTTCCCCCGCTGTTTATACAGGTTGGCCAGCTTGGCGATGGACGTGGTCTTGCCCACTCCATTGACGCCGATCACCAGGATTACAGCCGGACGGCCATCCAGGTGCATTTCGTCCTCGGCCTGCAGGTGATCGCAGATGATCTCCTTCAGGGCATCCAGGGCCTCGGCGCCGGTGCGCAGGCGGCGGCTGCGCACCGCCTCGCGCAGCTCATCCACAAGTTCCACGGCCACATCCGCGCCGGTATCCGCCAGGATCAGCTGCTCCTCCAGATCGTCGTACAGCTCGCTGTTGATCTCGCCGGCATTCACCATACCGGCAATGGCGCCGAAGATGCTCTCGCGGGTTTTGCGCAGGCCCGCGCCCAGCTTTTCAAAGAATCCCATAGGGGTTGCTCCTTTCATTTTCGTCCTTTCCGCCCGTTTCGGGTGGGGGATCCGGTTTGTGCGGGCAGGTCCCGGAGGCGCCGCCCCTCAGGACACCAGGCTGGCATCCACATTGGCCACGTCCAGCTTCAGCACCTTGGACACGCCATCCTCCTGCATGGTGACGCCGTACAGCACGTCGGCTTCCTCCATGGTGCCGCGCCGGTGGGTGATCACCACAAACTGGGTCCGGCCGCAGATACGCCGCAGGTATTGGGCGAAGCGCACCACGTTTACATCGTCCAAGGCCGCCTCTATCTCATCCAATACGCAGAACGGCGCCGGGTTCACCGCCAGGATGGCAAAGTAAATGCTGATGGCCACCAGGGCCTGCTCGCCGCCGGACAGGGCCGACAGGTCGCGGATGATCTTTCCCGGAGGTGATACCTCGATGGCAATGCCGCTTTCCAGCACATCACTTTCATCCTCCAGATACAGCCGGGCGGTACCGCCGCCGAACAGCTCGGCAAAGATACGGGCAAAGTTGCGGTTGATCTGGGCAAAATGTTCGCTGAACAGCGTGCGCATCTCCTCGCACAGCCCGCCGATCAGCTTGTGCAGCTCCGCTTTGCTCTTTTCCACATCGTCCACCTGGGCACGCAGGAACTGGTAGCGCTGGTTCACTTCCGCGTATTCGTCAATGGCGCCCACATTCACGCTGCCCAGCGCACGGATCTGCCCGCGCACCTCGCCCACCTGGCGGCGCAGCTCGGCAACGGAGTCGAAGGGTGAGCACAGGGCCTCGGCGTCAGGCAGGCTCAGCTCGTATTCGTCCCACAGCTTGGCCACCGTCTGCTGGTATTCATCGTCTTTGGCCTGGCGCTGTTCGCCCAGGCGCTCGGCCTCCCGGGCCATGGCCTCGCGCTCGTCCGTCAGCTGGCGCTGGCGGCGGCGCTCCTGCTCAATGGTCCCCTCCAGCTCCAGCCGCCGGCGGCTGCTTTCGTCGATGGCCTGTTCCCGGGCGCTGATCTCCTCTTTGCCGGCCTGAATGGCCGCCTGCACCGCGTCAATTTTCCTGCGGCTCTCCTCGTTCTGGGCCTCCAGCATCGTGATGTTCTGCCGCAGCTTTTCGGCCCGGGCCTCATCCTCTCCGGCCCGGCCCTCCAGGCTCTGCAGGGCTGCGCGGTGGCTCTCCCTGTCTTTTTCCAGCGCAAGGCGTTCCATTTTCAGCCCGTTCAGCTCTTCCGACAGGCGGTTGCGCACGGAAAGGAACTCGCTGTCGCTGCCGGCCAGGGCCGCCAGCTGCTCTTCCAGGGCTGAGGTTTCGGCCTGGGCCTGCTGCAGGTTGGCGCGGGCCTGCTCACCCGCCGCCGTTTCACTGTCCAGACGTTCCTGCAGTGCCCGGCACTCATCGGCCAGCTGGGCGCCGTCTTTTTCCTGCCGGGCAATCGCCTCGGCAATACGCCCGCGCTCGGCCTCGGCGCGGATCTTGTCGCCGCCGGCCGTAATGGCCTCGCTCTCGGCCGCAGTCAGCTCGGCCTGCAGCTTGTCCGTCTGTTCCCGGGCCGCGCCGGTGCGCTTGTGCGCCTCGTCCCGTTTTTCCTCCAGGCGGGCCAGCTTGGCTTTCAGTTCGTCAATCTCCTGTTTACGGCTGAACAGGCCTGCCGAGCGGGATACGCTGCCGCCCGTGAAAGAGCCGCCGGCATTGATCACCTGGCCGTCGGCCGTCACCACCCGGTTGCGGTAGTCCAGCTCTTTGGCCACCCGGGAGGCAGTGTTGATGTCATCCACCACCACGATGCGCCCCAGAAGATTGGATACGATGTGGGCGTAGCGGTCGTCTGCCTGTACCAGGCTGGATGCCAGGCGCGCGCCAGCCGGCAGCCGGGCTGCGTCAAACCGGGCGGGGCGTACAGTGTCCAGCGGCAGGAACGTGGCCCGGCCGGCCCGTTCGCTGCGCAGATACGCCATCGCAGCCTTGGCGGCATTTTCATCTTCCACCACAATATTCTGCAGTGCATAGCCCAAAGCCGTTTCGATGGCTATTTCCCAGCCCGGCGACACAGTGAGGACGGTGGATACCGGCCCCACGATGCCCCGCAGGCGGCGCGCCTCGGCAGCGCGCATCACGGTTTTGACACTGTGCTGGAAGCCGTCCAGGCTGCGCTCCAGATCTTTCAGCAGGGTGCGGCGGCTTTGGGCGGCTTCAATCTCCCGCAGCAGCTTCTGCTCGGCCTCCTCGGCTTCTTCCAGGGCTTTTTTTCGGCTTTCCAGCTTCATGGCCAAACCGGCTTTGACGTTTTCCAGGCGCTGCAGGCGGGCGCCGGTGTCGGCCAGCAGGGCGTCCGTATCCGCCAGCTCCTGGCGCAGCTGCCGCAGGCGGGTACCGCCGGCTGCCTGTTCGGCATTGGCGGCTGCCAGGCGGCCGCGGGCGGCCTGCACGGCGCTGTCTGCAGCTGCGGCTGCCACTTTCCAGTCGGTGCTCTGTCCTGCCAGGGCCGCCAGGCGCCCTTCCAGGGCGCCGCGCTGCTCGCCGGTGGCCTCGCTTTGGGCCTGCAGCTGCGCCAGGCGCGCTTCCAGCGCATCTGCATCCGCCGCAGCCTGTGCCAGGCGGGCATCCGTCCGGGCCAGCAGCTGTTCCTGCTCGGCGCGCCGGGCCGCCAGCTCCTGCCTGCCCTGGCCTGCCTGGGCCAGTTCTTCCTGCAGGGAAGCAATGGTCTGCAGGTTATGGCTGATGTCGTTGTTCAGCACGGCCACCTTGGCGTCAGACCCGGCAATGCCCTCGGTGATGGCGCGGATCTCGCCGTTATAGCGGTCCACTTCCCGGATGATCTGTTCGATGCTGCTGCGGGTCTGCTCGGTCTCGGCGTCAATGGCATCAATCTGTTCGCTGGAGCGGCGGTAATCGCTCTGCGCGATCTCGATCTTGCGCTGCAGCTCCCGCAGCACATCCCGGGCACGGTGCACCGTATCCACCCACAAGGTCACCTCCAGGGCCTTGCGCCGGGCGGAAAGCTCCAAAAAGCGCTGGGCCTTGCGGCTCTCCTGCTCCAGAGGGCCCACCCGTCCCTCCAGCTCGCCCAGGATATCCCGCAGGCGCACCAGGTTTTCCTCGGCACCGGCCAGGCGGCGCTCGGCCTCGTTCTTGCGATAGCGATACTTGGCAATACCGGAGGCCTCTTCAAAAATCTCCCGCCGTTCGGCACTTTTGGCGCCCACAATTTCGGCGATGCGCCCCTGGCCGATGATGGAGTAGCCGTCCCGGCCCAGGCCCGTGTCCAAAAACAGCTCGTAAATATCCTTCAGGCGCACGTTCTGCCCGTTGACGGTGTATTCACTGTCGCCGCTGCGATAATATTTGCGCCCGATGACCACTTCGTCGCTGTTCACGTCGATGCGCCGGTCGGTGTTGTCCACATACAGCCGAACGCTGGCAAAGCCCATGGCGCTGCGGCGGGGCGTGCCGCCGAAAATGACGTTTTCCATCTTGCCGCCGCCCCGCAGTTGGCGGGCGCTGGTCTCGCCCAGCACCCAGCGGATGGCGTCGGAAATATTGGATTTCCCGCTGCCGTTGGGGCCCACCACTGCGGTGATGCCTTTTTCTATGGTGATTTTGGTGCGGTCCGGAAAGGATTTGAACCCCTGGACCTCCAATGCCTTCAAATACATAATGCCTCTATATCCATTTCGTTGTGCGTGGTTGTGCGGCCATCAATAGCCCATCAGGGCCAGAGCCTCTTTGGCAGCCATCTGTTCGGCCTGCTTTTTGCTGTGGCCCTCGCCCCGGCCGATGCAATTGGAATTCAGGTGCACTTCCACCACGAAGTGCTTATCATGGTCGGGCCCGCTCTCGCCGGCCACCACATAGCGCAGCCGCTCCTCCCGGTTCTGCTGGATGACCTCCTGCAGGCGGGTTTTGTAGTCCTCGTCGGCCAGGCTGTCGCTGAGCACGCCGGTGATAAAAGGCAAGATAAACGCCCGGGCAGCCTCGATGCCCCCGTCCAGATACAGCGCGGCGATGACCGCCTCAAACGCGTCGGATACGATACTGGGCCGCTGGCGCCCGCCGCCGCGCTCCTCGCCGTGCCCCAGGCGCAGGTAGTCGCCCAGGTGGATCTGCCTTGCAAAAGAGAACAGCGCCCCCTCGCACACCAGGGATGCACGCATGCGCGTCAGCTCGCCCTCGGGCATGTTTTTGTGGGTGAAAAGATAGTCGGCCACCACAATTCCCAGTACCGAATCGCCCAGGAATTCCAGGCGCTCGTTGTGGCGGGTGCCCTTGCGGGCCTCGTTGGCATAAGAGGTGTGGGTGAGGGCCGTCTCCAGCAAAGACAGGTCCGCAAAATGATAGCCGATGACCTCCTGCAGTTCCTTGGCGGTGTGCATGGGCCTCACTCCTCCCCGCCTTCGCCGTCCTGGGCGGCGAAGGCCAATTTCTGCGCCATGGCATCAATCACCCGGCCGTCCACGCAGCGCTTGGCCTGGCGGATGGCGTTTTTGATGGCCTTGGCCCCCGAGGAACCGTGCGCCTTGATGACGGGCTGTTTCACGCCCACCAGCAGCGCGCCGCCGTGCTCGTCGGCATCCAGGCGCGCCTTGAAATCCTTCATACCGTCCTTCACCAGCAGAAAGGCCAGCTTGGTGGCCAAGCTCTTCATAAAGATGCCTTTGATCTGCCCCACCAGCATCTTGGCCAGCCCTTCTGTGAGCTTGAGGATCACATTGCCGGTGAAGCCGTCGCACACCACCACGTCCGCGGTGCCCGCTGGCACGTCTCGGGGCTCCACATTGCCGCCGAATCGGATATGGGGGTTCTGTTTCATCAGGGCATGAGCCTGCACATAGGCCGGTGTGCCCTTGCTCTCTTCGGCGCCGTTGTTCACCAGGCACACCAGGGGCTGGGTGCGGCCCATCACCTTTTCCATATATACGCTGCCCATCACGGCAAACGCATTCAGCATCTCGGGCCGGCATTCCACATTGGCGCCGGAATCAATCAGCAGGTAAGGCTGCTGTTCGCCGGGGATCACCGTGCCGATGGCCGGCCGGCGCACGCCTTTCAGCCGTTTGACGATGATCATGGCGCCGGCCAGCAGCGCACCGGTGGAACCGGCGGAGACAAAGGCGTCTCCTTTGCCCTCGGCCAGCAGCCGCAGGCCCACCACCATGGAAGAATCCTTTTTGTGGCGGATGGCGTGGGCGGGCTCATCGCACATCTCGATCACCTGGGTGGCGTTCACCACCGTGATGCCTGTCATGTCGATACCTTCGGCCTGCACTGCGGCCTCGATTTTCCCGGCGTCGCCCACCGCGGTGATGGACACGCCGTATTCCTGCACGGCCTGGGCCGCGCCCTTCAGCACCTCGGCGGGTGCATTGTCGCCGCCCATGGCGTCAATGATGATATTCATGGAATAACCTCCCTTACTCTCACCTGTTTCGCAACTGATTCGGCGCCGGCGGGCACCTCAGGCCGGGGTGTCCCCTGCCTCCATACGGGCCAGGGCGCCGGCCAGCCAGGCCAGGCCCCCCGCGTCCAGCGCAAGGCCGCTGTCCTGCAGTTCCTGCACCGCCCGCAGCGCCAGCCGCCGGTAGCGCAGGCGCTTGTCCCGTACCCGCTGCTCCAGCGGGCCCAGCAGGCCCATATTGGCGCCCATGGGCTGGAAATCCTGCGTTGGGGTGGTGATATACCCCAGCAGGGCGCCGCACATGGTGTGGGGCGGATACACCGGTGCCGGCGCGCCTGCCAGCCGGGCCTCCATGGCACGGGCGGCCAGCAGGCCGCAGGCCGCGCTCTCCATATAGCCCTCGAAACCGGTGATCTGCCCGGCGAAAAACACCTTGGGGTGGGCCTTCAGGCTGAGGTCCCCGTTCAGCAGGGCCGGGCTGTTCAAAAATGTGTTGCGGTGCATGACGCCGTAGCGCACAAACTCGGCGTGCTCCAACCCCGGGATCATGGAAAACACCCGTTTCTGCTCCCCGAATTTGAGGTTCGTCTGGAACCCCACCAGGTTGTACAGCGTGCCGTCGGCATTTTCCGCCCGCAGCTGCACATTGGCCCAGGGCCGATGTCCTGTGCGGGGGTCCCGCAGGCCCACAGGCCGCAGCGGGCCGTAGCGCATGGTGTCGGCCCCGCGCTGGGCCATCACCTCGATGGGCATGCAGCCCTCATACACGCCGCCGGCGTCAAAATCATGCAGCTGGGCGCGCTGGGCCGTGCGCAGGGCCTCGTAAAATGCTTCGTAGCC
>CALXBN010000036.1 GCA_944386555.1 uncultured Ruthenibacterium sp. | reverse complement strand
GCTTTGTCGGCAAGATTGACTTGCCCGAAGCCTAACGCCCGACCTATCCGACACAATGCGCAAGTGCCGGATAGGAACGGCAAAATTTTTTACACTTCTATTACTTCTTTATCGCACATCAGTAAAGAACGCCGTCCCGGATGCACCGGGGCGGCGTTCTTTATCAGGGTTCAGCGGCAGGCACGCAGGGCCGTCCGTCCGCGGCAAGGCCCGGTCAGTCCCGGGTCTCTTCATCTTCTTCCGGGGCCGGCGGCTCCAGCTTCCATACAGTGGCTTCCTCGATGCGGCGTTCCTGGATACGATCCACATGGATATGCAGACCCATGGTCTCCACATCCAGCTGAGTTCCGTCCTTGGGGATGGTGTGCAGACAGCTGAACACCATCCCGCCCAGCGTGTCATATTCCACATCGTCAGGTATCTCAATATCCAGCGCCTCTGCAACATCTTCAACCGGGGCTGACCCGGAAATACGCCATCTGTTTTCATCCAGCTGCTGGATCTCTGCCGGTTCAGCGGGGTCGAACTCATCGTAGATATTGCCCACAATCTCTTCCAGCAAATCTTCAATGGTCACAATACCACCGGTTTCGCCGTATTCATCCACTACCACGGCCAAGTGGATCTTCTTGCTTTGCATATCCTTGAACAGGACATTCGCGCTGACCGTCTCCGGCACAAAGTAAGCCGGCCGCAGCAGCTCCCGCAGGGTCTGCTGGCCGTGGCCCGCACGGGAGAGCAGGAACTGGCGTGCGTTCAAAATGCCAAGCACATCGTTGATATCCTTGCCGTATACGGGGAAGCGGGACAGGCCGCTGCTTTGGATGGTGCGCAGCACTTCATCATCCGTGGCATTCACCGAGAAGGCCACCACATCCGTGACATGGGTCATGGCGTCCCGGGCCATTGTATCGCCAAAGTCAAACACATTGTCGATCCACTGCCCTTCTTCCTTGTTGATAGCGCCTTTTTCTTCGCCCATTTCCACCATCATGCGGATTTCTTCTTCGGTAACGGCTTCCTCTTCCGCTTCGGTCTTCAGGCCCAACAGCTTCAGCATGGCATTGGTGGACGCAGACAGAAACCAGATGATCGGCTTCATGACCACCGCGAGCGTGGACACCACACCGCAGGCTATGCGGGCCACCTGCATGGATTTCTGCATAGCGATGCGTTTGGGCACCAGCTCGCCGAACACCAGCGTGAAATAGGACAAAATCAGCGTCACCACAATGACAGCCAGCGTGTCCAGCACATTTTCCGGCAAAAGCCGGAATCCCAGCCCGTCATACAGCCAGGCTACCAGATAATCGGAAAAGTTTTCGGCGGCAAACGCACTGCCCAGGAAACCGGCCAGCGTGATGCCGATCTGGATGGTAGACAGGAAGCCTGAGGGCTCCTCCACCAGTTTCAGCAGCCTGGGGGCCATACGGTCACCGTCTTCAGCCATCTTGCGCAGCTTGTTGGCATTCAGCGAGATGACAGCGATCTCCGTCATGGCAAAAAATGCATTCAGCATAATCAGAATCACTTGCAGTAACAGTTGTTGCGGTATCTTACCCAATGTCTTTTCTCTCCTCTTTGCTCCATTGCGAAATAGCGGTATTCGCCCTCAAAACGGCAAAAACAGGCACAGCACACCTCTTAAAGGCGCACTATGCCTGCAGCTATTCAATCTGATAATAAACATGCGTCTGGTTGTCGTCGCTACTGTCGGCGTCGTCCATGGGAACGCTCTGTCTCCTTCCGAATATAATAATTGTCTAATATTATAAAAGGTTGCCCGGGAATTGTCAAGTGATTCACATCAATCTGTCCGGCTGCGGCGGTCATCCTTCCGCAGCCCCCTTTCCGCCGGCCCCATCAGGCAGGGCCGCTTCTCCCATATCGGCTTTTCCGCCGTCCCGTTCCCGGGGCGTGCGCGCCAGTGCCGTACACACGCCCCAGCATTCCGCTGCACCGGCCGCACGCAGCATTTTGGCACACTCATTCAGGGTTGCACCCGTTGTGAACACATCGTCTGCCAGCAGCACCCGTTTGCCCGCCAGCTGTGCTGCACGCCGCGGGCAAACCGCAAACGCGCCCAAAAGGTTCGAGCGGCGGTCCCTGGCGGAGAGCAGATGCTGCGGCGGCGTATCAAACGCTTTATACAGGATATCGGTGCACAGTGCCGCTCCCAGTCCGCCGGCCAGGATCTTTGCCATATACCGCGGGCCGTCAAAACGCCCGCGGCGGCGCATCTGTGTACGCCCTGCTGGAACGGGCACCACCAGATCCACCACAGGCCCGCCTGCACGCTCCAGCGCCAGCAGCATCTCACCGGCACACCAGGCGGCGATGTCACTGCGGCCGTTCTGCTTCATGCGCACAATGGCATCCTGTACCGGCGGCTCATACCAGAACGCCGCAAAAGCGCCGTCCAGAAAATCCATGGCGCGTCCCGGGCCGGGCACTGCCGGCTGCTGGCGACGCAGCAGCTGAACGCTGTCCCTGCCGCATTCCGGGCAGGTTTCAGCGAAGCCGACGACGCGGTCACACAGTGGGCAGCGGGGCGGCCACAGCAAATCCGCCAAAAATCGCACCGCCTTCACAGTGCACCATCCTGCAAAAAGGCCGCCAGGCAGGAAAAGCGTTTGTTGCTTCTGACGTTGTTCACCATCTGGGCCGCCTCGCGGCTGTGCCCGGCCAGAATACACAGGTTTTTGGCCCGGGTAACGCCGGTGTACAGCAAATTGCGGTAACACAGGCGGGGCGGTACATCCATCAGAGGGATAATCACCGCGGGGAATTCACTGCCCTGGCTTTTGTGGATGGTAACCGCATAGGCCGGCTCCAGTTCCCGCAGGTTTTCACTTGCATAAACGATACGCCTGTCCTCGCTGCGCACAGTAACAGCGCCTGCGCGCACATCCACGCTTTCCACCACGCCCATGTCGCCGTTGAAAGCGCCGGCGCCATCCTCTCCCTCGCCGATACGGGTGAAGGGGATGTCATAATTGTTTTTCATCTGCATCACCTTGTCCCCTACGCGCAGGACTTTGGCGCCGAAGTGCAGCTCCGGCTTATCCGGCGAGGGTGGATTCAGGCGCTGCTGCAGCATGGGATTGAGCGCCGCAGTGCCCAAAGGCCCGATCTTGGACGGGCAAAGCACCTGGATATCTTCAATGGGATCGAATCCATAGCTCTGCGGCAGGCGCCGGGCCGCCAGGTCGCATACCAGCCGGGCGCATGCCGGCCCGTCCGACTCCAGCATGAAAAAATCACTGTCCGGCCCGTTGTTTTTCTCCGGCATCTGCCCTTCCACGATGCGGTGCGCATTGGAGACGATCATGCTTTCCGCCGCCTGGCGGAAGATCTTGGTCAGGCGCACCGTGGCCACAAGGCCGGAGGCAATGACACCCGACAGCACGCTTCCTGCGCCTACGCTGGGCAGCTGATCTTCATCACCCACCATAATGATCTTGCAGGACGGGCGCAGCGCTGCCAGCAGGCTTTCAAACAGCAGCACGTCCACCATGCTCATTTCGTCTACCACGATCACGTCGCATTTCAGCTTGTTCTTTTCGTTGTGGACAAAACGCACCGTGTCTGCCGCGCCCCGGTTTACTTCCAGCAGGCGGTGGATGGTTTTTGCCTTGCGGCCTGTCAGTTCCGCCAGCCGCTTGGCGGCGCGCCCGGTGGGAGCTGCCAGCGCTACCCGACAGCCTTGCTGCTCCAGCGCTGCCAGCATGCCGTTGACCGCCGTGGTCTTGCCGGTGCCGGGCCCGCCGGTCAGCACCAGGGCATTTTCACACAAAGCGGCGGCGATGGCCCGGCGCTGCAGCGGGGCATAACGGATGCCCTGCTGCGTCTCAATGCAGCGGATCACCTGATCCGCATCTCCCTGCTCCGGCGCAGGCCGGGCCATCAGTTCCCGCAGATGGGCGGCCACATGGCGCTCTGCTCGCCAATATTCCGGCAAAAAAATGAATCCGCGCGGGCCGATCTCTGCCCGATACAGCTCTTCCCTGGCACATAAATCCGCCAGTGCTTCTTCCACCGTTTCCGGTTCCACCCGCAGGAAGCCTGCCGCCGCAGCACACAATTTATCTGCCGGCAGGCAGGTATGGCCGTTGTTCAAATTGTGCTGCAGCACATATAAAAGCCCGGCATTTACCCGTTCAGGCGCGTTGTATTCCAGGCTCATTCCTGCGGCAATGGCATCTGCCACGCGAAAGTCCTGATAAGCCGGGTAACCGCACAGCACATAAGGGTTATGCTGCACCAGTTCAGCGGTTTCGGGCCCATAATGCCGGTACAGTGCCACTGCTGCAGAGGCCGGCAGGCCATATTTGGCCATGCACTGGATGGCTTCCCGTACGCCGAACAGGCGTTTGAACTCATTGCTGGCCGCAAGCGCCTTTTCCTCCGTGATTCCCTTGATCTGCAGCAGGCGCATAGGCTCGGAGGCGATCACTTCCAGGCTGTCCGCCCCGAAGCGGTCCACGATGCGCCCCGCCAACGCTTTGCCGATATACGGCAGCACGCCGCTGGCCAGATAACGGCGAATGGCCCCCACGGTCTCCGGCAGAGATACTTCATATGCCTCCACACGAAACTGCTCACCGAAGCTGGGATGTGCGGTAAAACGTCCGTGAAGCGTTACTTCTTCCCCTTCACAGATATCGGACATCTCGCCCACCGCCGTATAAAGCACCCCTTCGCTGGCCAGTTCCAGCACCGTATAACCGGTTTCCTGACTGCAGAAAACAATGTGTTCCACCGTGCCGGACAGTGTCTCCATCTCCCCGCGGTCCACACTCATCGGCGCCGCAGCCTCCTCCCTTTTATGATTCTTCCATCGGCACATGCAGCTGGCGGCATACTGCCTGGGCCAGGGTGTCCGGTGTTGCGAAGCATACATCTTTCATCCCCGGTTCCAGGCGCTCCATCGCTGTGGGGCCGGGCGTCAGCACCACAATGCGTGCATCCGGCAACCGGCTGCGCAGATCCAGCACCGTTCCCCAGGCGGCATCCTGCCCGGCCGGCGCCCACACCACCACCGCATTGATGGGTTCCCGCCGGCCGGCCAGCGCCCGCGCCAGCATATCCCACAGAAAATAAATCCCCAGCACTGCAAAAGTCGTCACTACGATCGGCATCACGCCGTCCAACATGGCCACCACCCCTTTCCCGCCCATTTTATGCCGGGCGGGCCGGTTTGGTGCCCTCAGTCCAGATCATCCCGGGGCGGCACTGCAGGCTCATCCCTTTTATGCAGCAGCCGCCGTAACTTTTGGAACGTCTCCGGCTTCATCAGGATCTGCAGGCAGATCCACAGTTTCTGCTTTGCAGTCAACGGGGCGCTGAACGCCTGCTGCAGCGTCATCTGATACCTGCGTTCATAGTAAAAGTCCTGAATGCCCTTCATCCGAAATTCAATCAGGTCAAACCGCATCTTTCGCGGCGTAGCCCACAGCCGCTCAATTTCCTCCAGCATACTGTTTTTGTTCAGCAGTTCATTGAACGCTTGCTCAGGCAAAGCGGCAAACGCCGTCAGCTTTCCCGCCCCCTGGGCAGCCAGGGCCGGCACAAACTCCCAATCAGGATACAAGCCGGTGAACAGCTCATCCGGCAGTACTGCACCGGCCAACGGCGCCAGCGCTGCGGTACGGGCAAAAAACATCCCGCCCCGGCTGGCAATGCCCGCGCCCGTCCCCACAGGCACCTGTACGCCGGTGCTGCGCAGCACCTCCGTCAGGCGGTCTGCTGCTTCAGGCAGATTCAGCCCCAGCGTCAGCGTCTCCTGATGGCTGGGCATCAGCGGCAGGATCAGCCCCACATTGGCGTCCTTGTGCAGCAGGGCCGCGCAAGGGCCGGGCCGCAAGGCTTCCGCCGCCGTTTGCAGGGCAGTGGCGTCAGAAAACTGCCCCAGCAAAAGCGGAAGATCATCGGAAAGATACAGCAAAAATTCATGTGCCGCCAGCTGCGGCCACAGCGCGCCGAACATTTCCTGCGGGCCTCGGCCGCCGATTGTCCGGCACGTGGCCCGGGGCAGCGCAGCGGATGCCGCCCGGCGCACTTCCTCGCCGGCGCACAGCACATAGACCGGCATCCCGGCCGGCCACGCCTTTGCGGCATGCACCAACAGTGGCATCAGCTCCGTGCCGGTCATATTCAGCACAGCAGCGCAGTCCGCTTCATCCGGCGGCGTATGGGCCGTATCCCATACCAGGCCCAGCGCCTTTGTCACATCTGCCGCCGGCGCAGTTCGGGTCAGATTTTCCACAATCAGTGCAGTGGGATAGTCCGTCTCGTCCCGCAGGTACTCATACAGCTGCCGGGTGGCCAGGCCCTGAGGTACGGTGGTATAGGTATGGCGCGTCGTGATAAAGTTTTTGCGCTTGCAGAACGGGCATCCCCGTTCTTTCAGCAAGGTTACTGGCATACCCATCAGGGGGTAATCATTGTAAGTTTCCAGATCCTCGGTGTGCACATACACATCCCAGACGTAGCCCTGATCTGCGAAGTGCCGGGTGAAGCGCACTTCATGTTTGCCCACCGCATCCCAATAGGTTTCAATTTCCGGCAGCTGCTCCCAGTAAGCCCGAAACGCCTGCTGGCAGAACAGGCTGGCGCGCACGGCGAAGAAAAAGCTCTGTACATGCACGGGGATATCCGCGTTCTCATCCCAGGAAGCGCGATCCGCTCCCTTGTGGCGGGTAAGGCCCCAGAAATCCACGTCCCGCGCCCCCATGTCCCGGAACATTCTGTCCAGCGGGCACACCGGGCCAAAAATCGTCTGATTGTAAAACAGAATTTCATCATAGGCCGAAAGATCCGGAATGGATAAGAACGCCTCTTTATAAGCGGTCACATCGTACCCTCGGTTTGGACGCAGCACCACTTCGTCGGTGCAGGCGGCCAGGGTATCCTGTGCTTCAGGCGTCAGGAAACCGTTCACCACCACCACCTGACGGGCACAGAAGGGGCGCATGGCGCGCAGCAGATACGGCACATAGGCATCCACTCGTCCGTCCGGGTCATAATAGGCAAAAATGGCAAGGCGGCGCGCGCCGTCGGCCAGCTTCATGGCAATCCCCGCTTCCTGTCATCGTGAGATGTACAAAACAACTTTGATTTTATTATAGGCGAAAAAAGATCAAACGGCAAGAGCCGGCGCGGTAGATGCGGAAAAGCCGGTCGGCCAAAATGCCGTCCGGCTTTTTCGAACGTATCCGCCCGCAGGCAGGAGCTTGGCAGGGACCTGTCCTCGGCCAGCAGGTTTGGCGGCGCAGGCTTTTACGTCCCGGCGCGCGTGATACCCGAATGCTCTCCGCTTATCCCCAGCACATCAGCGCCCAGGCGGCCAGGCACAGGGCAGTGCACACCAGGGCGGCGTAGGCGCCCAGCAGGCCCACCACCCACACGCCCACAGCCACGCCCAGGATGAAGGCGGCAATGACGCCGAAGTACCGGGCGCTGGCGACGGCGCGGCCGCGATCGCGGTCGGCCAGGGCGCAGTACAGGTTTTCCCCGGCGCTGCGCAGGTTGCCCGTACAGAAGGTGGTTGCGTAGGCCAGGCCGTGCGTCTTGCGAAAGGTATCAAACTGCAGTGAACAAATAAACGCAACCGCCACGTTGACCACCGCGTCCGGTGTAGCGGCGGGCAGGAAAGCGATCACCGCCAGCAGCAGCGCTTCGATGAGGACAATGAGCTGTTCCCACCGTGCCCAGCGCCGGCGTCCCAACACGCGGCGCAGCCATTCGCTGGCCATAATGCCGCACAAAAATGCCCCGATGGGCACCAGGTAGTACCATGCCTGGCCGGTTTTCTGCATCAGATGCACTGCGAACAACGCCATATTGCCCGTTTGGGCATTGGCGAACACATGGCCGTGCAGCACATAGGTGTACGCCTCCAGAAAGCCGCCCACGAAGGTGAGCAGCAGGCCAACCCGCATGCGTTCGTGCGGCGGCACCGCCTGTGCGCTTCGGTTTGCCATGATCCCATTCACGTTCCTTTCCCGTTTCACCTTCCTGCGCCATTATGCCGGCGCAAACTGGCTGTTGTAAAGTTTTGCATAAAAGCCGCCCTTTTCCAGCAGCTGGGTGTGCGTGCCCTGCTCCACAATACGGCCTGCATCCATCACCAAAATGCGGTCGGCCGTCTGGATGGTAGACAGCCGGTGAGCCACCACAAAACTGGTGCGGCCCTGCATCAGTTTTTCAAAGGCCTGCTGCACCAGCATCTCGGTGCGGGTGTCAATGGAAGATGTGGCTTCATCCAAGATGAGCATCTCAGGCTGGCACAGCATAATGCGGGCAATGCAAAGCAGCTGCTTTTGCCCGGCGGAGAGATTGCCGCCGCCCGGGGCGATGACGGTGTCGTACCCCTGGGGCAGGCGCTTGATGAAGCTGTGGGCATAAGCCGCCCGGGCCGCGGCGCGGATTTCCTCATCGGCGGCATCCGGTTTGCCGTAGGCGATGTTCTCCCGCACGGTGGCATTTTTCAGCCAGGTATCCTGCAGCACCATACCGTACATTCCCCGCAGTGCATCCCTCTTCAGGGCCAGCACCGGGTTTCCATCCACCAGGATCCGTCCGGCATCCACATCATAAAAACGCATCAGCAGATTGATCACAGTAGTTTTGCCGCAGCCCGTAGGCCCTACAATGGCAATACGCTGGCCTGGGCAAACGTCCAGATCGAAATGCTCGATCAGCCGTGTGCCCGGCGTGTAGGAGAAAGATACATCCTGTACCTGCACTTGGCCGCAGCATACCGCCGGGGACAAGGCGTCCGGCGCATCCGGCGCCTCGGCAGGCTGGTCCATCAGCTGGAACAGGCGCTCGGCACTGGCCACAGCCGTCTGCATCTGAGTGAGCACGCCGGAAACCTCATTGAACGGCTTGGTGTACTGGTTTGCATAGGAAAGGAAGCTGCTGAGCTGGCCCACGGTGATACCACCGGCGATTGCAGCCACCGCGCCGAAAGCCGCCACTGCAGCGTATACCGCTGCATTTACAAAACGGGTGCCGGGGTTGGTCATAGACGAGTAAAAGGTGCTTTTCCAGCCCGAGCGGAACAGCTCGTCGCTGACGGCGTCAAATTGCTCATAACAGCGCCGTTCGTAGCCGAAGGCTGTCACCACATCCTGGCCGGAGACCATCTCGTTCACAAAGGCCGACAGCCTGCCCTGGGCGGCGCTCTGCCTGCGGAAATACTTGGCTGATCGGCGGGCGATGAAACCCGCAAACCAAATGGAAACCGGCGTGATGACCACCACTACCAAGGCAATCAGCGGATTGAGCAGAAGCATGACGGCCAAAGTGCCAAGGATAGTGGCGATGCCGGGCAAAAGCTGGGTGAGGCCCTGGAGCAGCCCTTCTGACACCCACTCGGCGTCATTGGTCATGCGGCTGATGATGTCGCCGTGGGGATGGCTGTCGATGTAAGACAAAGGCACGCGATTGAGCTTTTCAAAAGCAGCCTGGCGCATGTCATTGGCTGCACAGGCACTGACGCGGCGCACGCACACGTTCATCAGCCATTGGAAGGCTGCCGCCGCCAGAGCGCAGGCGGCAATCCACGCCAGATAATACAGCACACCGGCATAATCCACCCGGCCAGGCCCTATGGCACAGTCGATGGCACGGCCGATGAGCACCGGCCCCAGCAGCGTAAACAAGACATAGAGGATAGCGCTGGCAAAGCCAATCACCAGTTGGGCCCTGTAAGGGCGAGTATAGCGCAGGGTCCGCAAAATGGTATCCTTCATACACTCACCTCTCCCATACCCTGGCTTCGGCAGATCTCACGATACACCTCACAGGTGCGCAGCAGCTCTTCATGGGTACCGAAACCCGCCTGAACGCCATCGTCCAGCACCAGGATGCAATCGGCATTTTTGATGGTGGACGCACGCTGGCTGATCATCACAACCGTTGCGTCCCGGATATCCCGCCTGATAGCCCGCCGCAGGGCTGAATCGGTGGCATAATCCAGCGCCGAAGCCGAATCATCCAGGATCAGGATGGCTGGCTGTCTTACCAGGGCTCTGGCAATGGTGAGGCGCTGGCGCTGGCCGCCGGAAAGATTTTTGCCGCCTTCCTCCACCTCTGTGTCCAGACCGTCAGGTTTGGCACGTACAAAGTCGGCCCCCTGGGCGGTCTCCAGCGCGCGCCACAGGTCCGCTTCTTCGGCATCCTGCCGCCCCATGGCCAGATTGGAGCGAATGGTGCCCGCAAACAGCCGGGCCGTCTGCGGTACCAGGCCAATGTGTCCGCGCAGGTCGGCAAATGTGTACCGGCGCACGTCCACACTGTCCACTTCCACCGCGCCGCCGGTGACGTCATACTCCCGGCACAAAAGACGCACCAGCGTGGTTTTTCCACAGCCCGTCGGCCCGATAACACCCAGGGTCTGGCCGGGCTGCACAGAAAAGCGCAAGCCCTCCACCGCATTTTCACCGCCCGCCGGATAGGCAAAAGAAACATCCTTGAAAGCGATACGCGGTGCATCGGACACAGGCGGGTCGCTCTGCACAGGCTGCAGCATGCTGCTTTTCAGGTCCAGCACCTCAGCTACACGCCCCGCACTGGCGATGGCTTTGGTCAGGGTGACAATCACATTGGCCAGCACGATCAGCGCCAGCATGGTCTGGGTCATATAATTGACCAGGGCGATCACCTGCCCCTGGGCCAGAATGCCCATGTCGGTATACCGGCTGCCCAGCCAGATAATGGCCACGATTGCCAGATTGACAATGACCGATGTGAGCGGGTTGAGCGCTGCCGATATCTTGCCGACACGCACCGACGCCTCGGCCAGGCTGCTGCCGGCCGCCTGAAAAGCCTGAATCTCCGCCCGCTGTTTTGAAAAGGCGCGAATCACCCGCACACCCTCCAGATTTTCACCGGACAGGCGGGAGATACAGTCCATACCGGCCTGAATTCGGGCGTAAAGCGGCACGCTGCGGCTCATGATCACATACAGCACCGCTACAATCAGCGGTGTAGACACCAGAAACACCAGCCCCACCCGCCAGTTGATGGCCAGGGCCATCACAATGGACCCCACTGTGAGAAACGGCGCACGGATCCCCAGACGGATGGCAATGTTGATGCCCGTCTGGATCTGTGTGACATCATTGGTCAGACGGGTGATCAGCGAATCGGTGCCGATGGATCCGTATTCAGTGCGGGACAATTCCATTACCCGGTGAAACAGCTGCCGGCGCAGGCTGCGGCCGAAGCCATAGGCGCACATGGCCGCGAAATACTGGCAGATCACGGCACACAGCAGCCCTGCTGCCGCCAGCCCCAGCATCTCCAGGCCGTGGCCGGCCACATAGGCAATGTCGCCATTGCGGATGCCCACATCAATGATCTGCGCCATCAGCAAAGGCACCAGCAGCTCCAGAACCGCCTCGCACAGCTTGAAGGCCGGGCCCAGGATCAGCTGAGCATAATGGCCTTTGAAATTGGAAAGCAGCGCTCTCAAAGCAGTTTCCCTCCTCTGTCAGTTCCGTTCTATTGTACCACAGCCCGCAGCCAGTGACAATCGCATCTTGACAATCTTGCCATTCTTCCCTATGCTTTTTTGAAGCTGTGCGCCCGTGCGCATCGTTTGAATGGTGAAAAGAGGTGCCGCTATGTATAAAGTGATGATCGTAGAGGATGACGAAGTGATTGCCGGAGCGCTGGAACGGGCACTGGCCAAATACGGCCACGAACCGGTGCGCGCTGTTGATTTTGCCCGCGTTGACCTTTTGTTTGCCCAGTCTCAGCCCCACCTGGTGCTGCTGGACATCGGCCTGCCTCTTTTTGACGGCTACCACTGGTGCCGCGCCATCCGGGCCGTCAGCAAGGCGCCCATTCTTTTCCTGTCCAGTGCCGCAGACAATATGAACCAGATCCTGGCGCTGAGCCTGGGGGCGGACGATTTTCTGGCCAAGCCGTTCGATCTTTCAGTCGCCATGGCAAAAATCGATGCGCTGCTGCGGCGGGCTTACGCATTTTCCGCAGACACCCATCTGCTGGCCTGCGGCAAAACTGTACTGAACCTGCACAACGCAACTGTCAGCACCGACCGCGGCAGCGAAACCCTGACAAAAAACGAGTTCCGCATCCTGCAGCTTCTGTTCGAGCGCCGCGGGCAGATCGTTTCCCGCGAGGAGATCATGCAGGTACTGTGGGATTCCGAAACTTTTGTGGACGACAATACCCTGACAGTCAATATTGCCCGCCTGCGCAAAAAGCTGGCCGGCCTGGGCGTACCGGAACTGATCCGCACGCAAAAGGGCGTTGGATACATTGCGGAGGCAAGCGCATGACCTCGCTGCGGCTGTTGGGCCGCTATATCCGGGAGCACTGGCAGGGGCCTGCGCTTTTGGCCGCATGCTGCGGGATGCTGTTCCTGCTGACGGCGCTGTACCATGCGCCGGCAGAGCTGCCCCGATACACCAGCCTGCTTCTGTTCTGTCTGGGATGCGCCGCCTACCTGTACGGTTTTGTCCGTTGGGTCAGGCGCCTGCATGCCGCTGAAGCCCTGCTTCGCCAGATGCCAGCGCCGCTGGATTTCACCGAAGCACAGGAGATTTTCTCCGCCGGTGAACCGCTGTTGGTTCTGGCCCGGCGTCTGGAAGGGCTGCGCGCTGACAGCAGCGCGCGGCTGCGCCAGCGCCAGGCGGATGATGCCGATTACTATGCCCTGTGGGCCCATCAGGTCAAAACGCCTCTGGCCGCCCTGCGTCTGCTGATCCAGCAGGATACTGCGTCGGCTGCGCAAGGCGCCTGCCTTCAGGAATTGTGCAAGCTGGAACAGTATGTAGATATGGTTTTGTCCTATTCCAAACTGGGCAGCTTTTCCGCTGACCTCAGCCCCACCCGCACGGATCTGGCCGGCCCGGTGGCCGCAGCTGTCAAGCGCGTTGCGCCGCTGTTCATTCACCAGACACATACACGCCTGCAGGTCGATGTCTGCAGTCGCATGGTGACCACCGATGAAAAATGGCTGGTCTTTGCCCTGGAACAGCTGCTGACCAACGCAGTGAAATACACGCCCGAGGGGACGGTACGCGTGTATCTGGACCCCCAAGACCCTGACACCCTCGTGGTGGAAGACAGCGGTATCGGCATCGCCGCCGAAGATCTGCCCCGGGTGTGCCAGCGCGGTTTTACCGGCCGGAACGGCCGCATGGCCGGCGGACGGCACAGCACCGGCATCGGCCTTTATCTGACCAAAGAAATCCTGAGCCGTTTGGGCCACCGTTTCTCCATCGACAGCCAGCCGGGCTGCGGCACGCGGGCGCGCATCGGCTTTGCCCGGCCGCCGCTGGCCATTGAGTGACCGTTCGCTTTTCCTCAGTACCCGCCCTTCCCGCCGCCATGTGACAAATTTGTAAGTTTTACCGCATGGAATGTAAGGTTTTTCGATGGCTCGCCGGCTTTTCTTCGCTGTACAATAGGATCAGCAAGACAAAAGGAGGCTTTGTGCATGTCGCTGCTGACTGTCACACATCTGCAAAAAATATACACTTCCCGTTTCGGCGGAGCCCAGGTGGAGGCCCTGCGGGATGTCAATTTCACGGTGGAAGAAGGCGAATATGTCGCCATTATGGGCGAAAGCGGCTCTGGCAAAACGACACTGCTGAATATTCTGGCCACGTTGGATCAGCCCACCGCCGGCACCGTCCGCCTGCAGGAACGCGACCTAGCTAAGGTCCCGGAGGGGAAGCTGGCCCAGTTCCGCCGCGAGCACTTGGGCTTTGTATTCCAAGACTTCCATCTGCTGGACACTTTTACCCTGCGGGACAACATTTATCTGCCCCTGGTACTGGGCCGCCGCGGCCCCGCTGAAATGGCCGCACGCCTGGCCCCTATTGCCCGGTCTCTGGGCATTGAAGAGATCCTTGAGAAATATCCTTACGAAGTGTCCGGCGGCCAGAAACAGCGGGCCGCCGTCGCCCGCGCACTGATTACACGCCCTGACATTCTGTTGGCGGACGAACCCACCGGCGCGCTGGACTCCAAGGCTTCCGCTTCCCTCTTGGAGCTGTTCGGTCGGATCAACCGGGAGGGACAGACCGTACTGATGGTGACGCACTCGGCCCGGGCAGCCAGCTGCGCTTCCCGCGTGCTGTTCATCAAGGACGGCATCGTTTTTCACGAGCTGTACCGCGGCAGCCTGACTGACCGGGAGCTGTACGCCAAGATCAGCGATACGCTGACCATGCTGGCAGGCGGAGGTGACGGGCAATGAGCGGTTTTTCCCTGTATCCGCGCCTGGCCCTGCGCAATCTGGCCCGCAGCCGCAGCACCTACCTGCCCTATCTTCTGACAGGCACCGTTTGTGTGGCCATGTACTATATCATGCAGTCCATTACAATGGCTGAGGGACTGATGTATGTACCCGGGGCCGCCATCGCATTGACGATCTTTTTCCTGGGCACTGTGGTGATCGGTATTTTCTGTATCGTCCTGATTTTTTATACAAACAGCTTTCTCATCAAGCGCCGCAAGGCCGAATTCGGCCTGTACTGTGTGCTGGGCATGGAAAAACGTCACGTGGCCCTGGTACTGCTGTTCGAAACGCTGTTCACTGCCCTGTGCTGCCTTGTACTGGGAATTGGATTGGGTGCGCTGCTTTCAAAGCTGCTGTTCATGGCGCTGCTGTATGTCATGGAAATTGAAACGCCGCTGGCTTTTTCTTTCAGCTGGGCATCTGCCGCCACGGCCTGTGTCCTGTTTCTGTGCATTTTCGGCGTTACGCTGCTGTACAACCTGAACCGCATCCGCGTGGCCCGGCCCGTAGAGCTCCTGGCCAGCCGCCGTACCGGCGAAAAAGAACCCCGTGCCTCCTGGCTGCTGGTCATCGTGGGAATCTTGTCTCTGGGATGGGGCTATTATACCGCCGTGACGGTAAACGACCCGTTGAACGCCATCCTCCTCTTTTTCCTGGCTGTACTGGCTGTCATTTTGGGGACGTTCTGCCTGTTTACCGCCGGTTCCATTGCCCTGCTGAAATTCTTGAAACGGCGCAAAAGCTATTATTATACCCCCGAGCACTTTATCAGCGTGTCGGGCATGATGTACCGCATGAAGCAGAACGCCGCAGGCCTGGCGGCCATCTGCATCCTGTTCACCATGGTACTGGTGAGCGTATCTACCACCGTGTGCCTGTACGCCGGGCGGGACGACATGCTGTACACCCAGTTCCCCACAGATATCCGCAGCCAGATCACTCTAGGCGAGAACGTCACCATGGATCAGGTGGACCAGGCCGTTCACAGTGCCGCTGAACAGAGCGGGTCGCTGATCGAAAGCGAACTGCTGTACCGTGAGGCACATATCGCGGTGGATCTGGATGAAACCGGCACATTCCACGGGGCCACCGGCGCCGAGGCCGATGACAGCGTTTTAAAAGTGATCCCTTTGGAGGATTATCAGAAGTACTTTGACGCCGGGGCCAGCCTTGACCCTGGCTGTGCACTGGTATGGAGCACCGCCGCACTGCCCGCCGATGTCCTGGCCTGCGGCAGCTACCGCTTTAACGTCATACCTCTGAGCAGCCTGCCCGATGCACTGGAATCTTTTTATCAGACCTACGTGGCGGCCGGAAACGTCTATTTCATGGTGGTGGACAGCTGGCCCACGGCCCGAGACATTGAAACGCAGCTGAACCGCCAATGGGATGAAGATTATGCGCCTGAAACCACATCCGACGCCATGCTGTATATGGATGTATCCGGCAGTGCTGCACAGCAGCAGCGTGTGGCCCAGGGGCTGATCGACTATACCCCCGCGGGCATGGCCTTCAGTGTGCAAAGCCGTGCAGCCGTCAGTGACGAATGGGGCCGCACCTACGGCAGCTTTCTGTTCCTGGGACTGTACCTGGGGTGCATGTTCATGCTGGCCACCGTGCTGATCATCTACTACAAACAGCTCAGCGAAGGCTTTGACGACCGGGAGCGGTTTGTCATTTTGCAGCAGGTGGGCATGAGCCAGAAAGAAGTGCGGCGCACCATTTCCAAACAGGTACTGACAGTGTTTTTCCTGCCCCTGCTGATGGCTTTGGTGCACATGCTGTTCGCCTTCAACATCATCGCCAATATCCTGGTTGTATTCAGCATGTATAACCGGCCCCTGTTTGCCGTGGTCTGTGCAGGCATTTTTGCCGTATTTGGTTTGGCCTATCTGGCCGTGTACCGGATCACTTCCCGCACTTACTATAAACTTGTGAAAGCATGAGGTGATTTGCTGTGCGTACTTTTCTTAAAATAGCGGCGGCTTTGGCTGCGGCTGCCGGCGTGATTTGGCTGTTGGGGCGCAAACTGCCGGATATGCCGCCCTACCGCCCAGAGGCCTGACCCATGCGGCGGCTGATGCGCGCGGCCTGCGCGCTGGCGCTGTGTTTGTGCTTGGCCGGCTGCCAGGCGCGCTCGGCTGTACAGCTGTTCGACGGCCTGCTGCAGGCCGCGGGGCGGGCCTCCCTGTCGCCGGACTTTCTGCTGCAGGGCACCCGCCAACTGGACAGCAGCGGCTATACCGGCTCTTATACGGTACACTATGAAGATTTCAGCGGCACCGAGACTCTGCTGGGCGGCACCACTGCCCTGAACACCCACTGTATTACGGTGGCCTGCAACGCAGAGGCCAGCACAGGCTGTCTGAAAGTGGTATTGCAGCGGGGTACGGAAGAAGAAGTCCTTCTGGAAGGCACCGGCGCCTATGAGGCTGACCTGACTCTGGAAAGCGGTTCCAACTATATCTGCGCCGTGGGGGAAGGTTTCACCGGCATACTGCGGCTGGAAGTGACCCCGTCGAAAGAAAGCCCCGCGTGATGCCGTATGCAGGGACCTCCCGCTGAGCGATGCAGGGAAAACCGCGTACCCCTGTGCCTGCCGCTGCCGACTCCGCAGCCTTTCCGGTTCTCTGTTCCGCAGGCCGTTCCCGCACAGCTGCCAGGAAAAGGAGAGCCGGCCTGTCAGGGCTGCGCTTTGATTCAGAAATCCTCCGCCGCCGATGTTTTTGGCTGTTTATACACAGCGATGCGCCCCTGCTTTTTGCAAAAAGCAGGGGCGCATTCCTATCCATAAGCCGTGCGATCTGTGTTATACTATAAAAAAAGAAAGGACGGACCGAACCCATGCGGAACTGTATACTGTATATCGCCATAAGCCTTGACGGATATATCGCCGACCGGGACGGGCGGGTTGATTGGCTGACTGACAGCGGCAACGGCGAGGACGATGAGTCTTACAGCCGCTTTCTCGAGCAAGTAGATACGATCGTAATGGGGTGGAATACCTACCATCAAATTGTCAGCGAGCTCTCTCCGGGGCAATGGCCCTACTGCGGGATGACTTGCTATGTCATTACCCATCGTGCGCTTTCGTCCACCGACTCCATCCGTTTTGTGAACTGCCGACCCTGTGAACTCATCCGCAGCCTCAAGACACAGGCTGGACGCGGCATCTGGATCTGCGGCGGCGCACAAATCGTTGCTCCGCTGCTGGCATCCGGTGCGATCGACCGGTATCATATCTCCGTGATCCCCATGATCCTGGGCGGCGGCATCCCGCTGTTCCCCGCCGGTACTCCGCAGATCCCCCTGCGCCTGCTCCGCGCTGAAAGTCACTGCGGCATCACCGAGCTAGTATACCTTCCCCGGAACCCGGCCCCTCAAACAGAGCCTGACAGGGCAAACACCAGCCCCAATACCGCCAAGTGCACAGGATAATAGCCATAGAACAGCCACTTGTTCATAGCTTTTCCCTTCTTCCCGTTGTACAACGCAATGGGAACCGCCGCCGCCGCGGCTCCGTACTGGATGAAATTGTTTTCCGCAAACTGGACTGCCGCACCGCCCAAAGCGGCCGCCCAGCGCCAGCGCCGCAGGAAATAGTAGGCCAAGATGGTCAGCATCCCCTGCCAGCCATAGCTCACATGGAACCCCTCCGCCAGCAGGCAGAACAGCACCGCCAGACCGGCGCAGAACACTGCCCCCAAAGCGGCACGCACCGGGCGGCCGGGCCCGCCCAGAACCCATCGGGCGGCCCGCTCCAGCGCAGCCATCGCCAGCAGCCCCAGGGCCAGGGTGAACAAAATGTTTTGATTGTTCCAGTTGATCCATCCGCCATAGAGTACCCGATCGTAAATGGGCTCGGTCGCAATGCCGAACAGCAGCAGGCGCGCCAGATAACGCCGCCGGCTGCCGGTATGGAAAAAGCCCTCCGTCAGCAAAAAGCAGTAAATGGGAAACGCCAGCCGGCCAATATAGCGGTACGGCAGCGCCGCCCAGAATCCCCGCACCGGCAGCACCAAAATGGCGCCAATATGATCCACCGTCATGCTTGCCAGCGCAATGACTTTCAGCGCAAAAGCCGACAGCCCCGCCGGCTGCGGCACATCTTTCTTTTCCTGTTCCATCGTTTTACATCCCTGC
Source organism: uncultured Ruthenibacterium sp. (assembly GCA_944386555.1). GTDB lineage: Bacteria > Bacillota > Clostridia > Oscillospirales > Ruminococcaceae > Ruthenibacterium. Next base: position 96,327 of record CALXBN010000036.1, on the reverse strand, counting down.
CCTGCGGGTCACTTGTGATATTTCGATCCTGCATTGATGGAAAATGCGCGGTAAATTTGTTCCAGCAGCATCACCCGCGCCAGCTGGTGAGGAAACGTCATCGGGCTCATGGACAGGCGCACAGCAGCCGCCTGCTTTACCGCCGGCGCAAGCCCGTGGGATGAACCGACCACAAAGGCTATATCCGCCGTCCCGGACAGCGCCTTTTCCGCCAAAAAATGCGCCAGGGCCGGGCTGTCCATCGTTTTCCCTTCAATGCATAAAGCCACCAGCGCGGCTCCTTTGGGTACTGCAGCCAAAACGGTACGCCCTTCCCGTTCCAGTGCCCGGTCGATCAGTGCCTGTGAGGCACTTTTTTCCGCAATTGGCTCTTCAGGCAGCTCCATCACACGCAGCCGGCAGAAAGACGCCAGCCGCTTTTCATATTCGGCCGCCGCCGCCCTGTAATAAGGCGCGCTCATTTTCCCCAGAGCGATCAATGTAATATTCTGCACGGCTCTCTCCTCCTCCCGGCGATGCAGCTTATCCGTTCACCAGCGATAGCCCGGCGAGGGCTGATGGCGCAGCGCCGCCTGGACCTGTACGGCCTCCGGATCCATTCCCGCGGCCGTCATAGCGGCCTGCAGCGTGCCCAAGGCCAGCATGGGGGCATTGTTTTCCTGGCTGATATGGCAAAGGCTGTACCGGATACAGCCGTTATCCATCAGCTTCAGCAGCGCAGCAGCACACTCATCATTGGACAAATGCCCCCTCTGTGAAGCAATGCGTGCTTTCAAATAGGGCGGATACGGCCCGCGTGACAGCATATACTCATCGTAATTGGCTTCCAGCGCCACCACATCGGCACAGTACAGGTTCGCCATCACCTCTTCGGAAACATAGCCCAGGTCCGTGGCGATCGCCACGGTTTTTCCTTTTGGGGTGGTAATGCGCCAGCCGCAGCAGCCGGCCGAATCATGGCTGGTGGAAAAGCTTTCCACGCCGAACCCTGCTACCTCCAGCTGTTTTCCGTCAGCCGCTGTCAGCGAGGTATTCGGACGCACCAGCTGCCGGCGGGCCAGCTCTTCCAATGTGGCTGCCGTACCGTATACCGGCGCATTCCACCGCTTGAGAAACACCGGCAGACCGCTGACATGGTCATGATGTTCATGCGTGACCAGAATCCCCATCAGCCCGGACGGCGCCAGCTCCAGCCCCTTCAGGGCCATAGCGGCTGCACGGCAGCTTTTGCCCAGGTCCACCAGCAGGAATTTCCCATCCTCCTCCACCAGGGCACAATTGCCGGATGACCCGGAATACAGCGTCGTAAAAAATGCCAATTTGTCCCCCCGCCTTTTACAACAAAGAAAGGGACTTGGACAAGTCCCTTTCTCTGATCTTCTATCTGCGTCTTCTGCGGAACAAAGATTACAGTGCTTTGCGCAGCAGCGTTTCCGGTTTGGATACGCGCCTGATATCAGCCCCCAAGCCCTGCAGCTTGCCTACAATATCTTCATAGCCGCGTTCAATGTGGCCGATCTCGCTGATCTCCGACACGCCGTCGGCTGCCAGCGCCGCCATCACCATCGCCGCGCCCGCACGCAGATCAGTTGCGCGCAGCGGCGCCGGCCGCAAATGATGCACGCCTTCAATAACGGCCACCCGCCCGGCCACCTGGATATTGACCCCCATGCGGGACAGCTCGTCCACATAGCGGAACCTGTTTTCCCAAATGCCTTCGGTGATGATGGAAGTGCCTTTCGCCAAACACAGCAAAGCTGTCATCAGCGGCTGCATATCGGTAGGAAAGCCCGGATGAGGCATGGTTTTGATGTTCAGCGGCTCAATGTCACCCTGGCGGGACACCCGCACGGAATCGTCAAACTCTTCTACGGTGGCCCCGGCCTTTTCCAGCTTGGATGTGATAGGTTCCAAGTGTTTGGGAATGACATTTTGAATCAGCACATTGCCGCCGGTAATCGCCGCCGCCACCATATAGCTGCCGGCTTCAATCTGATCCGGGATGATGGAATAGGTGCAGCCGTGCATTTTTTTGACGCCGCGGATCTTGATCACATCGGTCCCTGCGCCGCGCACATCCGCGCCCATTGTATTCAGGAAGTTCGCCACATCCACAATATGGGGCTCTTTGGCCACGTTTTCCAGTACGGTGGTCCCTTCCGCCATCACGGCCGCCAGCATGGCATTGATCGTGGCTCCCACCGTAACGGTGTCAAAGAACACCTCTTCTCCTCTCAGGCCATTTTCAGCCCGTACGTCGATCATGCCGCCTTCTACCGAGTCTTTTGCGCCAAAAGCGGTAAAGGCTTTCAGGTGCTGGTCGATGGGGCGCGGGCCCAAATTGCACCCGCCGGGCATTGCCACCGTAGCCTGGCCAAAACGCCCCAGCAGCGCCCCCAGGAAATAGTAAGACGCACGCATTTGCCGCGACAGCTCATCCGGCACCACCGTCCCGGTGATATGGCTGGTGTCCACCTCCAGCGTATGCTTATTCAGTAGCCGCACCTGGGCCCCCATGGCGCTGAGAATATCCACCGAAGCCGTCACGTCACTGATATTGGGCAAGTTTTCAATAACGCATTTTCCCTTTGCCAGGATTGTCGCCGGCAAAATGGCTACAGCCGCATTTTTTGCGCCGCTGACCACCACTTCGCCCATCAAAGGATTTCCGCCGCGAATGACAAATTTCTCCAACTGGCTTATCTCTCCTTTTTCACCGGGCCATCCCCGTGCTTTCTTCTTTCACAATATGCAGCATTAGTATACACAACTTCCCGCAGGAATAAAAGCCCGGGGCGCAGTTCACCCGCAAACACCAAAACTTTACATTTTTGCTGCAAAAAACTCACACGCTTATATATTATAGCGGATTTCCCTCTCTTTTGCAACTGTTTGCTGTTTATGGCATCTCGCGGGTCGTTCGCTCCCTCTGCGCCGGCCATTCATGGGCGGGAAACATAGTCGGCCGGGTCCTGCAGCGCACCGTTATGTTCCAGCTCAAAATGGCAGTGGTTGCCGGATGAGCGGCCGGTAGAGCCGACATATCCGATGACGGTGCCCTTGGTAACATACTGCCCCTGCTGCACCGCCACGGCGGCCATATGGCCGTACAGGGTGGTAAAACCGTTTCCGTGGTCGATCTGCACAAAGTTGCCGTAACTCCAATTGTAGCCCGTGCCCATCCCTGCAAAGGTGACAATGCCGTTGTCCGCTGCAAGGATCGGCGTGCCGTATTCAGCCGTGATATCCAGGCCGCGGTGATAGACATATGTGCCGTATTGGATAAATCCTCGGCTTTGATCCCGATAGCCGGGCACCGGCCAGATGAACTCGCCGTCACCCACGGCACCCGCCTCGCCGCCGTAGCGGTTGTGCGTACCGTACTCCACAATGCGCTGAACCGGAGCCACCAGTTCCTGGCTGTCCACCACCGTGCGCAGCACCTCCACGCCATCCACATATACAATGTCCGCCGTCACCTGGCGCTGGCCGTCCGCGCCCTCCTGCACTACGCGTTCCTCGCCCCATTCCATGGTGCTGTTTTCCACCGTCTGCTCGGGCAGCGCATAAGTCTCCGTATAAGTAGTGCGCACCGTTGTCTGCACTTCCGCCAGCACATTCCACAAGATCTCTTCGCCGCCGGGCAGGGTGATGGGCGCCTGGCCGGTCAAACGCGCCGTCAGATCCTGGCCGGAAATCAGGGTGCTGGTGAAATAGAGCGCCGGGTCCAGCACCACATCCTGGCGGAAACTCACCGTGGCCTCCAGACCCTGGGCTGCCTGACGGGCGGGCGCCAGGGCCGCATCCACCGCATCCTGTACCGCCTGGGAGTCCGCCGTAGCACCCACCAGCACGCCGTTCACCCACACGCCAGTGGCCTCCTGGATGGTGGCACTGGACAGCGAAACGATCCGGTCAGCCAGGTCGCTCTGGTCATATAGACCGGCCCTGTCCACCACCGCCAAAGTCATCACCGGCGTCTGCTGCCAGTCGTAATCCACATCGGCCCCCTGGATCCTCTGATTCACCATATCCATGGCGCCTTCATAAGTCTCTTCGCTGGCTACAAAGCCCAATACTTCCCCGCCATATTCAACCCGCAGGGCAAAGTTGTAATTCAGCACTGTATGGACCGTGAGAATAAATACCCCTGCCGCCGCCACCGGCAGCAGATAAGAAAACGCCCGTGCCAGCAGACCTTTATAAACACGGATACCATTGAGCAAATACTCCAGGCCCTTTCCCTTGATGTCCCGGCCCGCCTCGCGCTCCTGGCGCAGCATGGTGCGCATATTGGCCACGCCCCGGCGCAGCTGGCGCCAGGGTGCTGTTAAATCATCATGGATATTGTGGGCCAACGGGATCAGCAGGCTGCCCGCCAGTGCCCAAAGCAGCAGCACAAGATCGGCGGTTTGCGCCAGGCCGCGCCGCACCATGCGTACCAAACACAGCAGAAAATACTCCGCCTGATATCCCACGCTGTAAAACAGGCCGCCCGCAGTATGCAGCAGTGCGCGCAGTGAAAGCCTTCCATCCCGGAAATAGCGCATACGTTGGCGGCGTCCCTGCTTTTTATCCAACTGCATCACTGGACAGAACTCCTTTCTTTCAGCGCGATCAGCTGCATCATAAACGGCAGCTTTGCAATTTGCAGAGATCATATCGGCACACAGGGTTCACGGCGCCGCCGTGGCCCTTTGTTCACTGATACTGTTGCATCCTTTTGCCGCTGCCGCAAAAACGGGCGGGCCGTACTGCTCGCCCGCAAAGATCCCTTCCGCTGAACCGGACACAATCATAACTTTTATATTATACATGGAAAATATGAAAAATCAACGCCTCCATGTCGGAGGGCAACGGGCAGGCAAACGTACGCGCGGCATTCCACTGAGGCATTTCCACACGGATCCACCCGCAGTGCAGCGCCGTGCGGCCAATCAGTTCCCGGCTGCCGCCGTAAAGATCATCCCCCAGCAGCGGATGCCCCGCCTGCGCAAAATGGACACGAATCTGATGGGTGCGCCCTGTAACGGTAATGCACCGTGCCAGGCTGGCCTGTTCGCATGTGCGCACCACCCGATACTCCGTGCAGCTGGGCTGCCCGTCGGGCCTGCACGCCCGGCGGATCAGCGATCCTTCCTCCAGTCCAATGGGCCAGCAAAACGCACCGGCCTCCTCCTTCATAGGCCCTGCAGCCAGCGCCAGATACTCCTTGCGGGCTGTCTGCGCCAGAATCGGCGCCGCCCAAGCATTCATAGCGCACAGCACCAGGCCGGATGTCTCGCGGTCCAGCCGGTTCACCGGGCGGAACACCGCATCGCTGCCCCTGCGGGCCATCAGGCCCATGAAGGCATTGGCCAGCGTGCCGTCGGCATAGCCGCGGGTAGGATGCACTGTAATGCCGGCCGGCTTGTTGATCAGCATGATATGCTCGTCTTCGTACCGGATCTCCAAGGGCAGATCCTGCGGCCGGACATCCGTGGCGGGCTCCGGCGGCAGTGCAAAAGACACCTGCTGTCCGGCGGCCAGGCGCTGGTTTGTATGAATCGGCACACCGTCGGCAAAGAAGCCGCCGCTGCGTTTCACGGCCGCCGCAAGCGATGCAGATACCTGGCAGCAGCGCAAAAAATCCCGCAGCAGGATCCCGTCTGTCTTGTTGAAAAAGTGCAGCGTCACCGCCCGTCTCCCCCTTTCGTCTGCGCACAGCCAGCAAAAACCTCCGCATGAAAAAGGGGCGGCCGCGCCGCCCCTTTTGCGAGGTTCAAATCATCAATAGGCAATCCCCTGGGCCAACATAGCGTCTGCCACTTTCAGGAAACCCGCCACATTGGCACCTACCATCAGGTTGCCCTCCGCGCCGCACTCCTTGGAGGCATGATAGGCGTTGTGGAAGATATCCCTCATGATCCCCTGCAGGCGCTGGTCCACCTCTTCAAATGTCCAGGACAGCCGCAGGCTGTTCTGGCTCATCTCCAGTCCGGAAACAGACACGACGCCGGCATTGGCCGCCTTGGCCGGGCCGTACAGCACGCCATTGGCCAGGTATACATTGATGGCCTCGGGCGTACTGGGCATATTGGCGCCTTCGCACACCACCTTGCACCCGTTCGCCACCAGCGCCTTGGCACCGGCTTCATCAATCTCATTCTGGGTTGCGCAGGGCAGCGCCACATCGCAGGGGATGGTCCAAATACCGGAGCAGCCCTCGCAGTACCGGGCCGTAGGAACCGCTTCCACATATTCTTTGATGCGGCCGCGGCGAGAAAGTTTAATTTCCATCACCACGTCCAGCTTGATGCCGTCCGGGTCGTGGATATAGCCGGAAGAATCAGACAGGGCCACCACGTTGGCGCCCAGCTGTTGGGCCTTCTGGGTGGCATAAATTGCCACGTTGCCGGAACCGGAAATCACCACGGTTTTGCCCTTCAGCGAATCGTTCATCATATTGTTCATGGCTTCTTCAGTAAAATAGCACAGGCCATAGCCGGTGGCTTCGGTGCGCGCCAGGCTGCCGCCGTAGGTCAGCCCCTTGCCGGTGAGCACACCCACAAACTCGTTGCGCATACGCTTATACTGGCCATACAGATAGCCGATCTCCCGGCCGCCCACGCCAATGTCGCCGGCGGGCACATCGGTGAACTGGCCGATGTGGCGCTGCAGCTCCGTCATAAAACTCTGGCAGAAACGCATCACTTCGGCGTCGCTCTTTCCCTTGGGGTCAAAATCGCTGCCGCCCTTGCCGCCGCCCATGGGCAGGCCGGTCAGGCTGTTTTTCAGCACTTGCTCAAAGCCCAGGAACTTGATGACGGAGGCATTTACGGACGGATGCAGGCGCAAACCGCCCTTGTAGGGGCCGATCGCACTGTTGAACTGCACGCGGAAGCCGCGGTTTACATGCACTTTGCCCGCGTCGTCCACCCAGGGCACACGGAACTGAATAAACCGCTCGGGCTCACAGAAGCGCTCCAGCAAACCGTTCTTCTCGTACTCAGGATGTTTTTCCACCAGCATTTCCAGGCTTTCCAGCACTTCGCGCACTGCTTGCAGAAATTCCACTTCCCCGGCGTTACGGGCTTCTACCTCGGCATACACTTTCTGCAGATACTCATTTTTGAACATACTTTCTTCCCCTTTCTTCCAGCGGCAAAACGCTCTTATGCTGAAATTATATACGGATTTTCCCGCTGAATCAAGTAAAAATTGCATAAGCAGCCAAAAAAGTTGTATGATTCACGCGGACACATTGACGAAGCAGCCGGCTTTATGCTATACTGTATTGTCCAAAATGAGCAAAACATACGGCGGCGGGGCGCACAGGCGCCATGAGGAAAGTCCGGGCTCCACAAGGGAATGGTAACTGCTAACGGCAGCCGGGGGTGACCCCAGGGATAGTGCAACAGAGATGAGACTGCCCCCGCAAGGGAGCGATGGTGGAAAGGTGCGGTAAGAGCGCACCAGCGCGTTTGGTAACTTACGCGGCTGTGTAAACCCTACCAGGAGCAACGCCCGTATGAGAGCGATACGTCCCCTGCGTGCTCTCGGAGGCGGCTTGAGCCATCCAGCAATGGCTGGCCTAGATAGATCGTCGTTTAATACAGAACCCGGCTTACGGTTTGGTCATTTTGGGCAAAAAAGAGGCAGCCTGCAGGCTGCCTCTTTTTTTGCAATGTCAGCGCCTGGAAAACCCGCACTTGCACGCTAATGCGCTCACTGCAGCGCATCCAGCGCAATAGGTTCCGTTCCGAAAAAATCACAAATCGCTTTATAATAGCATTCGGCCGCCAGCCGCCAGCCGGAGGGGCTGGCCCAATCGGCTGCGTCGCCGGCGTGGGTCAAAAAGCACTGCTCCACCAGCACCGCCGGGCATGCGGCATATTCCAGCACACCGAACGTCGGCAGATCATAGACAGAGGTATCACTCTCTTCCACCAGGATCTTGCCATACCCTTCCTCTTCGCTGCCCTCGTAATAAGTATACCTTACGCCGGCCTCTCCCCGCAAGGTTTGGCCTGTCTCTGCGATACGGTCAGCAATGCTGTGCGCCAGCTTCAGCGAATAGCTGTGATAGGGCAGCCCGGGCGTCTGCGGGTAGCATTCAAAGCCCACGGCCGTACCTGTCTCGTCGGAATTGCCGTGAATAGACAGCAGAATCGCCGCCCCCGCGGCAGCAGCGGCCTCAGCACGCCCGCGTACACTCATTCCTTCACCGTTCTGTCGGGTCCGCACCGGGGTATAGTTGGGGTCGGCCTCCAGCAGGGCCACCAGCTCATCGGTGGTTCCCTCTGTCATTTCATACTCCACCACATAGCCTTCGGCGCCGCGGTCAATGCCGCCGTGGCCCGCGTCAATGGCAATCACATAGGGCGGGCCGGCGGGTTCCCATACCGTTTCGGCCGTCTCTGACACCGAAGACGGCGCATCGGCCATAGCCGGCAGACTGCCATCCGTTGTGCCCAGCAGGCCGGACATCCCTCTGTACGCACCGATGCAAAGGCCCAGGCACACTGCCCCCAGGCATATGGCCTTGACCAATGTGCGCAGCGGGTGCCGGCGTTTGCGCCGTACATTCTGCCGGATCGGCCTGCGGCTGTTTTGCCTCGGGGCGGCAGGCCCCATTCCCGCTGTACGCTGCTGCACCGGCACACGCGGTGCGCGGGCGGAGGGGGCCCGGGTCCATGTGTTTTCAGGCTCTTTCTGCCCGGCTCCCCCCTGCCGGGAGCCGCCATTCTTTCTGGCAAGGTCCAGATTGATCTGCCGTTCCTTCATCCGCTCCCGTTCCCTTCGCAATCACATGTACCGCCCCTTCCGGGCGCCGCCAAGTCATCCTGCAAGCGTCTGTGTCAGGGGCAGGGCTTGTCCCTCCTGTACCGTCTCACTGACGACTACCACCGGCCCGCGCTCACTGCGAACGCGCGCACCCATGGACAGGCCAAAGGCGATCACGGCAACCAGCAGTGCGACAAATCCTATAATGGTAAAAAAGCGCGACCATCTGCGCAGTTTTTCCCGTGTTTTTTCGCTTGTCATGGACAACCATCCTCCTTTTATTCTATGGCCGGCCTGAGCCGGTTATGTCTGTAATCCGCCACTTATTCCGTAGAGAGCCGATACCCCAGCTTGTAAACGGTTTGGATCTGCCGGGATAATTTCAGCTTATGGCGCAGTTTCTGAATGTGCACATCCACTGTGCGTGTGTCGCCGCCGTAGTTATACCCCCAGGCCAGGGCCAGCAATTTGTCCCGGCTGAGCGCCAAATTCTGGTTTTCCACCAGTGTTTTCAGCAGCGAATACTCCTGGGGTGTCAGCGGCACATCCTTGCCTTCCACCAATACACGTCCGGCAGCCAGGTCAATGTGGCAAGGCCCAATGTCCAGCGGCTTGTGCGCGTGTATGTCGCGCACAGCTGTTTCCTGCTCCGGCAGCCGGCGGTGTATCGCCGCCATTCGTCCCATTGCATTCCCGTCCTTTCCGCCTCGACAAAATTCTTCTACTATATATACGTTTCACATTTCAAGAATGTTTCCTTTTTTGAAAAAATTTTTGTCGCTTTCAGAAGGACAGCCCTTCCAGTTCGACAATTGTAAACTATATTAATTCTACAATTGTTGAATAAGTTTGTCAATCCCCTCTTCCTGCCTTTATAATACCGCCAAAATCTTAAATCTTCCTGAAACTCCGCTGAAAAAAGTATGAAATTTTATGGCCGGAACCACTTTCTTTATAGAAATTTCCGCAAAAAAAGCGGCCGCGCTGCGCGGCCGCTTTTTTGCATATCGGATCAGCTTTTTGCCATTTACTTCCAATTACTCCATTCCCAGAATCGCAACGCCCACAGCCGTAATAGCAATCACGGCGTAATGCTGCCAGGTCAGCTTCTCTTTCAGGAAAATGCGCGCCCACAGCACGGAGGCCACGCAATAGGACGAGATCATGGGTGCAGCCACGATGCCGTTGGCACCGATGGCGTAAATATAGAAGAACTGACCGCCTGTCTCGCAGAGGGCCGCGGCAATTTTCGGCCTCTCCTTGGGAATATTCAGCGGCTGCTTTTTGATAACGACCACATAGATGAACGCAACCACCGCCATCGCCAGGAACGTGAACTCGTAAGCGATGTTGGCCGACTCTTCTTCCACGATGCCGCCGTCCAGCAGCAAAATATCCGTAAATGTGCCCAGGCCATCGATCAGGCAATAAAGGATGGGGAACAGAATGGCCAGGAAACTGCGCTGATACTTCACGTCAGCCAGCTCCCGGCGGGCCTCACGGGCTGCATCATCCTGCTTTTTCTCGATGTAAGAAAGGCCGAACACGCCGATGCACGCGCAAATCACGCCTACCAGCTGCAGGCCGGTCATGGCCTGGCCCAGGATCGCAAAGCACAGCACGGCAGCCACGGCGCCGGAGGAATTGCAGATCGGCGATGAGATGGACAGTTCAATGTATCGCAGGCCCACATAGCCCAGGATCATGGACAGGATGTACATTGCCGAAGCAGGCATGTAACGGATGATATCGATGGGTGAAAAAGGCGTACCCAGGGCCAGCATAACAATGGCATGGATGCCCATTACGGTACCTACTGCCATCACCATTTTCCAGTGGCTATACTTATCATCCGGGCGGGAACCCATTTTGGAAAACAGGTCGGACCCGCTCCAGAACAGCAGGGCCAGCAGTGCAAAAAGAAACCAACTCATAATTTTTTCCTTCCTTGTTCTTGATTGTTTTGATCCATCAGATCATCTGTCCGGCATCAGCCGGTCAAACCAAGGAAGCATGGGGAGGCGGCCTGCGGGGAAAACGAGTGTTGTGCCAGCATTGTGTCCGCTTGACGATGTGTTGCGTCACAGGAAAAGCCGCTCCTTTCGTGAATTGATGGGCCCCGGGCAATGCACAGGACGCCATATTGTACCACAAAAGAAAGCGGCCTTTCAATAGTTTTTCAAAAATTTCCCGCCGGGGACATCAGGCCTGTTCGGCCAGATACAGCTGCAGGGCGCTCTCAATGGCCTGGGCGGCCTCCTCCACCGTGCTCTGGCCCGCGCCCAGAGCCCGGGCCTCCTGCCGGACGGCGTCCGTCACCGTGGCGGGCAGCAGCACCGGCTGGCCCAGCTGGGCAATCAGGGCCTCCACGTCCACCGGATAGCTGCCGCGCGCTTCGGGCAGCAACCCCTCCTGGACGTATTCGGCATAGGCCTCGTCCTGGGCCGCCAGCTGGGCGGCCATACCGGCCCGGGTGGTGGGCATACCGCCGGGCAGCGCGGTGGCCTGGAAGGTTTCGCCCAGCAGCGACGCCACAAAGCGCCCCGCCAGCTCCTGCCGGCCGGAGGCGGCGCTGACGCCCGCCAGCAGCACCGGCTGCCAGGCGCCCGTGGCCAGCCCCGGGGCCAGACGCACCGCAGTGTCCTCATCGGGCGCCATCTGCGTGCCGTGGAAGGTGGCCGGATAGGCCAGCACCGGGAGATTCTGCGCAATGGACAGCGCCGCAAAAGACGAGTCCATCATATAGCAATGCATACTGTTGGGAACCTCGTAGAACAGCTGATTGGTGCCAAATCCAATGCTGTACAGCGAACCATCCTGGGCGCTCAGGTTGTACTTGTCGCTGATGGTTTTGTAAACGTTCAAAAAGGCGTCCAGTGCATCCGTATCCAAATGTCCATTGGCCAGGATGGCCGGTGCGCTGGTCGTCCACAGGACACGGAACAAATCGGCGCTGTCATCGAAGAACAGCAGCGGGCGGCGGCTTTCCTCTTGAGGCTGGCCGAACTCCGTTCCCCCTGTCACATCCCACATATCCGCCCCGTTCTGCACAGCCTGTGCAATCGTCTCCAAACTGTCCAGGCTGTCCGCCTGCCCCGCATGGGCTGTCAGAACCGCCATGTGGAACAGGGCCGGCAGCATGAACACTTTATTATCCTGCCGGAACGGCGTTGCAAACGGCTCATAAAGAAGATCTGGATCCACATACGGCGAGAGGTCCGACAACATGCCGCTGCGGGCAAATTGCTGGGCCGGCAGGCCGTCCAAAATCAGCACATCCGGCCCTTCCCCCGCCAGCATCTGTGTGTTCAGCGTGCGAATGGTGTCCTCGGCCTGGGTTCCCAATTCCGCCGTACCGTCCAGCGCCACTTCCAGGCGAACCTGAACGTCCGGATTGGCCTTTCGGAACAGGCTGACGACCTGACGCAGCTCGTCGCTGTCCTGAAGCGTCCAGACGCGCAGCGTCCTCTGTGTCTGGGACGCCTGGGCATCATAGGTATACCGATACAAGTGGGCCAATCCGGCGCTGTCCTGAGTCTGCATAAAAAACTGCGGGCCTGAACGCGTTACCGCGCCGTTCAACAGTTCGCTGGGCATTCCAAAGGAATAGTTTACGCCGTCTATCAGCATTTCCAGCAGATTACCGCCGGGTACGTAGCGCGCCACGCCAGACGTGCTGTAAAAGTAGACATTCCCGTCGTCATCAGCCATCATAACCGCATTGGCGCCCAGGTCCTGCAGCCCTTCTACCCGGCCGGTTTTTCCGTTGTCCTGCCGGCCTGTCACGGCATCGTAAACCGCTAAAGTAGAATCGTTGCAGCGGAACAGATAACTGCCGTTCGCAGCTGCATCGCCGAAAAACGGCCCAAGATCCGCCACACAGGTGCCGTCCAATTCGTAGATTCCGCTGCCGTTGGGCTCCTCCATCGATTGATACACATTGCCTTCGCTGATCACATAGCCGCTGTACTCCAGATAAAACCGTCCGCCCGACAGGCCGATCAAGCGATTGACACCCACATGGACGGCTTCTTCCCCGCGCTCATCCGGTTCGGCATAGCCCTCCAATTCTTTCACCGGAATTTGCGTGTACGTGCCGTCTGCCGCGACATGATACAATTCTGCCTTGCGATTCGCCACCACCAGGCTGCCGTCCTCCATCAGGGTCATATCCGTGATGTCCCCCAGCTGAGCCCGGGCGTCTGCGTCCAGCCAGGCCAGTTCGCTCTTCTGCCAGGTGTCTCCGCCGTCGGCGGAGTCCCACCGCAGGGCCGGGTCGGCGCCCACGTCCATCAGGGTCAGCGTGTCGTCCAGGCCCTTCAGCAGAACAAAACCGCTCCCGGACGCGTCGGCGGGTGTCACGTCCTGCTCCACAAAAGCCCCCATCGGCACCGTTTCCGCGGCCGGTGCGGCAGACGTTCCCGTACCGGAACTGCCGGAGCCTGCAGGTGCACTGCAGGCAGTCAGCAGCAGCGCTCCCGACAGGACGGCGCTGCACAGTCGTTTCATTTTCATGGCATTTCTCTCCTTTCCCCTGCAGTGTACCGCAAAGCACCTCAAATTTGCCCAAAAAGGTTTTTGAGGTGTTTTTGAGGCTTCCGCCACAAAACCCCCGGATAGCACCCGGCTTTACACGCTGCCGAAAAAGCAGAGCCGCGCGCAAAGGCCGGTGGGCGAATGGCCTTTCCGCTGTGATTTTTGCTTTTTTAGGTGCATTTGAGGGAATTTATATTATAATAGAAACGTGAAATTTTGCAACCGGAGGCTGTGTATGCGTATTCTATTGGCTGAAGACGACAAGGCCCTGCGCAGGGCCACGGCAGCGGCTCTGCGGGCAGAGAGCTGCCTGGTGGATGAAGCGGAAAACGGCGAAGATGCCGCCTACTATTGGGGTGAAGGCGGCTATGACGCCGTCGTTCTGGACCGGATGATGCCTGCCCTTGACGGGCTGACGCTTCTGCGGCGCATGCGTGCGGCAGGCGACAGCACACCTGTATTGCTGCTGACAGCCCTGGATGGCATAGGTGACCGCGTGGACGGTCTGGACGCAGGCGCCGACGACTATTTGGCCAAACCCTTCGATGTGCGGGAGCTGTGCGCCCGCCTGCGGGCGCTGTGCCGCAGGGCCGCCGGCGGCAGCACGGCACTGGCTTTCGGTGACGTGCGTTTCTCCCCTGCCAGCCTGGAGCTGGCAGGGCCGCTGGGCAAATGCACCCTGGCCCGCAAGGAAGGGGAACTGCTGGAATACCTGCTGCGCCAGAACCGCTGCACCGCCAGCCGCCACGCGCTGCTGGCGCGGCTGTGGGGTGCAGGCAGCGGCGCGGCAGACGCCAACCTGGACAGCTATGCCTATTATGTGCGCCGGCGCCTGGCTGCCGTAAGCCGGCAGGTCAAGCTGCGCACCGTGCGGGGCGTGGGCTATTGCCTGACGGCAGACGGCGCGCCGGAGGAACACCTGTGAAGGCCCCCAGACGCACTGCCCTGGCCCGCACCCACCGGCGGCTGGCAGCACTGACAGCCGTTCTGTGCTGCGGGGTACTGGCCCTCAGCCTGTGGGGCGGATGGAGCATGTCCTGCCGTCAGCTGCGTCAAACAGGTGAAGCCGCCTTTACCGCCCAGTGCTCCGAACTGTGCCGGCGGGTCTCGGAGGGCGTGGTCAGCGACCCGTGGCTCTCCCAGTGGGAGGCTCAGAACCGCTATATTGCCGCTCTGCTGGATAATGGCACCTCCCCTTTTTTCCCCGGCAGCTGGCAGCCCGCCACCCCTCGGGAGACACTGCTGACCCGCGCCCAACAGACGATCCGGGAAAATCAGGGCCTGCTGGCAAACGGCCTGTGGAGCACAGCGCCCACTTTTACGGTTCAAGGAGACGGGCCGGATACCTACCGCGCTTTTGCCGCCGGTATCACCATGGATAAGGGGCAGTGCATCGTGCTGGTACTGCAGGACCTTGCAGACGAGCAAGCCCGCCTGCTGGATTCCGCCCTCTGGTACGCCGGCTGCCTGGCCGCGGGCCTTTTGGCACTGACGGTCATCAGCTGGGCCGTTACCCGCCGGACTCTGGCGCCGGTGAGCCGGGCTATGGAGCAGCAGTCGCGTTTTATCTCCGCCGCCGGCCATGAGCTGCGCACCCCGGTGGCGGCCATCCTCGCCAGCCTGGACGCCATGGAGCGATGTCCTGAACAGGCCGAAGAGTACCGGACCGCCGCCCGGGCAGAGACCGCGCGCCTGGGGCGCCTGGTGGAAGATCTCCTGATTCTGGGCAGTGCTGATTCGGCGCGTTGGAAATGGCTTCCTTCCCGGCTGGATACGGACGCAATCGTAATTGATGCGGCCGAACAGCTGCGCGGCCTGGCAGCCCAGCGCGGGTTTTCCCTGTCGCTGGATCTTCCCGGCACCATGCTGCCGCCCATATACGGAGATGCCGACCGCCTGGTGCAGCTGATTGCCGCCCTGGTGGACAACGCCACCAGCTATGCGCCAGCGGGCACACTGGTCATCCTGCGGTGCCGGGATGTCGGCGGGAAAGTAGCCATCAGTGTCATCGACCATGGCCCCGGCGTACCTGATCCCGACAAGACACGCATCTTCAGCCGGTTCGCCCGGGGCGATAACAGCCGCCCCGCCAACGGTCATTTTGGCCTGGGGTTGGCTGTAGCCCAGGAATTGGCCGCCCTGCACGGCGGCCGGCTGGCCTGTACCGACACCCCCGGCGGAGGTGCCACTTTCACATTGTATCTGCCCGCAGCGCCGATATGACCGCGCAAAACCGGGCGGCGCCCCTTCCGCAATGGGGGCGCCGCCCGGTTTTTACTGCATCCGTTTCCGGCCTTCTTCGGTTATTCCAGCAAAAGCGTCACCGCGTTCGCCTCGTCCAATGTCAGATCGCCCCAGGTAAAATAGCGCAGCTGTTCCAGGCCCTGAGGTTCACCCTCCATGTCGAAATAGTATTCCAGCGTGACTGCTCCGGTAATATGGTCGGTGACAGCTTCATATGCCATCCGGTCATTGCCGTCCAGGCTTTGTCCGCCGGCGCCGCAGGGGAACACCTCCAGCCCGACAGATCCCGCCGTGCGCGGGCCGTAGGGTGTCAGCGTGATGGTCAGCGTCTGCGCCGCCGTCTCAATGCGCTCAATGACATAACCGTAATCTTTCCCCAGCTCGATTTTCTGCCCAGGCTGGGCCAAGACGGTTTTCTCCTCACCGCCGCCGGACAGGCTGGCCGGCACAAAGGTGATGGATCGGGTGCCCTGCGCCGGGCTGGTGTACTCGGCCACATGGTCTGCACCGCTATCGTATCCGGCGGGGATCATGGGATACAGCCAGTTGCCCTGGTCATCCCGAATGGCTACCCGGTCAAGGCCCAGATAGCCTGCGGCCTGGGCGTAATCGGGGAAAGCTCCGTCTGCGGTGCCGGTTCCGGGTACGGCCTCCACATGCTCGTCCGCGCTCACCAGCGTGCCCAGCGGGCTCCACCGGAAATGCTTGAGATCCAGCCTGCCGGCATCCCCCAGCGGGATCTCCCCGGCCGCCAGAGTTTTTACAGCCTCCCGGGCAGCCGTGGCATCCACTTCCACCGAAATGGTCCAATCGCCTTCATGGTTCATCAGGCTTTGGTGTTCGCCGTTTTCATCGGTGTAATAATGCGGCAGGATCTCCATGGTAAACGTATCGGGCAAGCCGTCCGGCACCAGGATGCGCCGGGCGAACACAAGGGTATGGTCATCTTCCAAATAGGCGTTCATGCTGTCGGACAGCGTGTTGTCAAAGCCGTATATCTGCCCGTTCACCCGTACCACCGGCATGGCGCCGACAGCCCGCACCAGGTTCCAGCTGGGTAAGCCATAGGTATAATAGGGCTGCGGCTCGCCGATATTGCCCTCCGCATCCACTGCGGAGATCTGATTCTGCCGCCGAGCCAAAGCGCCAATGGACTCCCCCGTGGTGATGCGCCCAAAAATATTGACGAACCCCGCGTCTACACTGACATTTTCCACGGTAAAAGTAATGTCCTGGTCGGTGACGGATTGTTCCACCGCAGCGTTGTGTGCTTCGAATACCGGCTGCAAACTGTCCAGATTGGTCGTCTGGCTGCCGTTAAAAAAGCTGATAATGCCCTGTACCATGGGCATCAGGCCGCCGGTGGCCGCCAGCGCCACGGTACCGCCGACAAGCGCTAAAACAGCCGCAACCGCCAGTGCCGCCGCCCTGCGCCAGCGCAGGCGCACCGGGCGCACCGGCTTTGCCTGGGGCACCGCGTCCAACATTCCGTAAATGCGGTTCAGTTTCTGCTGGGCCTGCTCCGGCAGGGGGCCGGGATCCAGCTGGCTGCGCAGAATATCGTCGTTGAAATGGCTCATGCTCGCCGCTCCTTTCTGTCATCGCCGTTTTCATAGGCTCGTTTGAATCGCTCCCGGGCACGGGTCAGCCGCACCCGCACAGCCCCTTCGCTGATGGCCAGCACCCGTGCGATGGCGCGCACCGGCAAATCGTTCATGTAGAACAGCGTCAGAATCAGCCGATCGTTTTCGGCCAGCTGCGCCATGGTGCGCTGCACGTCCAGGGTGTCGTCGGGCCGCTGCTCCGCGCCCTCCTCGCGGAGGGTCTGTGCCGGCGCCTCGCGCCGGCGTTTGCGCAGGATGTCATAGCTGTTGTACAGCAGGATTCGCGTCAGCCAAGTTGTGAAATACTCTGTTTTCACCAGTTTGGGCAGGTTTTTCCATGCCTCCAGCACGGTGTCCTGCATGGCATCTGCCGCATCATCCGGATCATGCAGCACCGCCATGGCCACCCGCCACAGGCTTTGCTTGTTGCGTTCCATCAGGGTCACAAATGCCTCCTGATCGCCGCGTCTCGCGCGGCGGATCAACTCGTCCATCGTTCCTCTCCTCCCCGTTTGTGATTTGCAATTGCACCCATTAGACAGCTGCCCCGGGCAAAAGGTTACAGGCGTTTTTTGCGGTATGGAAAAGGGCAAAGAAAAAGGCGGGGTCTCCCCCGCCCTTTCTTTTTCGGCGCCTTATCCCATGGTCAGCAGCCGCAAAACCAGCAGCAGCAGCACCCCAGGCGCCCCCAGCACCACCGCCGCAAAGGCGGTGACGTAATTCAGCGCCAATGCAACGCCGGTGTAGCCTGCCAGCAGATTCACCGCCCCCAGGGCCCCCACGCCGCACGCCGCCGAGCCAACGGCCCGCAGCAGCGGCCGGCGCGCCCGGCGCAGCACGGCCAGCACACACACCAGGGACAACAGCGCCGCAAACAGCGCCAGCGTCTCAAACAGGATCATCACTCTCACCCCTTGTCCCATCCTATGCGGACAAGGGCGCCGCTATGTCAGGGCACGGGCACAAAATCCACATGCCCGGCAGCAACATCCGCAGCCGCCACCCGCACGGCCATCGGATCTCCGATTCGGTACATCCTGCCTGTCAGAGGATCGGACAGGGCCATGCCGGCCACCATGGTCAGCCCATGGCCCGCCGGCGCCAGGGCGTCCAGGCGGATCATCCCTTCTACAGTGTTTTCCAGTTCCACATAGATGCCGAAACTGGTCACCGAAGAAATCACCCCCTCGTACACCTCCCCCAGATGGCCGGACATAAACTCCGCCTTGTAGCAGTCGGTGATGTCCCGCTCACAGGTCATGGCCGCCAGCTCCCGGGCCGAGGACTGTTCGCTGGCTTTGACGGCAAACGCACCGTACCGCTGTGCCAATATCTGGCTGTCCGTCCCCGACAGCCAATCCGAGAGGATGCGGTGGACAGCCAGATCCGGATAGCGGCGGATGGGCGACGTAAAGTGAGCGTAGTCCGCCAGCCCCAAGCCAAAATGGCCCACCGGGCTGGGGGCGTATTTGGCCTTGGCGGTGCTGCGCAGCACCGCCATTTGCACTGCACGCTCGCAGGGCTGGCCCTTGGCCCGGCGCAGCAGGCCGGTCAGTTCCGCCGCAGTGGGCACCGCCCCCTTGAAGCAGCAGGCCAGCCCGCAGGCATCCAGCACCTCTTTCAAAGACTCTACCCGTTCAGCGGGCGGATCCTCGTGGATTCGGTACACAAAGGGCAGCTTGGCCCTGCGTGCCATAGCCGCCACGCTTTCATTGGCCAGCAGCATAAATTCCTCGATCATGCGCTCCGCCATGCCGCGCGGATATTTTTCCACCCCCACGCAGCAGCCGCTTTTATCCAAAATCAGCCTGGGCTCATCTGTCTCGATCTCCAGCGCACCACGCATCTCCCGTTGCAGGATCCGCTTTTCATATACCTCCCGCAGTAAAGGCAGTACGTTCACCGTTTCCGCATACTTGCGGGCCACAGCCTCGTCGGCGGTGCCGTCCAGCAGGGCGTTCACTTCGCTGTACACACCTTTCACCCGGCTGCGCACCACCGACTTGGCCAGCCTGGCGCAGGTAAGGCGCCCGGTGCCGTCCAGCTCCATCAGGCAAGAGAAAGCCAGGCGGTCCTGTCCTGGATTCAGGCTGCAGATGCCGTTGGAAAGTGCCTTGGGCAGCATGGGCACCACCGAGTTGGCGTAATACACCGATGTGCCCCGGCTGAACGCCTCGTCATCCAGCGCCGTATCCGGGCGCACATACCGGCTTACATCCGCAATATGCACACCCAGCAGATATCCTTCTCCCCGACGCCGGACGCTGACCGCATCATCAATATCCTTTGTGTCCGGGCCGTCAATGGTGAAGATCGTCCAGTCCCGCAGGTCCTCCCTGCCCTGGATCTGGCTTTCCTCTACCTGAGCCCCTTCATACCGGGCAGCTTCGGCCAGCACAGGCTCGGGAAAGTCCGTCGGCACGCCCTGGCTGTACAGAATCGCCCTGGCACAGTTTTGGGCCCGATCCCCGGGGCCGAAGCGCTCCACCACGCGCACGCGCTGGTTTTCATAACGGCGGGCACGCTCCACTACGCGCACAGCTGCCTTTTCACCAGGCTGTACGCCGCTTTTATCATTGCGTTTGATACGCAGCAGAACGTCCGGGCAGCCGTCCGGGCGCAGGGCAAGCCGATCCTCCAGCCGGCATACCGTGCCCACAAAGTACCGGCGGGGCTGCTGCACTTTGACGATCTCCCCTTCCCTGGAGCCAGCGCGCACCGGATGTTCACTGATGCGCACCAGCACGATGTCCCCGGGCAGCGCGCCATTTAAAAAGCGCCCTGCAATGAAGATATCCTCGCTGCCGTCCAAAGGCTGGGCAAAGCCGAAACTGCGCCCCAATTTGACAAACTCGCAGGCCACACAGTCGGCATAGTCCTCTGCCTCCTGCGCACCGGCCGGCGCATAAGTGCCGCCCTGGCACACGGCGCGGCCCGCCTGTACCAGCTCTTCCAAAGCCCGGGCCACTTTTTTGTCGTTGCCCAGCTTTTTCTTCAGCTGGCGCAGGCTGGCCGGCCGTTTCTCCAGCTCGGCCATAATTTTTGTTCTCAATCCCATAGAACCCTTTCCCCTCATAGCTCCTTGTGTCCGCATGATACAATAACGCCCGCTCTGCGGTACCGCAGAACGGGCGGATTTGCTTTTCTTACATCAGTACATTGATCAGGCCAACGGCGATGGTCAGCACAAACAGTGCAATCGCCGCATATTTGGTATACCGGATAATGGCGCTGCTTCCGAAACGGCTGCGCGTATCTTCCGCCATGCCGCCGCCGATCACACCCGACAGGCCGTTGCCCTTGCTTTCCTGAGAAAGCACCAGCACCACAATAGCCACACTGGCCAAAATCAGCAGGATGCCCGCAATGATTTCCAAAACACTCATGTGTATAACCTCCAAACCATAATGCACGATATATCATAGCATATACCGCAGAAAAATGCAATCCAATTTTTGCGGAAAACGCGTTTTTTTGGTTCAGCAACGCCTTTCACGGCTTATCTTCCCTCACAGGGACATCTGTTCGGCCAGATCCTCGCTGCGCAGGACAGCCCCGGCTGCCGGCAATGTGCGCACCCGGTAGCGATGCGGGTCGGCAATCTCCATACGGCTGGCCCGGCGCACCTGTGTGATCCTCTGGTTTTTCTTCAGCGTCATCACATTGACGCCGGCCGTATTCTTAGTCTGTTTTGCCGGCACCTGGGCAGAATGCACCAGCAGCATGCGCCCGGCGCTGTTCTGAATGGCAATTTCCTCTTCCTGGCGCAGATAGGCGGCATAGACCAGCGGCGATTTGTCACTGAACGCATTCAGCAGCTTTTTGCGGTTGTTTTTGGTGGCATAGGCATCCATGGGCACTTTGGCCGCCTTCCCGTTTTCAAACAGGAAGAACATATAGCCCCGGTAATCCTCCGTAACGGCCATATACACGGGCACTTCGCCCTCGTCCATAGCCAGGCGCGCTGGGATGTAATCGCCCATCATGCTGGCCTTGGTATCAGCAAAATCTGCGGCGCGGCACTTGTAGACCTGGCAGCGGCTGGTGAAAAACAGCAGTTCGGCACTGTTTTTCGTCTCCAGCTGTACCGTGATTTCATCACCCTCCTTCAGCTTTTGTTCGCCGGACATACGAAGGGACTGCGGGGTGATTTTTTTGAAATAGCCTTCCCGGGTGAAAAACACACTGACGGGATAATCGGGCACGGCATCCTCATCCTCATCGCCCTCTGCCGCAGCCGCATCGTACAGGATCTCGCTTCGGCGGGGTTCGCCATATTTTTTGGCCACCGCCTGCAGTTCATCCATGATGATGCGCTTTACTTTCGCGGGCTTTTCCAGAATATCCTTCAGCTCTGCAATATCATTCTCCAGTTCATGGGTCTCGGCAGTGCGCTTAAGGATGTATTCACGGTTCAAATGGCGCAGGCGGATCTCAGCCACGTACTCAGCCTGTGTCTGGTCGATGCCAAAACCGATCATCAGGTTCGGCACCACTTCTGCCTCCTCAGCGGTTTCGCGCACGATGCGGACGGCTTTGTCAATGTCCAGCAGGATGGCGGCCAGGCCCTGAAGCAGGTGCAGGCGTTTCTCCTTTCCGTCCAGTTCATGATAGGTGCGCCGGCGCACGCACTCGGTGCGGAAGGCTGTCCATTCGGCCAGGATCTCCCGCACTCCCATTACCCGGGGCATACCGGAGATCAAAATATTGAAGTTGCAGGAAAATGCATCTTCCAGCGGCGTCAGGCGGAAGAGTTTGGCCATCACTTTGTCCGGGTCCTGGCCGCGTTTCAGGTCGATGGTCAGTTTCAGGCCGTTCAGGTCGGTCTCATCGCGCATATCACTGATCTCTTTCACCCGCCCTGCCTTTACCAGGTCGGCGATCTTATCCATGATGGCCTCTACCGTAGTGGTAGGGGGGATCTGCGTGATCTCCAGCATATTGCCGTCCTTCACATAATTGTAGCGCGCCCGTACCCGCACGCTGCCGCGCCCGGTGTTGTAAATATTGGCCATCTCTTTCTCATCATACAGGATGTACCCTCCGCCCACAAAGTCCGGCGCGGGCATGGTAGCGGCAATGTCATGTTCCGGGTCTTTGATCAGGGCTGCGGCCGTCTCGCACAACTCCCGCAGGTTGAACGAGCAGATGGACGAGGCCATGCCCACCGCAATACCCAGCGTGTTATTGGCCAAAACCGCCGGGAACGTGACAGGCAGCAGCGTGGGCTCGGTGGTGGTAGCGTCGTAGTTGGGCACAAAGTCCACGGTATCCTTGTCGATGTCGCCGAACAGTTCGGCGCACACGTCCTCCAGCTTCGCCTCGGTATACCGGGAGGCGGCATAGGCCATATCCCGGCTGTATGCCTTGCCGAAGTTTCCCTTGCCGTTCACATAAGGCACCAGCAGGCTTTCATTTCCGCGTGCCAGGCGCACCATGGTATCGTAAATAGCCTGATCCCCATGGGGATTCAGGTGCATGGTGCTGCCCACGATGTTGGCGGATTTGGTGCGCGCGCCCTTCAGAAGGCCCATTTCGTACATCGTATACAGCACCTTGCGGTGGGCAGGCTTGAAACCGTCGATCTCCGGCAGGGCGCGGGAGACGATGACGCTCATGGCATACGGCATATAGTTGGTTTCCAGCGTTTCGGTGATGGGCTGGTCCAGCACCACGCCGGCGTCCAGAATCTCTACGTTATCGCCCAGCTGCGGGCGGCTGATGGTTGGTTGTTTTTTGGTGGTTCGCTTTGCCATTCTCTCTTCTTGCCGTCCCTTTCTTTAAGACAGATCCAATTCGTCCAAATACTCATAACCGTGGTTGGCAATATGTTCTTTGCGCCCGGTGAGGTTGTCGCCCAGCAGCAAATCAAACATCTGGGCCGTGCGCTGGGCGTCTGCAGGCTGCACTTTGATCAGCCGCCGGCTGGCGGGATTCATGGTGGTGAGCCACATCATCTCCGGATCATTTTCGCCCAGGCCCTTGCTGCGCTGGATGGTGTACTTTTCCTTGCCAATGCGCCCCAGGAACTCTGCTTTTTCCTGTTCGGTATAGGCAAAATAGGTATGTCCTTTGCTCTGAATCTCATACAGCGGTGATTCGGCAATGTACACATATCCTTCGTTGATCAGCGTGGGCACCAGACGATAGATCATCGTGAGGATCAATGTGCGGATTTGGTATCCGTCCACATCCGCATCCGTGCAAATGACCACTTTGTTCCAGCGCAGATTGTCCAGGCTGAAACTGGACAAATCCTTCTTGGCCTTACCTGTCAGCTCCACACCACAGCCCAGCACCTTGATCAGATCTGTGATGACATCGCTTTTGAAAATGCGGTTGTAATCAGCTTTCAGGCAGTTGAGGATCTTGCCGCGCACGGGCATAATGGCCTGGTACTCACTGTCCCGGCTGGTTTTCACCGAGCCCAGGGCCGAGTCGCCCTCTACGATGTACAGCTCCCGCTTGGACAGGTCTTTTGACCGGCAGTCCACAAATTTCTGTACCCGGTTGGCAATGTCGATTTTTTCTGTCAGGGTCTTTTTGGTCCCCTGCCGCACCTGGTCGGCATGTTCGCGGCTTTGTTTGTTGATCATCACCTGCTGGGCGATCTTCTGCGCTTCGTCCGGCTTTTCAATAAAATAAACCTCCAAGTTCTTTTTCAGGAAATCCGTCATGGCCTGCTGGATGAACTTGTTGGTGATGGCCTTTTTTGTCTGGTTCTCATAGCTTGTCTGTGTGGAAAACGAGCTGGACACAAAAATCAGGCAGTCCTGGATATCCTCGAACTTCACCTTGGCATCATTTTTCTTGTACAGGTTCTTGCTGCGCAGCAGGGCGTCAATCTGCGCCACAAAGGCGGCCTTCACCGCTTTGTCCGGGCTGCCGCCATGTTCCAGGAAGGATGAGTTATGGTAATATTCCAGCAGCTGGCTTTTGTTGGAAAAGCAGAAAGCGGCGCTCATCTTCACCTTGTACAGCGGGCGGTCCTCCCGGTCCCGTCCTTCAGCCTGGCTTTGGCAGAAGCGAACCGGTGTCAGAGCCTCCAGGCCAGCTGTCTCTTCCACATAGTCTTCAATGCCCTTTTCGTAATAGAACGTGGTTTCAGCTTTCCCGCCGTCGGCCGTTTCATCGGTGAACAGGAACGTGACGCCCGCGTTCACCACCGCCTGGCGTTTGATTGTATCCAAATAATAAGAGGCAGGCACATCGATGTCGGTAAACACTTCCCGGTCCGGTTTCCAATGGATGCGCGAGCCGGTTTTCCTGCGGCTTGTCGGCTCTTTCTGCAGGCCGCCCACATTTTCGCCTTTTTGGAATTCCAGATGATAATGAAAGCCGTCCCGATAGATGTCGGCCACCATCCACTCGCTTGCGTATTGGGTGGCACACAGACCCAGGCCGTTCAGGCCCAGGGAATATTCGTAATTGTCTGCGCCATTTCCGTATTTGCCGCCGGCGTACATCTCGCAGAACAGCAGTTCCCAGTTGTAGCGCTGCTCGTTTTTATTGTAATCCACCGGCATGCCCCGCCCAAAATCTTCCACTTCCACCGAACCGTCCCGATGCTTAGTGACCAGAATGCGGTCTCCATAGCCCTGGCGGGCCTCATCGATTGAATTGGAAATAATTTCAAAAATGGCGTGGGCGCATCCATCCACTCCATCCGAGCCAAAAATCACGCCCGGGCGTTTGCGCACACGGTCAGCGCCTTTCAGGCTGGTGATACTTTCGTTCGTATATCCGGTTCTTTTTGCCATTGGCTCTCCTCCCAAATCCGTTGCCCTGTCCGTTCCCTTCCGTTCCAATCATCCCGCCTTCCCACCGCAGCGGGCGGCGAGGGCGCTGCGCGCGCCGTTACATCAAAGCGCCGCGCCGTGCTACGGCACGGCGCGGCCTGCTGGGTATGTTTCCCGTCAATGCGTTCCGTATTCCTGCGGGCTGTGCGGCTGCCCAAACGCCTGGGCAGCATCGTACATCGGTTTCTGCGGGCGCACCTGGCGCAGCGCGGCCTGTACTGCCGCCTGCAGGGCAGCCTTATCTGCACCGCACTCGCTGCAGGTGTATTTGCCGCGGCCCACGTTATAGTTGAACCCGCCGCAGGCACAGCGCCAGCCGTCCGGCGCTTCTTCGGGCATATACTTCAGTGCCCGGATCCCCATGGCACTGCGCACGGATTCGCGCATCTCTTTTTCCAGCGGCCGCAGCGCCGGCAGGGCCACCGGCGGGCAGCGCCGCAGGCTGTGCAGAACCCCGTCGTCATAAGTGACGCTGACAAGGCTGACTTCCACACTGCCCAGCATTTCATCGCTGATGAACACGCCGTCGTCGCTGCCGAAGCACTGGCCGTCCCGTACGTCCACATTGCTGTAGGTGAAATCATCTTCCCCCAGCACCTGGCCCGCACGGTTTTTGCAGCAGTAATGGGCAGTAAAACTGCGGATCGGATGTGAATACAGATTTTTAAATGTCAAGGTGACCACCGTCTCACCCGTTTGCTCCATCCGGAACAGCTCCACCATCACAAAATGGACCGGGCTGCCCTTGCAGTAATAGCTGGAGCGGCTGCGGGCCAGCGGGGTAAATGTTTCTGACATATCGCATACACCACCTTAACATCAGTTATACTACCATATTTTGCGTTTGATGGCAAGTGCGCACCAAACTGTCCGCCAAAAAATCTTCTTTTCCGCACGCCGGTATGGTATACTTATGTTTCAGACAGATCGAAAGGAGCATTGCAATATGGATTTTGCGCAGCTGACTGCACGGCAGCAGGAATACTTCCTCTCCGGCAAAACCCTTCCTCTCTCCCACCGGCATGCCGTGCTGGATGCACTGGAACAGGCCGTGCGTGCGGATGCCGACCGCCTGTGCGGCGCTTTGCGGCAGGACTTGGGCAAAAGCCCGACGGAATCCTATATGTGCGAAGTGGGCCTGGCGCTGGAGGAGATCCGGTATCTGCGCCGCCACGTCAGGCGATGGATGGCACCCCGCCGGGTAAAGGCATCTGCCGCCCAATGGCCTGCAGCCTGCCGTGTGACAGCCAGGCCCAAGGGGCGGGTACTAATCATGAGCCCCTGGAATTACCCGGTGCTGCTGACGCTGGAACCGCTGGCCGGGGCACTGGCCGCCGGCTGCTGCACCGTGGTAAAGCCGTCTGCCTATGCGCCCGCCACCAGCCGCGTGCTGGCCCAGCTGCTGGGCCGCGTATTCCCTTCCGAGCTGGTGCAGGTGGTGGAAGGCGGCCGTGCGGAAAACGCCGCGCTGCTGGACGAACCTTACGACCATATCTTTTTTACCGGCAGCGCACAGGTAGGCAAGCTGGTGCTGGAAAAAGCTGCACCGCGTCTGTGTCCGGTAACTTTGGAGCTGGGGGGCAAAAGCCCCTGCATTGTGGACCAAACAGCGGACCTGTCACTGGCCGCCCGGCGCATTGCATTCGGCAAATACCTGAACTGCGGGCAAACCTGCGTTGCACCGGACTATGTACTGTGCCACAGCGCCGTAAAGGAGAAATTCCTGTGCGAATTGAAAGCCGCCATCATTGCCCAATACGGCAATGCGCCTTTGGAAAATCCTGATTACGGACGCATTGTGAACCGGCGCCACTTTGACCGGCTGGCAGCCCTGCTGACGAACCAGCACATCGTCTGCGGCGGCGGGCTGCGCCCCGATACCCTGCAAATCGAACCCACTGTACTGTCAGGTGTAGGAAACGATGACCCGGTAATGGGCCAGGAGATTTTCGGTCCCATTCTGCCCGTCCTCACCTATGATACCATCGAGCAGGCCATTGCTTTGGTCGGCAATCGTCCCCGGCCGCTGGCGCTGTATATATTTACCCGCAGCCGGCCGCTGGCACAGCGCGTTCTGCAAAGCTGCCAGTTCGGAGGCGGATGCGTCAACGACACCATACTGCATCTGACGAGCAGCCGCCTGCCTTTTGGGGGGACCGGGGCCAGTGGGATGGGCTGCTACCACGGCAGGTACAGTTTTGATACCTTCAGCCATCAGACCGCCGTGGTGGACAAGGCCCCCTGGCCGGATCTGGCCGTGCGCTACCAGCCTTACACCACTGCCAAGCAAAAACTGCTGCACCGGGTGATGCGCTGATGCCCTTTTCTTTCGCACACACCGATGCTATAACTGTGGAAGCAATCAACCCCAAACAAAGGATGTGGTTTTATGCCGACAAGGGATCAAGCAGTATCCCTGCTGAAAAAGTACAACAAAGAGCCGTTCCATCTGCAGCACGCCTACACGGTGGAGGCTGTTATGCGCTGGTTTGCCGCTGATCAGGGCTTTGCCCAGGATGCCGATTTCTGGGCTATGGCCGGCCTGCTGCATGATATTGACTGGGAAGCATACCCCCAGCAGCACTGCCGGAAAGCGCCGGAACTGCTGGCAGAAATCGGCGCCGACGAAGCGCTGGTGCATGCCGTTTGCAGCCATGGCTACGGCCTGGTGAGCGATGTGGAACCCACTCATCCCATGGAGCAGGTGCTGTTCGCCTGCGATGAGCTGACGGGCTTGATCGGCGCGGCAGCCAAAATGCGCCCCTCCAAAAGCTGTAAAGATATGGAGCTTGCCAGCTTGAAAAAGAAATTCAAAGACAAACGCTTCGCCGCCGGCTGCAGCCGGGATGTAATACGCACCGGTGCGCAGCGGCTGGGCTGGGAGCTGGACACACTGCTGGACAAAACCCTGCAGGCCATGCGTGACACCGAGGACACCGTGGACCGGGAGATGGCGGCGGAAAGCTGAACGGCACGCTTTATACAGCGGCGCGGCAACCCTTGCGGGTTGCCGCGCCGCTTTCTGCGCTATCTTATGCCGCGCTTTCGCCGGGCTGCACCGCGCGCCGGCGTGCCCTATCAGCGCCGCAGGGTATCATAGTCCAGATATGCGCCCTTCATAGGGCTGGCGGCCAACGCGCTGAACAGGCGCAGGACGCCCTTGGTGTACTTGGGGTCTCTGGGACGCCACGCGGCGCGGCGCCGGGCCAAAATGGCGTCAATCTCTTCGGGCGTCTTGCGCTCGCCTGCCACACCGACGATGTCCAGCCGGCGGGCGGCCACATCAATTTCAATCAGATCCCCCTGCTCCACCAGGGCGATGGGGCCGCCATCGGCGGCCTCCGGGCTGCAGTGCCCGATCACCGGCCCGGTCGACGCGCCGGAGAAGCGGCCGTCGGTGATCAGCGCGATGGTGCGGCCCAACTCCTTGTCGGAGGAAATGGCCTCGGTGGTGTAGAACATCTCCGGCATGCCGCTGCCCCGGGGCCCTTCATAGCGGATAAAAACGGCGTCCCCCTTTTTCACTTCGTGGCGCAGCACAGCGGCCAGGCAAGCCTCCTCGCTGTCGAAGGGCCGGGCCCGCAAAACTGCCCGCATCATTTCCGGCGGGCAGGCCGTATGTTTGATCACCGCACCTTCCGGGGCCAAATTCCCCTTGAGGACGGCAATGGAGCCATTTGTACCCAAGGGGGCCTGTGCCGGGCGGATGATATCCTGGCCGGTGAGGCTGCAGCCGTACCGGGCGTTAAATTCTGCCAGCCGGCCGGCACACCGCTCATAGAAACCGTCCTGCCGCAGCTTCTCCAGGTTTTCGCCCAGGGTTTTGCCGGTGACGGTCATCACATCCAGGTGCAGCCGGTTCCGGATCTGCTCCATGACGGCGGGCACACCGCCGGCATAGTAGAAGCACTCGGCGGGCCAGCGGCCGGCGGGGCGCACATCCAGCAGGTACAGAGCACCCCGGTGCAGGCGGTCAAACGTATCGCCGGTGATCTCGATGCCCAGCTCGTGTGCAATCGCCGGCAGGTGCAGCAAACAGTTGCTGGATCCGGATATTGCCGCATGAACAAGAATGGCGTTTTCAAAGCTTTCCATCGTGACGATCCGGCTGGGCCGCATCGCTTCGCAGCCGGCCATTTCCACCGCCCGGCCGCCAGCCTGCCGCGCACAGTCCAGCAAATCCGGGCTGGAAGCCGGCATCAGGGCACTGCCCGGCAGCGCAAGCCCCAGTGCCTCGGCCATGATCTGCATGGTGGAGGCCGTTCCAATGAAACTGCATGCGCCGCAGCCCGGGCAGGCATTCCGCTTGGCCCAGTCCAGCTTTTCACGGCCGATCTCTCCGCGCTCGTATCGTGCGCTGTACATCCCCAGCTGTTCCAGCGTCAACATTTCGGGGCCCGCATTCATGGTGCCGCCGGGCACCACCACCGCAGGGATGTCCGCCCGCATCAGGCCCATCAGGTTTGCCGGCATGCCTTTGTCGCAGCTGGCCAGATAGACGCCCGCATCAAAAGGCGTCGCACCGGCATGGATCTCAATCATATTGGCAATGATCTCCCTGCTGGCCAGGCTGTAGTTGATACCGTCCGTACCCTGGCTTTCACCATCGCAGATATCCGTGCATGTGTATCTGGCCCCATATCCGCCCGCACGGGCCACACCCTCGCGCACCGCTTCGGCCAGCCTGTCCAAATGAACACTGCCCGGGTGGCTGTCTCCGGCGGTGCTCTCGATCAGGATCTGGGGCTTGGCCAGGTCCTCCGGCGTCCAGCCGGTGCCGATGCGCAGCGGGTCCATTTCCGGAGAAAGGGCGCGCATCTTCTGGCTGGTGAGTTCTCTCATGGCAATTCCTCCTCAAGGCAAGGGCGCCGGCGCACGAGCTGCCCGGGTACCGGCGTCTTTTACAATAAGATGGTTCTGTCGTTGATTTTTTTGGCGCTATGTTATAATGAAATCAGAAAAGGCGGCTATCCGCCAAGCCTGTCTCGCCGCCATACACGCCATCGCGGAAGAAAGAGAGATGAGCGGCATGGGCCGTTTTTATAGCCGTAAAGCGGAAAACCTGCTGTTCGCGCTGTGGATCCTGGCAATTGCAGCCGAACTGGGGAGTTTTCTGGTGGTGTATGTACAGGTGTTTTCCGGCGCCTCGGCCGGCGAACCCGTCAGCGCCGATCTTCTGGCGGCCCAGTGGGGGCCTTTCTATCAGGGGCTGGGCTGGGCCTACAACCTGACGCTGAGCGCATATCTCCTGTTCCGCTGGCAGCGCATTGATGCCGAGGACGCCGCCGTGCACGGCAATCCCGCCTGCGCAGCTGCCTGGCGGCGTTACCGGGGCTGGAAAACAGTGTTCCGCCCTGTGCTGGTTGCGGAAATTGTCCTGGGCTATTGCAGCCTCGTCACCGCCTTGGCCGCCCCGGCCGTCAACGCTTTCCTGGCCGGCTTTCCCTTCGGCGACTGGCTGTCCGCTGCCGTCCTGCTCACCTTCATTGGCTGCACTTTCACCCGCGGCCGCCTGTTTTCTGCAGCCCGTCTGCAAGGGCCGCAGAATGCCGCCCATTCTCCCTGAGCGCCCCCAAAAACGGCCAATCGGCGGCCGACAACCGAATCTGCGCAAAGCGGCGGCCCAAAGCAGGCCGCCGCTTTTGCATCCCAGCGTTCGCTCTCATTGGCCGTGGGTACCTCCTTCTACCACACCTTTCTCCGTGAGAACATTGGCAATGGTCTTGAAGAAGATTTTCACGTCCAGCGCAAAGCTGATATGCCGGGCGTAATAACCGTCCAGCTGAGCCTTGACGGGAATAGGCAGTTCGTCCCGGCCATTCACCTGGGCCCAGCCGGTCAGGCCGGGCATCAGGGCGTTGGCGCCGTATTTGTCCCGCTCGGCGATCAGATCCTCCTGGTTCCACAGGGCCGGCCGCGGGCCCACCACGCTCATCTGCCCGGCCAGGATGTTGAACAGCTGGGGCAGTTCATCCAAACTGGTCTTGCGCAAGACGCGGCCGCTTCGGGTAATCATTGCCTCAGGGTTGCGCAAAAGATGGGTGGGCACATCCTTGGGCGTATCTGCATACATGGTGCGGAATTTGAGAATCTGAAAATAGGTTTTATCCTTTCCCACCCGTTTTTGCCGAAACAGCACCGGCCCCGGGGAATCACATTTGACCCATAGCGCCAGCACTGCCAGCACCGGGCTGAGGACGACCGTCCCGCCCAGGGCGATCAGGAAGTCCAGCGCCCGTTTGATGATGCGCCGATACATCGCACTCCTCCTTCGTGCCTGCAGGCATCATGACGCGCGGTGCAGCACTTCGTGTGTGAACGTCGGCACCATATCCACCAGTGCCTGCACCAGATTGTCGCTGTTATTGGAATACGCAATGGCTTTTAAGCTGGCCAGGTGATCAAAAAACGTATCCTTGTTCAGCGCCAAAGGCGAACCCACATAAATCTTGCGGTTGTCTGTTTTGCGCACGCCTTCTTCGTCCATCAGCAGTTCTTCATACAGTTTTTCGCCGGGACGCAGGCCTGTAAATTTGATTTCGATGTCCCGATAAGGGATCAGGCCCGACAATTTGATAAGGTTTTCTGCCAAATCCAGTATTTTCACCGGCTTGCCCATATCCAGCACGAAGATTTCTCCGCCTTCCCCCATCTCGCCGGCTTCCAGCACCAGGCTGACAGCCTCGGGAATGGTCATGAAATAGCGCACGATATCCGGATGGGTGACGGTGACCGGCCCGCCTGCGGCGATCTGCTCCTTGAACAGCGGAATCACCGATCCGTTGGAACCCAGCACATTGCCAAAGCGCACCGCCACGAATTTGGTGTTGCTTTTTTGGGCCAGCGCCTGCACGATCATCTCACACAGGCGCTTGGTGGCGCCCATCACATTGGTAGGATTCACCGCTTTATCCGTAGAGATCAGCACAAAGCGTTCCGCCCCGTACTTCTGGGCCGAAACGGCCACGTTGTAAGTGCCGAACACATTGTTTTTCACCGCTTCTTCCGGGGAATCTTCCATCAGAGGCACATGCTTGTGGGCAGCTGCATGGAACACGACATCCGGGCGCAGCCGTTCAAACAGCGCATCCATTTTTTTGGAGTCCCGCACAGAGGCGATGAACACCTCCAGATCCAGCCCGCTGCCGTAACGGCGAAGCAGTTCCTGCTGGATCGAATAGGCGCTGTTTTCGTAAATATCCACGATGATCAGCCGTTTGGGACGGCCGGCGGCAATCTGCCGGCACAGTTCGCTTCCGATGGAACCGCCGCCGCCTGTGACCAGAACGACCTTATCACGCACCAGCTTGTTGCAGGTGTCAGCCAGCTCGATCTCCGGACGGCCCAGCACGTCCTCCACCTTGACGTCACGCACACGGGAAAGGAAATCTTTTCCGTCGGAAATCATCTTCACGATATCCGGCAGAATGCGCACATTGCACTTGGTTTTGTTGCAGATGCTCAGGATCCGCCGGCGATTTTCATCGTCCACGGTGGGAATGGCCAGCAGAATGGTCTCAATCTCGCATTGCTCCACCAATTGGGGGATGTCGGCGGTAGTTCCCATGATTTTGACGCCCATGATGGAACGGCCCACCTTTTCCGGCGCGTCGTCCACACAGCAGATGATGTTCATGTCCGGCGCCTTGTTCTTGGCCACTTCATGCAGCAGCGTACTGGCCGCATCACCTGCGCCGATCATCAGTGTGCGCCGGCGGGCCACCCTGCGCTTGGCCAGGGTGGTATTGCGGTACATGCGGTAAGTCAGGCGCGAATACAGCGTCAGCGATGAGGCAAACAGCGCGCTGATGAAATATACCGAAATGGGTACCCGACGCTCGATGCCCCACATCAGCAGCGTTCCCGCCACAAAGATGGCCACAGCCGTCACCGAAGCCACACACAGTCGGAAGAACTCCACAATTTCGGCATAGCGCCACAGGCTGTCGTACATGCCCATTAAACCGTAGACGATCTCATAGCAGCATACAAAGAAAAAGCAGCTGGCAATCAGCAGGCTGTTGTGATCAGTAAAGGACGTGCGGCCCTGGATGAGTACCCAGGGCAGCAGATATGACATCGTCACCACCATCACGTCAAACACGATCAAAATCTGTTTGCGAAACCGCTGGGCAAATTCAGCCAAGTAATTTTTCAAATCAATCACCAAACTTTGTACATTCCCGGAACGACGAAAGATCTATTATATTTTACACCATTCCAGCTGAATAATCAACAAAACGCAGCGGTTCCCGGCTCTATCAGGGATATTGGAAAAGAAAAGGCGCGAAACGCCCGCGCTTCGCGCCCGGCAGTTCAGGCCCTGCCCTCCTCTGCCTCCTGCTGTTCCCAAGCTTCCTGTTCCTCAGCGGCCTGCTGCCACTCATCCAGCGCCTCTTCCTGACGGAAACGCGCATCATCCAGCGCGTCGCACACTTCCTGCAGGCGGATGTGATCCCGCAGCACCTCCGGGTTGTTCACCTGTTCTTCCAGCTCCATGATTTTCAGGGCCAGCTGCTCCAATTCGTCCTCCAGGGCTTTCACACGCTCCCGCAGCTGGGCGCGGCGGCGGCGCTGTTCCTTGCCGTAGGCAGGCCGGGCTGTCTCTTTTTTTTCAGCAGGCTGAACCTTGGCCGCCTCGCCCCGGTGCATCAGAGCGTCGTAGCTGTCGAAGAAAGACACCTTGCCTTTTTCCAGATACAGGATCGGGCAGGCCAGGCTGTTCATCAGATAACGGTCATGGGTTACCAGCAGCAAAGTGCCCTCATAGGCCGCCAAAGCTGCCGTCAGGCTCTCCCGTGTATAGATATCCAAATGATTTGTGGGCTCGTCCAGGAACAGCAGATTGGGCCGCTCCAGCAGGATCTCCGCAAAGCGCAAGCGGGCCAGCTCGCCGCCGGAGAGCGCCGCACAGGGCTTGAACACATCTTCGCCGCGGAAATTGAGCTTGGCCAGATGGCTGCGCACATCCAGCTCTGTCATACGGGGATACTTGTCCCAAATGGCGCTGATCACGGTACCGCCCCGGCGCAGCTGCTGCTGTTCAAAAATGCTGGGCTTGGCGCCGGCCCCCAGGCGCACCAGGCCCTGCTGCGGGCGCAGTTTTCCATCCAAAACCCGCAGCAGGGTGGATTTGCCCGCGCCGTTGGGCCCGGCGATCACCAGCCGCTGGCCGCGTTTTATCTGCAAATCCAGGTGTTCGATCAGCTGCCGGCCGCCCAGCGCCACACCGATATTTTTGGCTGTGAGGATCTCGCTGTAGGGTGTTACATCAAATTCAAAGCGGAATTTCAGCTCCGTATGGCGGGTCTTGGGTGCCTGGGTGATTTCCATCTTCTCCAGCTGCTTGCGGCGGCTCTGGGCCATTTTGGTCGTGGATGCCCGCACCAGGTTCCGGGCAATATAATCTTCCAGCTTGGCCGCCTTTTCCATGTCGGCTTCGTGCTGCTTTTGCTGCAGCGCCACGGCTGCCTCCTTCTGGGGAAGGTAGGCCGAATAATTGCCTTTATAGGCAGTGAGGCCGTGATCTTCCAGCTCGAAGATCCGCGTACACACCGCGTCCAGGAAATAACGGTCATGGCTGACTACCAGGATCGCACCGGGATAAGTTTTCAAATAGTTTTCCAGCCACTCCATTGTGGCGAAGTCCAGATGGTTGGTGGGCTCATCCAGAATCAGCAAATCCGGCTTCTGCAGCAGCAGCTTGGCCAGGCACAGGCGGGTGTGCTCACCGCCGGAGAGCACAGCCGCACTTTTCTGATAGGTCTCCGGCGGAAATGCCATACCGGAGAGGATCTTTTTGATCTGGGTATCCATATTGTAACCGTCGGCAGCATCCACCACGGCCTGCAGCTGCCCATGGCGCTCCATCAGGGCATCATCGCCGGGCGTCTGGGCCATCCGGGCTTCCAGAAGCTTCATCTCCGCCATGGCGTCCAATACAGGCTGGAAGGCATGCTCCATTTCCCCGTACACCGTGCGGGAGGGATCCAGTACGCTGTTTTGCTCCAGATATCCCACCGCTGTACCCCGTGCGAAAGCCAGCTCGCCCTCATCGGGATCATATTCGCCGGTGATGCACTTGATCAGCGTGGTCTTGCCCGCGCCGTTTTCACCGATGACACCCACGCGATCCTGGCTGTCCAGAGAAAAACTGATATCTTCCAGGCATACATCGGCGCCAAAATACTTTTTCAAATGTTGTACTTGTAATAACATCGCTACTCACTCAACTGATAAATTTGCACATCAGGGTTTTCGTACACCAGCGCAAAGGCTGACAGCTGGCTGGTCTGGCCGGGGTATTGTGCAGAAAACACCAGATAGTCGATTCCCTGCTCCCGGCACAGTGCCGCGGCCTGTTCAGGCGGTGTATCTGCCGAGAAAAGCGCACCGTTTATTGTCTGCTTTTCTGTCAACAGCTGCTGGGATACCCCCATGTTGGTGACGGCATAGGTGTAACCTTCCATATAAGCCTGCCGGCCTGACAGCGCCGTATACAGGCTGGAAATCCCGTCGGACGCGCCGGCCATGCTGTGGATGCGGTTCGTTGCAAATACGGCGTCCTTGGGCGTGTTCGCCCGCAGCCAATCGGCCGCTGCCTCATCCCCCGCCGTAGCGGTGCTCACATAGGGATATTTGGAGATGAGGTCCAAGTTCCGCCCCAGCTGCCGCACACCGCTGCCTGTAAAGTTTACCACAAGTACAAGCGTGGTGGCAAGGCCCACAGCGCCGCCCACAGCCGCCCATTTGGCAAGCAGGCCCCTTTTCAGCCCTGCAGCCGCAGCGGGCAGCTGGTCCACCGCCAGCAGGTTCATAAAAAAGATGGCGATAAGGGCAAAATACAGCTGACTGGACGAAGGATGCCAGAAGAGGAAATATGCCAGCCAGCCGCCGGCCACCATACCGTTGGCAAACAGCCGGGGCGCCGGCAGCCGCCAAAGGCCGCGCAGGTCCCGCCAAAGGCCGCGCAGGTACAACGGGAACTGAAAGGGCTGCATACACAGGCACTGCCCCACGCAGGCCAGCACCGCGCACACCCACCAGGTAACGGCATTGAATCCGCGCACCCCGGCCAATGCCGCGTATACCGGCGAAGCCTCCAGAGTCTTGATGCCCAGGTGCACACTGTTGTTGGCCCCCGAGGAAAAGACAAACCGGTAAATGAGGACGAACACCACTGCCACGCCCGCCAGGCTGGCCAGGGCCTGCATCCACCGAGGCCGGCGGGTCAGCACAAAGCCCATGGTGATGACAAAGCTGCACACTGCAATGGCTGCCGCCGGCCCCTTGGCAAAGCACATCATCACCGCACAGCACAGAAAGGTGGCCAGACAGCGCAGCCCTACGTCAAATCCGCGCGCCGCCATCGCGAACAGCAAAACAGCAAACAGGCTGATGAAGATCAGCGCCGTAGCCTGGCTGTTCACATTGGTGATCAGGTGCATCAGATTGGTGTTGCCGAAGATCCCGGTTCCGTTGCGCAGTGCCGTGCCCAGACTGGCACAGTTAAACAGAAACAGGCTGGCCACAAAAGCCAGCGCTTTATTTCGGTTCCCGGCATAAAACTGCATACCAAGCGCATAAACACAGCACACCAGTGCCGCCAGCACCAAAGGCCCGCCGTACAGCGTGATGATGTCCCAGCAGGACACACCGGACACGATGCTCAGTGCCCCCCATACCAGCTCGGTGAGATAGTGATAAGAGAGCCGGATGCCGGAAAAGCGAATATCCTGCGGCGGAAAGCCCAGGGCAAAAGACTCGGCGTTGCCGATGTTCCACAGCACATCCTGATTGGGTACGATGGCCCCTGCCGCCGATGGATGGGCGTTCTTTACCGACACCATCAGGGCAAACAGCGCCGTCAAAACGCCCCACAGCGCGGCCCGGCACCAGAAGTCCCCGTTGCTTTTCACCCTCAGGCAAGCCGCGCGCAGATCCAGTTTTTCCATTGCCAGCAGATCAATTGCCGCCAAAATCGGCGGCAGCATCCGCAGCAGCCACAGGCAATTCAACCGGATACACACACAGGCCAGCGCCGCAAAAAAGCCCGTGCCGTACAGAATAGCCAGCGGGGCGCGGCCCACCGCCAGAAGCGGCTGCACCCCGGACAGCCGCGCGAACAAGCAGCCCGGGAAATACAGGTACAGCGCGGCGCACAGCGCAATGAGCCCGGCATCGGCCGTGCTGCCGCCGGACAAACATACCAGGGCCAGCCAGACCAGCAGGCCGGCGGCACACAGGCACTGTTTACCTGCCAAAAAGCCGTCCTTCCATATAAAAAACAGCCGGCGCACAGCAGGCACCTCCCTTACCCAACAAAGGCCGCCGCACCGAAGCGCGGCGGCCTTTATGAATTTTACCGGCACAGGCGCGCAGCAGCACTGCGCCGCCTGAAACAAGGCGGTTTTATTTGGAGAACATTTTGTTCAGCAGCGTAACCACCAGGCTGATGATGGCCATCACCAAAACGATGCCCACCATGCCCATCAGCATAACCCACAGGGACTGAATCACTTGATCCATTACTATTCCTCCTTATTGTGCAGCAATCATGCGGCGAAACTCAGCGGGCAATCAGGTTCAGGATCAGGCCGCCGGCAATCACGCTGGCGATCTGGCCGCCCACGTTCACGCCCGCAGCGTGCATCAGCAGGAAGTTCTGCGGATCTTCCTGCAGGCCCATCTTGTGTACCACACGGCTGGACATGGGGAATGCGGAAATGCCGCAGGCGCCGATCATGGGGTTGATTTTCTTGCCTTCTTTGGCAAACAGGTTCAGGAACTTGGCAAACATCACACCGCCCACGGTGTCGAACACAAAGGCGAACAGGCCCAGGGCGATGACCATCAATGTGCCGGCCGTCAGGAACTGATCCGCCTGCATTTTGGTGGCTACGGTGATGCCCAGCATAATGGTAATCAGGTTGGCCAGTGCGTTCTGCGCCGTCTCGGACAGGCTGTTCAGCACGCCGCACTCGCGCAGCAGGTTGCCGAACATCAGGAAGCCCACCAGTGCCACACTGCGCGGGGCAACCAGGCCGGCGATAGCGGTTACCACGATGGGGAACAGGATGCGCACGGTCTTGGTAACGTTTTTGGGCTCATACGGCATGCGGATCAGCCGCTCTTTCTTGGTAGTGACCATGCGGATGACCGGCGGTTGGATCATGGGCACCAGCGCCATGTAACTGTAGGCCGCCACGATGATGGCGCCCTGGTACTGGCTGCCGTAATAGTTGCTGACAAAAATAGCCGTGGGGCCGTCGGCCGCACCGATGATGCCGATGCTGGCGGCATCCTGCAGGCTGAACATGCCCGGGAAAATCATGTTGACTACACAGGCCAGCGTCAGGGTAACAAAGATGCCGAACTGAGCAGCGCCGCCGAACAGCAGCAATTTGGGATTGCTCAGCAGCGGGCCGAAGTCAATCATGGCGCCGATACCGATAAACAGCAGCAGCGGGAACAGCTCGTTGGCAATGCCGGCATCAAACAGGACGCTCAGCGCACCCTCCTCTTCGCCGGTGGGATACACCTGTGTGATGGCGCCGGACATGGGCAGGTTCACCAGGATAGTGCCGAAGCCCATGGGCAGCAACAGGCTGGGTTCCATTTCTTTCTTGATCGCCAGGTAGATCAGGATGCCGCCAATGGCCCACATCACCAGCATTTTGCCCAGTGACATGGGATCCATCGAGAGCAGGTTACCAAACAGTGCATCAATAAAAGCCATTTGAATTCCTTCTCCTCTTCCAAATAAATCTTTTTATTTCTGAGATACACGGGCATCGCACCAGGTGCGGATGTCCGTATATACCTCATCCCGATTGATTTCGTTGAGCATCTCATGGCGGCCGCCCGCATACAACCGGATGCTCACGTCCCGAAGGCCGGCCCTGCACAGCATTTCGTACACGGTGCGCACGCCTTTGCCGTAATCCCCCACCGGATCCATATCTCCGCTGAACAGCATCACCGGCAGGTCCTTGGGAAGCTTGTCCGCCCATGCCTGACTGCTGACGGCATCCAGGACCGCCATCAGTTCGTGAAACGCGCTGACCGTAAATACAAAAGTGCATTTCGGGTCTTTTGCGTAGGCAGACACCACGGCTGTATCACGGGTGATCCAATCATAGGGTGTGCGGGGATGCTCCACCCGCTTGAGATACTGGCCAAACGCCAGATTGTTGATCAGCAGGGAGCGGTAGCGCGGGCCTTTAAGACCGGCCAGGACATTGGTCAGCAGCAGCCCCAATTTGCCCAGTGGATTGGGCCCCCCGGTGCCGCTGAGCGCCAGTGCCGCAATGGTGTCCGGCCAGGCCGCAGCATACATCCGGGCAAAAAAACTGCCCATACTGTGGCCCAGAAGGATCACAGGAAGGCCCGGGAACCGGCTGCTTGCCAACCCGTTCATGGTGTGCAGGTCCTGCAGGACATACGTCCCGCCGTCCTTTTCGGCAAAAAAGCCGTCCATGCCGCCCGGCCCGTCGCTGGTGGCCCCATGGCCCAAATGATCGTTCCCGCACACAACATAGCCGCAGCGTGCCATATAACCGGCAAAATCTTCATAGCGCCCGATGTATTCACACATACCGTGGGAAATTTGAAGCACTGCCCTCGGCGAAACGGACGGACAGGTGTAAAAATACCCTTTTACGCAGCTGCGCCCGTCGGCGGAATCAAAAACGATGTCTTTTTTCCGGATTTCCGACATTTTCCAGCTCCTCCGGCTCCATCACAATCTCCAGCAATTCGTGCAAATCACAGATTGTGTGCGTCGGCTTCTCCCGCTCCGGCTCCGGCTGGCCGGCAAAATTGCACCAGCAGGTAGCCAACCCAGCGCCGGCACCACCGGCGATATCCGCCTTGAGGGAATCGCCGATCATCAGCACCTTTTCCCGGTTTTCCACGCCCAGTGTGCGCAGAGCGGTATCGAAGATCCTGCGGGACGGCTTGGAAGCCCCTACCCTCTCGGACACGAAAAAGCCGTCAAAATACTTGTCCAGCCCCGCCTGTGCCAAACGCTTTTTCTGTACGCGCTCCACACCGTTGGAAACGACTGCCAGCGTGGCCACCTCCGCCAATTCGTTCATTGTTTCATGAACTTCGGGATATGTATCGCTGCGCCCGGCCAGCTGGGAAAGGTAATAATCATTGACGGCGGCGGCATCCAGCTGGACGTCCAGCTGTTGAAGCAGCTGCTCAAACCGGCGCACCACCAGTTTTTCCTGGCGGATCTCACCGCGTTCCAGCGCGGCCCACAGGCTGTCGTTGATCGTGTGGTAAGCCGCCAGCACCTGCTGCGTCTGCGGCAGGCCGAAATGAGCCAGCGTATCCTGCAGCGCGTGGTTTTCCGCCGCTTTAAAATCCAGCAGCGTGCCGTCCACATCGAACAGCAGGCAGTGATAATAAGCCATCGGAACCCTCTCCTTCCCGCATACGCCCTTCTGCCTCTAGTATATATTAGCTTATTTCCGCCGTCTACGTCAACCGGTTTTTGACGTTTTCAGCTTAAAATGCAAAAAAACAATAAATCCATATCCATTTTTCTATGATTTGTTCCCACAGGCTGCATCGGTTGCGCACGTAAGCATAAAGTGATATGATAAGAATACTATTTGCCTGCACAAAGGAGGGCTTTTATGTTCTGCACGCTTTCCCCTGCCTGTAAGGATTACCTGTGGGGCGGCAGCACACTGAAAACGAAATATGCCAAGTAATTCGACGGCCCCATTTTGGCGGAAACCTGGGAACTCTCCTGCCATGAGGACGGCTTATCCGTGATTGCCAGCGGGCCCTTTGCGGGGCAGACACTGAAAGATTACCTGGCGGCGCATCCGCAGGCGGCGGGAAGCGCCGCATCACGCTTCGAGCACTTTCCCGTTCTGATCAAATTGATCGATGCTGCCAAGAATCTGTCCGTGCAGGTGCATCCGGACAACGCCTTTGCTCGTGCACATGAGGCACAGGATGGCAAAACCGAGATGTGGTATGTGATTGATGCCGCACCGGGCGCCTACCTTTACTATGGCGTAGCCCATCCCATGAACCGCCGCCAGCTGGACGAAGCCATCCGCACCAATACCTTGTGCGAACATCTGCGCAAAGTGGAAGTGCATCGCGGCGACGTGTTCTTTCTGCCCCCGGGTACCATCCATGCCATTGGCGCCGGCGTGCTGGTAGCGGAAGTACAGCAAACCAGCAACCTGACCTACCGTGTATATGACTACGGCCGCGTAGACGCCGACGGCCACCCCCGGGCACTGCACATTGAAAAGGCGTGCCAGGTGGCTACGCTGCACCCCATCCGCCCCCTGCACAGCTTTGACGGCCATCTGGGGAAATGCAAATATTTCACCGTAGATTTGCTGAGCGTGGATGGCCGCGAACTTTTCTGTACCGACGGCACCTCGTTCCACTCCCTGCTGCTGTTGTCCGGCGAGGCCGAGGTATGTGCCGACGGCCAAGATCCCGTCAAGCTTCGGGCCGGTGACAGCCTGTTCGTAGGCGCCGACACCGGCGCGTACACATTCAGCGGCCGATGCGAAGTTCTGTGGACCCGGGTGGAACCCCAGCGCTACCGGATCGGGATCGACCTGGGCGGCACAGGCATCAAAGCCGGCGTAGTCGATACGGACTGTGAGATCATCGCCCGCGCCAAGCGGGAAACCCGCGCCGGCAGACCCTGGCAGAACATTGTTCAGGACATGGCCGGCGCAGCCTTGGAGGCCGTGGAAAAAGCCGGGCTGACCCTGGGCGACTGCGATGGCGTGGGTATTGGGATTCCCGGCACCATCGACACGGAAAACGGGCGGGTGGTATTTGCCAACAACCTGGGCTGGGAAAATGTTCCATTCGCCCAGGAATTCCATCGATATATCCCTTTGCCTCTGCGCATTTCCAATGATGCGAACTGCGCCGCACTGGGCGAAGTGCGCGCCGGGGCCGCCCGGGGATATGACAGCGCCGTGCTGCTGACCCTGGGTACCGGCGTGGGGGGCGGTGTCGTTGCGGATGGAAAGCTGTTCGAAGGCGGCCCCGGCGGAATGGAACTGGGGCACACTACACTGATTGCCGGCGGCGTGCCGTGCACCTGCGGACGGCAGGGCTGCATCGAAAGCTATTGCAGCGCCACGGCCCTGATCCGGGAGGCAAACGCTGCCGCCGACGCCCACCCCGACAGCCTGCTGGCGGCCATGCGCGCGGAAAAGGGCGGCGAGATGGACGGTATCATTCCCTTTGCGGCCATGCGCCGGGGCGATGATGCCGCCCGGGCCGTGGTGGAACAATACATCCATTGGCTGGGCGAAGCCGTCACCAATTTCGTCAACATCTTCCGCCCCGAGGTGGTACTGCTGTCCGGCGGCATCTGCGGCGAGGGCGAGGCCCTGACCGACCCGCTGAACGATTATGTGCGCCGGAATGCCTACGCCGGCCATCTGGCCCCTGTTCCGCCAGTGCTGCGCGCCAAACTGGGCAATGATGCCGGCCTGATCGGCGCGGCATGCCTGGTGGAAGGTGCCGCCGGGGCAGCGGACATCGGATAAAAAGGGGCGTGCCGGCATGGAGATTCCCGTATCCGTCTGCCCTTACTGCGGGCAGAACAATCTGGGCCGCGCTCTCCAGACGGGCGGCGGCCGCTTGTTTGCCGATGAATTCGCCTATGGCGCCCATGTCATGGGTGACTCCTCGCCGGTTGAAGTCATTTTGTGCCGGAACTGCGGCAGCATCCTGTACCAGCGCGCGCTGCGCCCATCCATCTTCCCCGCCCTCAGTGATGCGCGCAGCCGCGCCTTGCTGGA
The DNA here is from genome assembly GCA_944386555.1 of uncultured Ruthenibacterium sp. Lineage (GTDB taxonomy): Bacteria > Bacillota > Clostridia > Oscillospirales > Ruminococcaceae > Ruthenibacterium. The sequence continues at coordinate 53,571 of CALXBN010000036.1, read as the reverse complement.
AAAGCTGGAGGAAAACGGGTTCCTGCTCATCAATGAAAACCCGCATCTGCCTTCCGTCGGCGGCCTGGGCTTTGATATGGCCGATCTGATCCCACTGATGGAGCGGGCTGAGGTATTTTACTGCAAAGCGTTTGGCGGCCAGGCCATCTGCCTGACGGTGCGCAATTACCAGCTGCTGCGGCGTTGCAAGCCCACGCCTGCTTGGCCCGACGGTGCGAAGCAAGTGTACAACGCCATTGCCGCCCGAGAATCTGCCGACAAAACTGAAGTGCGCCAGGCCCTGGGCATGGATGCAAAGGCATTTGACAAGCTGTTCAATTTCTTGCTGCAGCACCTGCTGATCACCGCCTGCGCGGGGAAACGATGCGCCAGGAACTGGTATTCGTACCGCTATTGCACCGCCGATGCCTTTGACAGACGCGTAGAAGGGCTTCACTTTTCCGGCGATGCCCGCGCCGAACTGCGCCGCCGACTGCCGCAGATGGACGACCGCGCCTTCGCGCGGCTTTGCCGCTGAGCGGCGCCGCCGGTGCTGCGCGCCAAGCTGGGCAACGACGCCGGCCTGAACGGCGCAGCGTGCCTGGTGGAAGCCGCCAGGGCGGCGGATGCGTAGATTGTGCCCGTGCCGCAAACCGTGGCGCGGGGCGGTCTCCTGCACTTGGAGGGCGGGCAGGCCGCGTATACGCCCGTCGTCGTGCGCTATGCCGCAGCATCTGCCGTCGAGGCGATCCGCCGCCTCGCCTATCCCGCTCTCCGGGAGATTTTGTCCATCTTTTACGGCCAGCCCTCTTTGTAACAGCCAACAAGCGCCCGGCCCTTTCCGCTCACGGAAGGGGCCGGGCGCTTGTTATCGGGCGCGTCCCTGGGCCAGCAGGTAGCCCGGCGCGAGGATGGCCGCCACCCGGGCAGCGGCGGGCAGGGGCAGCGCGAAGGCCAGCGCCGGGGCCGCCAGGCAGAAGGCCCACAGCAGCGCCCGCTGCACCCGGTACAGAGGCCCGGCGAAGCGGGCCGGCAGCAGGTTTTCCAGAATGCGCGCGCCGTCCAGCACGCCAAAGGGCAGTAAATTGTACAGACCAGTGCACAGGCTGACCGCTGCCAGGAAGTAGACGCCGTACCGCGCCCGGTGCAGGGCCATCAGGCACAAAGCGGCAGCCAGCAGGAAATTGGCCCCGGGCCCGGCGCACAGCACGGCCAGCTCCTGTCCGGCGGACAGCGGCGCGCCATGCAAAGAAAAGCCGCCCAGCCCAGGCTGCGGCCGAGGCCAGCGCCCGGCACACAGCCGCCAGACAAACATATGACCCGCTTCATGCACGGCGCTGCACAGCAATGCCATACGCAGCAGGCCCATGGGATCCCACAAAAGTCCAGCAGCCAAAGCTGCACAGGCCAGCACCGGAAGCACCGAATTCTCTTTCCTCATGCAGTCTGCGCCTGCATCTCCGCGGGCAAACTGGGCAGCGGATCATACAAAATGCCGCCCACTTCCAGTTCCAAATGCACATGAGGCCCCGTAGACAGGCCGGTAGAGCCCGCCATCCCCACTTCCTGCCCCGCGTCAATGCGCTGGCCCGGGCGCACCACGATGCACGCCAAATGCTGGTACAGTGTCTGCACGCCGCCGCCATGGCGAATTACCAGATAATTTCCCCGAACGTCATTGCTGCCCGTAAAAGCTACCTGCCCCTCCCTGCATGCACCCACCGGTGTCCCTTCTGCACAGGCAATATCCACACCCGCATGGAAATCACCGATACCGTTGACCGGGTTTTTCCGGTACCCGTAGCCGGATGTGACCACACCGTTCACCGGCGCCGCCAGCGGCGGCTGCAGTGTGATCTGTTCCAGGCTGGCTCCCTCGGGCGCCTCCTGCCCTTCCCAATGCCAAAAGCCGCCGGCTGCCAGCGCCACTGCACCGGGCTGCTGCGCCGCTGTCTGCCATGAATCGGCTGCCGGCTGCGCCGCGCTTCGAGCCGTTTCTTTCGTCTGTTCCAGCCCTGCCAGCACTGCCTGCACACCGTCCCGCAGAACCTCCACCGTTTCAGCTCCAAAGCGGGCGATGGGCGTCTCTGTGGTAAACTGCACCCCTTGGCTGAGCCATTGAGTGCACCGGCTGCACAGCTGGCTGTACAGCGTGCCCCCCATTGCACGGCACAGCCACACGGCCAAAGCGATGGCTATGCACAGAAGGATCTGGACGAGCAGAAGCCGGTCCTCCTGCGGTTCCTTCCTGCAGCCGCTGTGCACCGTATCGGCCGGCCTGTCCGCCCGTTTTGCTTCAGCTGTGCCGGTTTGCTTTTCCCACATGCGCATTCTCCTCCCTGCTTTATACACTGATACTATGCACAGTGCCCGGCGAAAAAGAACAGGCATTCCTTTAACGCAGACGAGGCAGGCACAATCCGCCTGCCTCGTCTTCCAAGGATGATTCACAAGTGGCCGCTTTTCATCGGCGGTGCAGAATGCGTGACAGCACGCTGACCAGCGGGCTGCGCCGGCGGCGCTGCCCATGATGCCCCGTCTGCCCGGCCGGACGCCGGTGCACAGCAGGATGTGCCGCAGGGCGCGCCTGCCCTGCACGGGCCTGCCGCCGCCCGGGCCGGGGCGCCGCCGTCCGGGCCGGCTCTGCCTGCGCCGCGGCAACGGGCACCGTGCACGGCTCCACTGCGGGCCACGCATTCTCCAGCAAAGCATACATTCCCAGCTGGCCGTCCACCGCCGGCACGCCTTCGGCACGCTTTACTTTCCGGTATCTCCCATCCGGCTGCATCTCGCTGGCATTCACATTGTCCTGCAGCTGCAGCTCCAGCATTCGCCGCAGCTCCCGGGTCAGGCGGCGATCCCGGATGCGCACGCCCACTTCTACCCGACGCTCGGTGTTGCGGGTGAGGAAATCACCGGAGGCAATGTAAATGCGCTCGTCATCGCCCTGGCCGAAGGCATACACACGCTCATGCTCCAGATAACGCCCCACCAGGCTGCGTACCGTAACATTCTCCGTATAGCCGGGCACACCGGCACGAATACAGCAGATGCCGCGCACAATCATCTGCACCGGCACTCCCGCACAGGATGCCTCGCTGATCTTCTCGATGATCTCACGGTCACTGATGGAATTGCACTTGAGCACAATAGAGGCGTCCAGGCCCATCTTTTTCGCTTCAATCTCCCGGTCCATTTCCGCCATCATTAACGTTTTAAACCGCAGCGGCGCCACCAGCAGGTTTTCACTCTGCTCAGTCAGGCGCTCCATGGCCAAGTTGTGGAACACGCCGGCCAGCTCACTGCCGATGGACGCGTCGGTGGTGATGAAGGACAGATCCGTGTACTGTTCGCTGGTTTTTTCGTTGTAGTTGCCCGTTCCGATCTGAGCAATATATTTCAGCTGATTGCCCTGCTTTTTGGTGATCAGCGTCAGCTTGGAATGGACTTTATACTCCTCAAAGCCGTAGATGACGGTACAGCCGGCCTCCTCCAGCTGTTTGGAATAATCAATGTTGTTCTGCTCGTCAAAACGGGCCCGCAGCTCCACGATCACCATCACCTCTTTGCCGTTTTCTGCGGCAGAGATAAGCGCCTCAATGATTTTCGATTCGTGGGCCACCCGGTACAGCGTCATCTTGATGGAGACCACGTCCGGATCCTGGGCGGCATCCCGCAGCATCTGAATGAAAGGGCGAATGCTCTGGTACGGATAGCTGAGCAGCACATCCTGAGATTCCACCGCCTTGGCCAGGTTGAACCCCGGCGGAGGCAGCATGGGCCTGCGGGGCGGATAAAACAGGTCGGGGCGCTGGTCCTGCGCCAAACGGGCAGAGAGCTTGGACGCCACCGACAGATCCAGCGGAGCAGTTTGCTCAAACACCTGTTTGGGCGAGAGCATCAGCTTGCCGCACAGGAAGCTGACGATGGTGTGATCCGCCTTGGCGGATACCTGCAGACGCACCGCCGCCAGCTTGCGGCGCTTTTTCAGCAGCTCGCTCATGATGGTGCGGTAATCCACATCCTGATCAAACATGCCCTCATCCACACTGATATCCGCATTGCGCGTCACCCGGAACACGCAGCGCGCCTGAACCGCGCGCTTGCCGAAGATCAGCCCTGCAAAATGCAGCATCATTTCCTCTACCAGGGCAAAGCTGACCCCCTGCTCATCCTGCACATAGATCACGCGCTGGAACTGATTGGAGATGGGGACGATGCCAAAGGACATCTGTGCGGCGTTCTTTTCTTTAAGCAGGGTACCGATGTATGTACCCATATTGCGCAGAAACGGGAAGGGATGGCGCTGGTCAATGATCTGCGGCGAGAGCATCGGATAGATTTCCTGCAGGAAATACTGTTTCCAAAAGTGCTCCTGCTTTTTGCCCAGCTTATCGAAGTTCACCTTCCTGTACCCGCAGGCTGCCACACGTTCGTACAGTTTGGCCACGCGTTTGTCGCATTGCTGCTGGATGGCGCGCACCTTGGGCATAATGGCATCCAGCTGCTGGGCAGGTGTCCAGCCGCTCTTATTGTCGATGGAGCCGGCTTTCAGCAGAGACTGATCATACAAAGAACCCACCCGCACCATAAAGAACTCATCCAGGTTGCTGCCATAAATGGCGGCGAACTTCAGCTGTTCACCCAAAGGCACGGCGCTGTCCTTGCTCAGGTCCAGCACCCGCAGGTTGAAATCCAGCCAGCTCAGTTCGCGGTTGATAAAGTACTCGTATGTCTGCTCTTTCACTCCCATGGGAAAACCTCACTTTCGGGTTCAGGGCTGCGGCACGGCCGTCAGCCCACCGTCACATAAGGGGCAAGCTCCTGCACCATGCGCGGAGAGATGCCCTCTACCTCGTCCAGTTCTTCCGCCGTTTGAAACGGGCCGTTCTGAGTGCGGTAAGCGACGATGGCTGCCGCCCGTTTCGGTCCGATCCCGGGCAGCAGGCCCAGCTCAGCGGCGCCTGCGCTGTTGATATCGATCCTGTCCTGCGCCTGATACGGGAAAGCGGCGCTGTCCGCCGCCGGCGATTTGCCGGCTGGGAATTCCAGCATCAGCAGCACCGGCAGCAGGCACAGCGCACCGGCCAGCGCTGCCAGATACCGCTTCACAGGGCACTGCGGGCCGGTGCCGGCCCCAGCCTCCGCAGAAGCCCGTACAGCACCTGCGCCACACCGCCGTCATCACAGGCCGCCGTCACTTCACCCGCTGCCAGGCGCACCTCGGCAGGAGCATTTCCCACCGCCACCGCGCGCCCTGCGGCCTGCATCATACCGATGTCGTTGAAATAGTCGCCGATCACCACTGTGTTTTCCATTGGGATATGCATATATCCGCATAATTCCGCCAGGGCCGAAGCCTTGCTGACGCCAGCCGGCATCACCTCAAAATACATGGCGTTGGTGGCGATGAAATACACGCCCTCATACCGCTGGCCATCCACAAAATGGCGCAGCTGCGGCATCAGCGGCGGCTCACAGGCAAACAGCACCTTGTTCCAGCGCGGCGGGATATCCTGCAGCGGGCGCAGGGTATAAATCAACCGCTCATACTCTGTATGCCGATGGGTATATTCGTTGCTCTGCACCACATAGATATGCCCATCGGCTGTCATCACCTCTACGCCGATGCCCGGAAACCGTGCCATTACATCTTCCACCGCACGCATCGCCTCGCCCATGGGCAGAACGGCGTTTTTGATGCGCAAATCATGCTGAAAATCATAAATTACCGCGCCGCCGTAAGTAATGGCAGGCGCCGTAAGCGGCAAGTCTCCCAAATGATGGCGCACCGACTCATTGGTGCGCCCCGTAGCCAGCGTAAAGTTGCCGCCCATGCGGCAGAACAATTCGATGGTGGTGCGGTTGACACTGGGCATGCCGTGCGCCATGGACAAAAGGGTATTATCGATGTCGGACACCACCAGGATATCCTGCAGCGACTGGATTGCCACAGCACACGCCCCCTTCCTTCAAATTTGCTGCAGCTGCTTTGTAAATGCCGTGAAATACTCCGGCAGCGGGCTGTCAAATTCCACATACCGGCCCGTGCGCGGGTGAAGGAACCCCAATGTTTTCGCATGCAGGCACTGGCCCTGCAGCCGGGCAATCACCTGCTTGGGGCCGTACACGGCATCGCCGGCCACCGGATGGCCGATACTGGCCAAATGCACCCGAATCTGGTGGGTGCGCCCCGTGCGCAGGCGCACCGACAAATGAGTAAACCCCTGATAGCGCTGTTCGACATGATAGGCTGTATAAGCATATTTGCCGTTTTTCTGCACCACTGCCATGCGCTTGCGGTCCACCGGATGGCGCCCGATAAGCCCCTCCACAGCACCGTCCTGGCCGGAAAAGCCCCCATATACCACCGTGTGGTACACCCGTGTAATACTGTGAACGGCAAACTGGGCGCTGAGCGCCAGATGGGCCTCATTGTCTTTGGCCACGACCAGCAAGCCGCTGGTGTCCTTGTCGATGCGGTGAACGATGCCCGGGCGCAGCTGGCCATTGATGCCGCTGAGCTGTCCGCCGCAGTGCGCCATCAGCGCATTTACCAGCGTGCCGTCCGGGTTGCCCGGGGCCGGATGTACCACCATCCCTTTGGGCTTGTTCACAATCAGCAGGCAGTCATCCTCATAGATAATATCAAGCGGGATCGGCTGCGGCACAATTTCTGCAGGCTGCGCCTGTGGCACCCGGATGGACACCGTATCACCGGCCCGGGGCTTTGTGTTTTTGCCCGCCGGTATACCGGAACACTGTACCAGCCCCTCTGCCATCAGCTGCTGCAGGCGGCTGCGGGTCATCTGCGGAAAGCGGGCTGCCGCCAGCTTGTCCAGCCGCTGCCCCGCCTCTTCGGGCTGCACGGTAAATTCAAGGCGTTCCATCCGGCCGCCCTTCCTCTGTGCCGCGCGGTACTGCGCCCTCCTGCCGGCTCTCTTGTCCGTCCATATCCGCAGCCGGCTGCTGGGGGGCCTGGCCGCCCTCCGGTTTCTTCCGGGCGGCCAGTTCCTCCAGCAGCACTGCCAGGAACAACAGCCCCACACCGGTACACACAAATACATCCGCCACATTGAACACCGCGAAATGAATGAACGTGGGCGCAAAAAAATCCACCACCACGCCATTGAGCGCACGGTCGATAAAATTGCCCAGGCCGCCGCTGATCGTCAGCAGCAACGCCGCCCGCACCAGACCCGCGGGCTTTTTCCAAAACAGATATACCGTCATGGCGGCCAGCACCACGCCGGTGACCGTCAGAAGAATGATCTGACCGCCTTCTACACCCGACAGGATGCTGAATGCCGCCCCGTCGTTGAGATAATACTGCAGCTCCATTACACCGGGAAACAAAGGCATGGACCCCACCGGTGCCAAGTACATCGTGGCCAGATATTTGGTTGCCTGATCCAGCGCGATCAGCGCCGCGATCACCAATATATTCAGCAACATCCCGTTTCATCCTTTCCTGTCCTGACAAGCAAAAATAGCGGCGTTTGCGCGCAAACCCCGCTATCTGCTGGCCGGCACCGGGCCGGCAATTATTTCAGGTCAATCCAAGCTGATGTCCTGGTAGGTGTCCAGCTCCGAAGGACGGGCGGGGCGCAGCTCGTCTTCGGCGTCTTCGTCCTCTTCGTCGTCAAAGGGCGTACGGGGCAGGTCCAGATCTTCATCATAGCCTTCTTCCACGCCGTCATAGCCGTCATCCGCATAAACGTCGCCGGCTTCATCAGCATCAAAATCGAAGGCAATGGTGTGATAATCGTCTTCCTGCTTCTCCGGCTGCGTCTTGCCGCGGGCCGGGCGCTGTTTTTTGCTTTCGGCGCGGGCCGAAGCATCCTGCGGCCGTTCCGCCGATGCGGGCGCGGGCGCCTGGGCTTTTTTCTGCTCCGGCGCCGGCTGTTTGCCCTGGGCATCCACCACCGGGGCCGCTGCGGCCTCGCGCTTGGGGGCGCGCTCCTCCCCGGGGATCTGGCTGAGCAGTTCGATGTGCTGGCGATACAGAGTCAGCACGCTGCCTTTGAAATTGGCTACCTCCGCCTTCAGGCGGTTGAGCTGCATCTCCATATCCGCCACATGCTGTGTTGCCTCATCCTTAGCCTGGCTGGCCTTGGTGTTGGCCTCGTACACAATGGTTTCCGCCTTCTGCCGTGCTTCGTAGATCACGCTCTCACCCATGCGCTGGGCGTTCAGAAGGGCCGTTTTCAGGGTATCCTCATCGTTGCGGTACTGATCCACCTTTTCGGCCAGAATATACAGCTTCTTCTCAAGATCCTCTTTTTCTTTGTTCAGCTTTTCGAATTCCGAGGCCACCTGGGCCAGGAACGCATCCACTTCTTCCATGCGGTAACCACGCATGGCCTTGTCAAATACCACATTCCGGATGTCGTCCACATTCATAGAGAAAGCCCCTTTCAATATTGGCGGTAGGACAGAATAATCCGCCCCTTTTTGCTGTGCGCTCCCGCCTGGCACACACGGTATTTGCCGCGGCCACGCACCGTAATAACATCCTCTTCGAAAATCTCGTAATGTGCGCGATCTGTCTGCACATGGTTGACGCTCACGGCACCGCCGCGTACCAGCGCTGCCGCCGCCGTGCGCCCAATGTGCAGCATGGCGGACAAAACAGCATCCAGCCGCAGCGAAGGCACCGTGGTCCGCTGTTCCTCCGCTGCCGGCGCCGCAGCACGGCCTGCGTCTTCCTGCACGGGTTCCACCCGCACCGATGCCCGCCCTACGCCGGCAAGCTGGTTTTGAACCAGCTGTACCGCCGCACCACGGACATAGACCCGGGCGCCGCCGGCGGAATCCACCAGAATATCGCCTATTCCTTCGCGCTTGATCCCCAGCGCCAGCAAAGCGCCCAGATAATCCCGATGGGTCAGTTTTGCAGGCGACGGCGTCGGCGTCACCTGCAGGCAGACGATACCGAAGTCCTCATCCTGCGGTTCTTTTTCGCCGTTCAGGGCCAGCACGCAGCGTTCTGCTTCCGGATAGCCTCCCCAAAAGCGGGCACAGCCCGCATAGCCGGACATGCCCGCCCGGGCCAGATCCTGCTGCCGGTCATTGAGAAAGCCCGTGGCACGCGCGCCGCGGCCATACTGGGCCGCCCGGCACAAATCCGCCACATGGCGCACCAGCACCCGCTCTTCTTCATCGGCCGGCGGAATATATCCCCGCCTGCGCGGTGCGGTGTCAGAAGAAGACGCCGTTGCTCTCGAGCTCATCCAGCAAATCCCCCATGATATCCACGTTATACGGCGTGATGATGAAGGTGCTGGCCGCCACTCGTTTGATCTGCCCATTGTTGGCGTAAGCTACGCCGGAAAGGAAATCAACCAGACGGCGGGAAATCTCCTTGCTGGTAGATTCCAGGTTCAGCACCACCGTGCGCTTGGCATTCAGATGGTCCGCAATGGCGGAAGCATCGTCAAAGCGCTCCGGCTTCACCAAAACCACCTGCAGCTGCATGGTGGAATTGATATTGACCACCTTGTTGCCGCGCTTGCCGGCAGTTTCCTGTTCGCCGCGGTACTCTTCCTGCTCACCGTAGCCGGCATCGTCCTCGGCGTACTCCATATCGCCTTCATCATAATCGCCGGACTCCGGCACACCCATCATGCCTTTGATTTTATCGAACATTCCCATGCTGACTCTCCTTTGATATGCCGCCCCTGCATAAGGCATATCCACCCCCGGGCACGGCTGCTAATGGTTTTATTATCCTATTTTTCCGTAGAATTGTCAATCGTTCCCGCCGGGTTTCACGCATTTGCACCAAATTTTTCAAAAAAGCGCCTCAATCCAGCACTTTCCCGTGATACAGATCCATGCCTTCCACAATCACTTCGTCATACAGCTCCAGTTCGTTGACACCGGCCTCGTAATCGGATGAAACCAGAATGTAGTCGTCATCTTCATACAGGATCTCAATGGGGCACTGGTAAGCGCGATCTCCAAATTTGACATAGACACAGTTCTGCCCTTCCACCGTATGGCGGGCCTGCGCCGGGATGCGCAGGCCTTCATATACTTGGAAAGCAACTGTTGCCTGGGCTTGCTCCTGGGTGACAACCGTGCCATTGATGTAATTGCACAGCAGCACCACCTTGGCAAGACCGGTTTCTTCGTCCAAGGCGACGCTTTCCACTTCAACAGGGAACTCCTCGCTGGAGAGATTGTGAAAGGACAGTGTCAGGCTGTCCCCCACCGCAAACTTTTCTGCGTCTTCGGCACTGACGGCGGTATAAAAGCGCCAGTGATAATCCAGCACCAGTTTACCTGCCACCGATGCGTCGTTTTCACGGGCGGGCTGTGCCGCAGCCTCCTGCAGCTCAGCCGGCGTCATGGCGTCCAGCTGTTCGATGGCAAACTGCTTTTGCTCGGAATCCTGGCCGGAGACAAAGTACCCGGCCGCCGGGGCTGTCACCGGTGTCGAATCTCCTGCGGACAGCGCCGCGTCCCGCAGTGCCGTCAATTCGCTGATGCGGGACGAAAAGTCGGTGGCAGCGCCGGTTCCCGCCAGGATTTTGTTCTGCGTCAGCTGCAGATCGCTGCGCAGTTCCGGCACGGCCGTATAGCTGCCGCTGTCCACGGCATCCAGCACATCGTACACATCGTACAGGCGCTGCCGCGTCAGCGCTTCAATATCCAGCGAGTATGTCTCCAGGCTGGCCTGGGATTCTTCCAGCACATCCAGTTCCTGCTGCAGCTGCTGATACCTTGCGTAACTCTCGGCCGCCTGTTCACTGGCAAATACCTGGGCCACCGTCGTGCCGGCAGACACGCGCTCGCCGTTGTAGGCCACATAGCTCAATGTTCCGGAGTCGGGCGTCCAGGGAATTTCGGCCTCCTGCGTACCCAGCACGCCGTCGCAGGTCAAAGTGTCCGCCATACGGTAAGCCACCGCCGCCTGCACCGTGTAAGAGCGGGTTGCCCGCTGAAACACCTGCAGGGCAATATAAACAATGGGAATGCACAGCATCACCAGCGCCAGCCATTTTCCCAGGCTGCGCTTCCGTCTGGGTTTCACTGGGTCTATCGCTCCTCTCCTTGCCGGCTACGCGTGCCATTCCCGCCAGGCTGCCGCAATACGCTCCGCCGCAGTGGGATCGGCCGCCTGTTCCCAGCGAAGCCCTGCCATACGGCGGAACCAGGTCAGCTGCCGTTTGGCATATCGGCGGGTGGCCTGCTTGAGTTGTTCAACACAGCTTTCCAAAGGTGCCGCGCCTTCAAAATACGGAAAAAACTCTTTGTAGCCAATTGCCTGGGCTGCCGTTCGGTAGGCCCCGCGATGTGCATACACCCCGCGCGCCTCTTCCAGCAGGCCGGCATCCATCATAGCATCCACCCGGGCATTGATGCGCGCATACAGCTGGCTTCGCTGTGGGAAATCCAGCCCGTACAGCAGCGCATGATAGGGATGTTCTGCCGGGCGGGAATGGGCCAGCTGCCAGGACATGGTGCGCCCCGTCTGCCGGTACAGTTCCAACGCACGCAGCACCCGCCCATGGTTATTGGGATGCAGCGTAGCGGCATAGGCCGGGTCAATTTGCTGCAGTTCGGCGTACAGCGGGGCGATGCCCTCCCGGGCCAGGCGCTGCTGCAGTTCTTCCCGCAGGCCTGGTGCCGCTTTTTCGCCGGCAAAGCGCAGCCCCTCCACCAGGCTGGAAAGATACAGCCCCGTTCCGCCGGCCACAATGGGGACACGGCCCCGGGCGCAGATATCCGCAACACAGGCCGATGCCAGGCGCACATAATCAGCCACCGAAAACGGCTGCGCCGGGTCCAAAAAGCCAATCAGGTGATGAGGCACGCCGTCCATCTCCCCGGCCGTGGGCGCCGCCGTACCAATGGGCAGGCCGCGATATACCTGCATGGAGTCGGCCCCCACCACTTCGCCGCCCAGCCTGCGGGCCAGCGCGGCAGCCAGCGCCGTTTTGCCTGTAGCAGTGGGGCCGCACAGCACCAAAATACTAACCTTGTCTGCCAAACTGTTTTTCCAGCTCCTTTAATGTAACCCGCAGCGCCACCGGCCTCCCATGGGGGCAGAAAGGCGGGATCTTCCTGTCCAGCACCGCCTGCGCCAACTGCAGCAGCCGGGTGGGATGGGTTTTATCCCCAGCCTTGACGGCTGCTCGGCAGGCAATGGAGTGAAGCACCCATTCCGTTTTTTCGCTCACGGTCTGGCGGGGGTCTGCCAGCAGCCGGCCGGCCACATCCACCACCAGGTCCTCTACGTCAGCCGGCACCACATCGGCCGGCACGGTGCGAACTGCCACAGTGCCCGCACCAAAATCATCCAGTTCGATCCCGCTGTCAGCCAGCAATTCTTTGGCGGCCAGCAATGCGTTTTTTTCATCGGCGGAAAGCTGCACCACCACCGGCTGCATCAGCAGCTGGCTGTCCACACGGCCGTAGTTTTCCGCCAGTTTCTCGTACAGAATCCGCTCATGGGCCGCGTGCTTGTCAATAAAACAAAGCTCTTTGCCGCGCTGGGCGATGATATAGGTGCCGAATACTTCGCCCACGAACCGAAGATTTTCCTCCAGCGGCACTGCGCCGGGCAAAACCGTCTGCACCGGCTGCACCGGCGGCTCATTTTCGGCAGGGCCTGCCTGTGCCTTCGCCTTCACCGGAACGGACGGCAGGGCTTCTTCCCCGCTGTCCGGCTCCACATCCAGCCCCTGCATGCGCCGCTGAGCCGCCCTGGCCCGGGCTTTCATCTCGGGCGTAATGGGCGTATGGGCGCTGGCCGGAGGGACATACGGCGCCTTCGCCGCCGTGGCGAGATACACAGGCCCGCTGCCGGCGTCGGGAATGGGCATAGGCTTGACCTTGTCCCGCCAAAAGCCGTAATCCTCCGCAATGTCCGGCAGCACGGTTGCCACCGGTTTGACATCGGCCTGCCGGGGCTGCGGCGAAGGCGCCCGACGCACCGCAAAGGGGTCAGTAACCTGGACCGGATGCACCGGCGGCGGCACCTGCTGGCCGCTGCCCGAAAAGGAGAACGGTTCTTCCAGGCTGCCCGGCGCACTCAGAGCCGCTTTCACCGCGGCGTACACCGCGTCGAACACTTCTTTCTCCCGTGCAAAACGCACCTCCGTCTTGGCCGGATGGACGTTCACATCCACCAGTTGGGCCGGCATCTGCAGCATCAAAACCCCGCCCGGGAATTTGCCCTGCATCAGCGTGCCCTTATAGGCAGCCTCCAGAGCAGCCATCATGGTGCGGTTTTTCACGAAGCGGCCGTTGATGAAAAAGAACTGCATCGCACGGCTGGCCCGACAGTTTTTCGGCGGCGTCACCAGCCCTGTCACCCGATAGCCGCCCTGTGTATGTTCGGTCTCCAGCAGCTCCCGGGCAAAGTCCCGGTTCAGCACGGCCGAAGCAGCGCTGCGCAGATCCCCGTCACCGGGTGTCTGAAACTGCAGCCTGCCCTCACGGACAAACTTGAAGGCGATCTCCGGATGGGACAGGGCCATGTGGGTCATCACATCGGTGACATAGTTCCCCTCACTCTGGTCTTTTTTCAGAAACTTCATACGGGCGGGGACATTATAAAACAGATCCCGCACGGTGAAGGTGGTGCCCACCGGGCGCGCACCGGCCTCCATGCCCAGTTCGCGGCCGCCTTCGATGCGGTACAGGCACGCAAACTCGTCCCGAGGGGTTTTGGTCAGCACCTCTACCCGGGCCACGCCGGCAATGGAGGGCAGCGCCTCGCCGCGAAAGCCCAGGGTGGTGATGTTCTCCAGATCATCCTCCGTCCGGATCTTGCTGGTGGCGTGGCGCAGGAAGGCGGTGGGCAGATACTCGGCCTCGATGCCGCTCCCGTCGTCCGACACCTGGATCAGGGAGACGCCGCCCCGCTCGATGGATACGGCGATATGCCGCGCACCGGCATCCACCGCGTTTTCGGCCAGCTCCTTCACCACGGAGGCGGGCCGCTCCACTACCTCGCCGGCGGCAATCAGCTCCGCGGTATGCGGGCTGAGCACCTGAATTTTTGCCATTTGCCTCTCCCCTTTTCCGCTGCAGGCTTTACGCCTCGGCCAGCGTCTTTTTCAGCTCGTACAAGAAATTCAGCGCCTCCAGCGGCGTCAGGGTCTCAATATCAGTTGCCTGCAGCTTTTCCACCAGCTCGCCGGGCACTTCGGCCTGGGCAAAGTGCTCCACGGCGTCGAAGTCCAGCTGGGTAACCCGGTTGGCGTCGGGGGCGTTGGCCTCCAGCACCTTCAGGATCTGCTTGGCACGGTCGGTGACGCAGTCCGGCAGGCCAGCCAGCTTCGCCACCTGGATACCGTAGCTGTCATCTGCCGGGCCGCGGACGATACGCCGCAGGAAGGTGATGTCATCCCCGCGCTTTTTGACGGCAATGTTGTAGTTTTTTACCCCGTCCACACTGTTTTCCAAATCGGTCAGCTCGTGGTAATGGGTTGCGAACAAGGTTTTGCACCCCAAGTCTGCATCGCGGTCCGCAATATGCTCCACTACCGCCCTGGCAATACTCATGCCGTCAAAAGTGGATGTGCCGCGCCCGATCTCGTCCAGGACCACCAGGCTTTTGGGCGTAGCACTGCGCAGGATATCGGCCACCTCGGTCATCTCCACCATAAAGGTCGACTGGCCCGCAGCCAGATCGTCCGAAGCGCCCACCCGGGTAAAGATGGCGTCCACCACCCCCATCTCACAGCTGGCCGCCGGAACAAAAGAGCCGATCTGCGCCATCAGGGCAATCAGCGCCGTCTGGCGCATATAGGTGGACTTGCCGGCCATATTGGGGCCGGTAATGATCAGGCAGCGGTTTTCACCGCAGTCCAGCACGGTATCGTTGGGCACGAACAAATTGCCCTTCAGCATCTGTTCAATCACCGGATGGCGGCCTTCACGGATCACCAGCCGGTCACCGGCATCCACGGCCGGGCGCACATAATTGTTGTTGGCCGCCGTCTCGGCCAGGCTGCACAGGACATCCAGACGGGCCAGAGCGCCGGCCGTGCGCTGGATGCGAGGCAGCTGTGCGCTGACAGCGTGCAGCAATTCGTCGAACAGCTGGCGCTCCAGCGCGGCCAGGCGCTCACCGGCACCCAGGATCTTGTTTTCCAGCTCTTTGAGTTCGGGGGTGATGTACCGCTCGCCATTGGTCAGGGTCTGCTTGCGCACAAAGGTCTCGGGCACTTGGCTTGTGAAAGATTTGCTGACTTCGATATAATAGCCGAACACCCGGTTGTAGCCGATCTTCAATGTGCGGATACCGGTTTCTTCCTTCAGCTTTGCTTCCATCTCGCCCAAAAAGCCCTTGCCGCCGGCCATGATATCCCGCAGCTCGTCCACCTCTTGGCTGTAGCCCGCCTTGATGACGCCGCCGTCCTTCAAAAGAGCCGGGGCGTTTTCATCCACCGCGGCGAAGATCCTCTCCCGCACATCAGCCAGCTCATCAAGATCCGCCAGGATCCCCGACAATTCCTCGCAGGAAAAGCTTCCGGCCAGGCGGCGGATCTGGGGCAGCTGGGCGCAGGTAGATGCCAGGGCGTATATCTCCCGGGGCGTGGCCGAACCATAGACGGCACGGGTCATCAGTCGTTCCAAATCGAACACATACCCCAGTGCCTGACGCAGATCCTGCCGGGCCATCGTGGCAGCCAGCAGTTCCTCTACGCCATCCAGACGGCTGTTGATGGCCGCCACGCTTACCAGAGGCTGTTCGATCCAGCTGCGCAGCAGGCGCTTGCCCATGGCCGTCTGGGTCTTGTCCAGCACCCACAGCAGCGTGCCTTTTTTCTCCCTGCCGCGCATGGTCTCCGTCAGTTCCAAATTGGCACGAGTTACCGGAGACAGCTGCATGAACTGTGCTTCAGCGTAATTATCTACGGTCTTCAGCCGCTCTACACCTTTTTTCTGGGTTTCGGCCAGATAGCCCAGCAGCACCGCCAAAGCCAGAGACGCCTCGTCGTCCCAGCGCCGGCCGGTGGCCTGTTCATATGCCGGGCCAAATTGGTTTTGCAGGGCAGAACGGCAGGCTGCAGGGTCATACCGCTCCTCCTCGGCCAGTTCCACTGCGCAGCCCAGCTGCTGCTTGATGTAGGCGGTGACGGCCTTGCAGTTCAGCAGGGCGGTATTGAACAGCACCTCGCTGGGGGTGTAGCGGCACAGTTCAGAGATGATCTGGATATCCAGTTTGTCGCCGGCAAGGATCGTTGTATGAGCAGTGCCGGTGGAGACGTCCGCGAAGCACACGCCCACCCTGCCTTCGTGCAGATACAGGCTGGCAATATAATTGTTTTTGTCATCCTGCAGCATGCTGCTCTCAATAACGGTGCCAGGGGTAACCACGCGCACAATATCCCGCTTTACCAGGCCTTTGGCCTGGGCGGGATCCTCCATTTGTTCGCAGATGGCAACTTTGTATCCTTTGGCGATCAGTTTGGCCACATAGCCTTCATAGGAGTGGAAGGGCACACCGCACATGGGTGCCCGCTGTTCCTGGCCGCAGTCGCGGCCTGTGAGGGTCAGCTCCAGTTCTTTGGATGCCAAAATGGCATCATCAAAAAACATCTCGTAAAAATCGCCCAGACGGAAAAACAGGATCTTGTCTGGATGCTGCTTTTTCATCTCAAAATATTGCTGCATCATCGGGGACAGTGCCGCCATAATTTCACCGTTTCCTTCTTTTGTTCAACTTCCCGCTTGGGCCCGTCCTGCTCAGTGGCAGCCGGCGCAGGAAGCGCAGGAACCCGTGCAGGCGCTGGGCTGCTCTACCGTCATGGGATCTCCGCCGTTGATGGCTGTGTTGACAATGGCGTTGATATGGCTGATGATCTGCTCTACTTCTCCCTTGGCTTCATTGTACACAGCCATGCTCTCGTTGGCCATGATCTGGTTGTACAGTTCGCTGACGCGGTCATTCAGGCGTGCCACCTTGTCCTGATCTTTTTCCGCGGCCGGTTTGGAAAGCTCGCTGTTCAAATCGATGCGCGCCAGATTGAAGTCCCCGATCAGCTGCTGCAGCGCCTCGTCTTCATCGTTCATTTTCAGTGCATGCGACAAAGCCAGGTAGGCCTCTTCATGCTGCAGCTGAACGGCAGCCTCTTTGAACAGGGTGATTGCATCTTTTGCCATAATCTTCAGTCTCCTTTGCATTTTTGTTGATGCCGCCTGCAGCCCGGCCCTTCCCGGGCCCTTTTTCAGGCGGACGTACCGGACTTACACCAGCCGGCCTTTCAGTACGGCGCCCTTGGCGCTTTCAATGCGGGCGAAAGCAAATTGCCCCACCGGCGCGGGGCCGGGCACCTCCACCACCATATTGTTGTCCAAACGGCCGGTAAAGACACCCGGCGTGCGGCCAGGCCCCTCCACCAGCACCTGCACTTCCGTGCCCACCAGGGCAGCCGTCAGTTTTTCCACTACGGCGTCCTGGATGGCCACCAGACGGGCGATGCGCGCGGCCTTTTCGGCATGAGGCGTGGGGTCCGGCAGGCGGGCGGCCGGGGTGCCGGCGCGCTTGGAGTAAATAAAGGTGAACAGCTGCATATATTCCACACGCCGCACCAGCTCTTCCGTCCGACGGAAATCCTCTTCCGTCTCCCCGGGGAATCCCACGATGATATCGCTGGAATAGGTCATTTCCGGTATGGTCTGCTTTGCATAATCTATCAGCTCCAAGTACCGGGCCGCCGTGTACCTGCGGTTCATCGCCTGCAGGATCGTGTCCGATCCGGACTGTACCGGCAGGTGCAGATGTTTCGCGATATGGTCGCTGGACGCCATGGTGTCAATGAGCTTTTTCGTGGCATCCTTGGGATGGCTGGTCATGAAGCGGATGCGGTAATCACCGGGCACGGCGGCCAGCATTGCCAGAAGATCGGCAAAATCCAGCTCTTCGCCCAGGCCCTTGCCATAGCTGTTCACATTCTGGCCCAGCAGGGTGATGTCCTTGTAGCCGTCGGCCACCAGCTGCCGGAACTCGGCCAGGATATCGGCGCTGCGGCGGCTGCGCTCGCGCCCGCGCACATAGGGCACAATGCAGTACGAACAGAAGTTGTCGCACCCGTACATGATGGGCAGCCACGCCCGGAAGGCAGAGTCACGGCGGATGGGCATATGCTCCACAATGTCCGTGCGCTCCTCCGGCTGACGCATCACACGCTTGTGCCCTTCGATGCGCTGGCAGATCATCTCCGGCAGGCGGTCGATGGCGCCGGTGCCGAAGACGATGTCCACAAAGGGATAGCTATGCTTGAATTTTTCCACCACATGGGCCTGCTGGGGCATACAGCCGCACACAGCGATCATCAGCCGGGGGTTTTGCTCCTTCAGCTTTTTCAGCGCGCCCACATTGCCGAACACGCGCTGTTCGGCATGTTCACGCACGGCGCAGGTGTTGAATACAATGATGTCTGCATCCTCCAGCCGCTGGGCCTGGCCGCAGCCCAGATCCATCAGGATGCCCAGGATCTTTTCGCCGTCATTCACGTTCTGCTGGCAGCCGAAAGAGTGGACATAGGCCATGGGCGGCGTCTCATAATAAGCGGCCAGCACAGCGGCCGCGTGTTCGTTTCGCGTAAAATTGACAGGGTTCATGGGTTCCTCCCCCTTTCCTGCAGGGCGATGCCCGCATGGATTCCATATACTGTTTGAGTATACTACTTTTTGTGGTTTTGTGCAAGGGAAAGCGCCGCCTGTTGTGGAATGCACCGGGCGGCGCAGCCATGCCCTTTTCAGAAAAACGAGACCTGGTTGGACCGCGGCATATCCCCCAGCGCGCCGATGGAATCCAGCAGTTCCATGATGGCGCTGGAAGCGCCGGTGGCCGCCTGCAGCTCATCTGCGGACAGGTACTCCTGCCCGCCCAGAGTAGCCTGCTCCAGGGCAGTGGCGGCACTCTCTCCCAGGCCCTTCAGGGCCATATAGGGCAGACGGATTTTGCCGTCCTCGATGGCATATACTTTGGCACGGCTTTTGCCCACGCGCACAGGCAAAAACTCATAACCCCGCTGCAGCATCTCGTTGACGATCTGCAAGCTGGCCAGGATATCTTCGTCTTTGGCCTTTTTCTCCTCTTTGAGCCGGGCATTCACCTCTCTCAGGTGCAGTTTGGCCACTTTCACGCCTCCCACCGCGGCTTCATAATCGATGTCCTCGCCGCGCACGGTGAAGTAGGTGGCATAAAACGCCAGCGGGTGATACACCTTGAACCACATCAGGCGGACAGCAGCCATCAGGTAGGCCACGGCGTGGCCCTTGGGGAACATGTACTTGATCTTCTTGCAGCTGTCCAGATACCATTCGGGCACATCGTGGGCCCGCAGCATTTCCTCCACGCCCTCGGGGAAACCGCCTTTGGCCACTTTGCCCTTGCGGGTCAGCTCCATAATGGTAAATGCCTGTTTGGGTTCCACCCCCTTGTGCAGCAGATAGGTCATAATGCTGTCACGGGTGCCGATCACATCAGAAATGGTGCACACGCCGTCGCGGATCAAATCCTGGGCGTTTCCGTTCCACACGTCAGTGCCGTGGGACAGGCCGGAGATCTGGATCAGGTCGGAAAAGCTTTTGGGCTGGGCTTCGATGAGCATGCCGCGCACAAAATTAGTGCCCATCTCCGGGATACCGAATGTGCCTGTCTGGCTGTCGATCTGCTCCGGCGTGACGCCCAGGGCCTCGGGTGAAATCAGCAGTGAAATCACTTTCTGGTCGTTCATTGGCACATCGGTCATTTTGATGCCCGTCATGTCCTCCAGATACTTGTACATCGTGGGCACATCGTGGCCCAGCTCGTCCAGCTTCAGGATGGTGTCATGGAGGTATTTGAACTCAAAGTGCGTGGTGATGACGCCTTTGTCCTTGTCATCGGCGGGGTGCTGCACGGGGCAGAAATCGTATACATCATAGTTGCTGGGCACCACCACCATACCGCCGGGGTGCTGGCCCGTGGTGCGCTTGACACCCACGCAGCCGTGCACCAGGCGGTTTTCCTCGGCGCGGTTCACCGTCCGGCCTCGCTCTTCCAGGTATTTCTTCACATAGCCGTAAGCCGTTTTATCCTGCAGGCCGCTGATGGTGCCCGCTTTGAACACATGGTCCTTTCCGAAAATATCTTCGGTGTAGCGGTGGATGCGGCTCTGTACATCACCGGAAAAGTTCAGGTCGATGTCCGGTTCCTTGTCGCCGTCGAAGCCCAGGAAGGTCTCGAAGGGGATGTCGTGGCCATCCACAATGCACTTGGCGCCGCACTTGGGGCAGTTGCGGTCGGGCAGGTCAAAGCCGTCGGCCACGGAGCCGTCGGTGTAGAACTCGCTCCAGTGGCATTCAGGGCACAGGTAGTGAGGCGGCAGGCTGTTCACTTCGGAAATGCCGGAGAAGTGGGCCACGGCCGACGAACCCACGGACCCCCGGGAGCCCACCAGGTAGCCGTACTCCTCGCTCTTCAGCACCAGGCGCTGGGCGATGACGTACAGCACGGCGAAGCCATGCTTGATGATGGAGTCCAGTTCACGGTCCAGCCGCTTTTGGATCAGCTCGGGCAGCGGGTCGCCGTAGCGGGCTTTGGCGTTGCGCAGGGTATCCTCCCGCAGGGATTCGTCCGCCCCCTCGATGCTGGGCGTGTACAGCCCCCTGGGGATGGCCCGCACGTCGCCGCTGATGACATCGGCGATCTTGTTGGGGTTGGTGACGACGATCTCATAGGCCTTTTCCTTGGGCAGGTAGCTGAACTGCTTGAGCATATCTTCTGTATCCCGAAAGTACAGCGGCGCCTGGTTGTCTGCGTCCGCAAAACCGTTGCCCGCCTGCAGCACCGCGCGGTAAACGGCATCCTCCGGGTTGGTGAAGTGCACGTCACCGGTGGCCACCACCGGTTTATGCAGCGCTTCCCCCAGACGGATCACCGTCTTATTGAACTCCTGGATCTGCTCCATGGAATCCACAATGTGCTCCCGCAGCATGTATTCATTGTTGCCCAGCGGCTGAACTTCCAAGAAATCGTAATAGGCGGCAATCTCTTTCAGTTCTGCAAAACTGCGGCCGTCCACGATGGCCCGGTACAGCTCCCCGGCCTCGCAGGCTGACCCGATCAACAGGCCCTGGCGGTATTTATTCAGCAGGCTGCGGGGCACCCGGGGCACTTTGAAGAAATAGTCCATGTGGGCAGCGGAGATAATGCGGTACAGGTTCTTCATGCCCGCCTGGTCCTTCACCAGGATGATCAGATGGTAGTTCTTTTTGGCCAGTGCCCGGGTGCTGCCCAAGCCCGTATTCACTTTCTCCAGCCGTTTGACGCCCCGCAGTTCCAGATCCTCGATCATTTTCACAAAGATCTGTGCCAGGGCACGGGCATCGTCACAGGCGCGATGATGCTCAAAAGGGGGGATCTCCAGGTATTTGCCGATGGTGTCCAGCTTATAATTGTGCAGTCCCAGGTACAGTGTCTGCGCCAAGGGCAGCGTGTCCAGATAAGTATTGGCAAACGGCAGGCCATAGCGTTCAGCCGCCGCCTTGAGGAAGCGGATATCGAAACCATGGGCATTGTGGGCCACCAGCACCCGTCCGGCAGCAAATTCCAGAAATTTGCGCACGGCGGTCTCCTGGTCGTCGGCGCCGGCCACCATCTCATCGGTGATGCCCGTCAGGCGGGTAACTTCCTCCGGAATATGGCAGCCGGGATTGGCAAAGGCGTTATAGCTTTCGGTGATCCGGCCATTTTCCACCACCACGGCCCCCAGTTCGGTGATGCGGCAGTCCGTGGGTGACAGGCCGGTGGTTTCCAGGTCGAACACCACGAAAGACTGGCTCATGGGCCCGTCCCCGCGGCCGTACACCACGGGCACCATGTCGTCCACGAAGTACGCCTCGCAGCCGTAGATCAGCTTGAAGTCCGGATCCTTTTTATGGATGTCATCCACCGCCAGCATGGCTTCCGGGTAGCCCTGCACCACGCCGTGATCGGTGATGGCCACAGCCCGGTGGCCCATGCGGTGAGCCAGGTTCACAATGGCCTTTGGGTCGCAGAAGCCGTCCATGGTGGACAGCCGCGTGTGCAGATGCAGCTCCACCCGTTTTTCCGGAGCGCTGTCCGTGCGGGGGCGGCGCACTACCTTCAGCACGTCGTAGGGATACACCACATAATCCCGTTCATATTTGTCGTAGGCACAGTCCCCTTTGACAATCAGCGTATCGCCGGCGCCGACCTCATCCCAGGCAGTACTGTTTTCATCCATCTTCATGCGGACTTTCAAATTGATGGAACCCGTGTAATCCGTCAGGGAAATGGTATAGATCTTGTTGAAGCTGCCCTTGAGTTCCGTAGCGAACACATCACCCCAAATCGTCACCTTACCGGCGCTCTGGCCGCCCAGGTCCGACAGCTTGGCAAAGCCGCCGGGCTGGAAGGTATGGCCCGCCACCACCTTGGCCGGGGCATCCTCCAGATCCAGCCCGTCCACCTTCAGCACAGGGCCTTTTTTCTTTTCATACTGCTTGACCGGCGGGGCCTTTTTCAGGATGGCCCTTTCCACTTCTTCCGCCACGATGGCCTCATCTCCGATCAGCCGCACCGCCGGCTTTACCGCAGTGCGCGCTTCGATCAGTTCCGCCAGATGGCGCGTGAATTCGATCAGGTTCAGCAGCTCGGTTCCGTTTTTTACATGTATGTCAATGGCTTCCCGGGTAAATTCGGCGGTGGCGCCTGTCAAAAAGCCATTGATCGGCAGCCCTTCTTCCTTCAGCTCCTCGGCCAGATCCAGCACGGCGCCAGGTGTCAGGCAGTCATAATCAAACAGGCCCTGCAGTTTTACGGCAAAGCCCGGGAACAGCGGTTCGAGAGAGGCGGCCAGCCGTGCCCTTTGGCTGCCGGGCACAGGCTGCACCGTACGGTACACCACTGTAATGATCTTGTTTCTTCGGTCGGCCTCCACGCGCTCCACCAACGCGCCGGAAAAGCTGGCCATAAAATCGCTGTCCGCCGAAAACTGCGGCCAAAGCTGCGTCAGCAACGGTTTCATTCGCTCAATGCACCCTGCATTCCGTCCACATCTTCACGCTGCTGCCCACCGGACAGCAGCGCGTACACTTCCTCCACCAGCTGGCCCACAATATCCCCCCGCAGCATACGCACCTGGCGGCCCTTGACAAACAGCATGGCGCAGTCCCGGCCGCCGGCAATACCGATATCGGCCTCCCTGGCCTCACCCGGGCCGTTGACCACACAGCCCATCACCGCCACTTTGATGGAAGCGCGGCAGCCGCGCAGGCGCCGTTCCACCTCATCGGCGATACCGGCCACATCGATGCTGGTTCGCCCGCAGGTAGGGCAGCTGATCACCTCGGGCCCGGGCACAGCATGGCCCGCCGCCCGCAGGATGTCAAAGCCGGCCTGCACCTCCTTAGCGGGGTCATCGGTGAGGGACACGCGGATGGTATCGCCGATGCCCTCCATCAGCAGGGTGCCGATGCCCATGGCGGATTTGATCAGCCCCATGCGGTAGGTGCCCGCTTCGGTGACGCCGACATGCAGCGGATAGTCACACACGCGGCTCAGCAGCCGGTAGGCCTGCACCACAACGGGCACATTGGAAGATTTGATGGAAATGACAATGTCATGAAAATCATGCTTTTCCAGAAGGCGCACATGGTACAGTGCGCTGTCCACCAGCGCCTGCGGCGTTACGCCGCCGTATTGTTCCAGGATATGCTTTTCCAGGCTGCCGCCGTTGACGCCGATGCGGATGGGCACGCCCCGTTCCTTGCACGCGCGCACCACCTGCTCCACCCGATCCTCCGAGCCGATGTTGCCCGGATTCAGGCGGATTTTGTCGGCCCCGGCCTCGATGGCAGCCAGGGCCGCTTTATAGTCAAAATGGATATCCGCCACCACCGGCATGTTCACCGCCGCTTTCAGCGCGCGCACCACTGCCGCATCGGCGGGCGTGGGCACGGTGACGCGGATGATCTGGCAGCCTTCGGCCTCCAGGCGTTTTGCCTGGGCCACGTTGCCCGGGATATCCTCCACGGGCACATTCAGCATACTCTGCACCGCCACCGGGTTTTCGCCGCCGATGGCAATGCCGCCGATTTTTACTTCCCTGGTTTTGCGTCTCATGGCGCGCCGTCCTTTCCCTGTACTTCCCACACCTTACAGCAGGCGGGTGATGTCATTAAACGTAACAAAACACATCAGGCCAATCAGCAGCACAAAGCCCGCCGCGTTCACGGCGATCTCGTATTTCTGCGGCACTGGCTTGCGCCGGACTGCCTCGATGAGCAGGAAGATCAGCCGCCCGCCGTCCAGCGCGGGCACGGGCAGCAGGTTGAACACGCCCAGATTCACGGTGATCAGCGCCAGCAGCAGCAGCAGAGAATCCAGCCCGTAGCTGGTGGCCTCGCCGATGGCCTGCACAATCCCCACCGGACCCGACAGATTGTTGATGGCCGCCCGTCCCGTGAGCAGGTCTCCCAGGCTCAGCGCCACCATCCGCGCAAAGCTCAGCGTCCAGCGGCCGGCCTCGCTGATCACGTTCAGGGGCGTTTTCTCCGCCGGATACACCATAAAGTCGATGACCATGTAGGTGTATCCATCTTCATCGGTACGGGTGTCGAACTGGATCCCTTTCAGTTCCACCTTTTTGCCGTCCCGCAGCACCGTCAGGTCCGCAGTGGCGTTCTGGGTGCGTGCGAATTCATAGCTGACGTCGTTGGCAATAAAGCAGCGCCGGCCGTTCACCGCCAGGATGGTGTCGCCTACCTGCAAGCCCTGGGCCTCGGTGGCGGCGCCGGGGTAAAAGGCGCCCACCGTGCGGCTGAGAATGGAATCCTGCATACAGACCACGGCGATCAGCACCGCAAAGCCCAGCAGCAGGTTCATCACCGCGCCGGCCACCGTCACCAAAATGCGCCGGCCCACGGGCGCGCGCTGGAACGAGCGCGGATCCGGGCTGTCCTCGTCCTCGCCCTCCATGCTTACATAGCCGCCCACAGGCAGCAGCCGCACGGAGTACTGCGTTTCGCCTTTTTGAAATTTGAACAGCAGCGGCCCCATACCCAAAGAGAACTCATTCACTTTGATGCCGCTGGCCTTGGCTACCAGAAAATGGCCCAGCTCGTGGATGAGGATGACGGCGCTGAAAACCAACACCGCAGCCACCACCGTCAGCAAAAAAGAATCCATATCGTACCACCTTTCTGCCGCAACGGTTCAAATCAGCCCAAAGAATACCCGGTCACAGGTGCGATAATACGTATGCACGGGCCATGCGGTCACATTCATATACATCGGTGATGTCGTAGGCCCCGCCGTAAGCCTCACGGTCCACAATGCCTTCCACCAGCTCCCCGATTTTCAAAAACGGGATCCTGTCCTCCAAAAACAGGCGCACGGCCTCTTCGTTGGCGCCATTGGCCGCGCAGGGGGCCAGCCCTCCCTTGGCAATGGCCTTTTTGCAGGCTGCCAGGCACCGGAAGGTCGCTTCATCGGCGGTGTCGAACGTAATGGAGCCAAGATGCGCAAAATCCAGCTCCGGCGCCACCGCCCCGCCCCGCAGCGGCCAGGTGAGGGCATACTGGATGGGGATACGCATATCGGGCACGCCCAGCTGCGCCAAAACGGAATTGTCGGAGAACTGCACCATAGAGTGAATGATACTCTGGCGCTGAACAACGATCTGCACCTTCTCCGGCGGCAGGCCGAACAGCCATACCGCCTCGATCAGCTCCAGCCCCTTGTTCATCAGTGTAGCAGAGTCGATGGTAATCTTGGCGCCCATATTCCAGTTGGGATGGCGCAGTGCATCCGCCTTGGTGACGTCTGCCAGCTGATCTTTGGTGCGGCCAAAAAAAGGCCCGCCGGAAGCAGTCAGCAGTATTTTTTTCAAACTTTTGGCGGAATATGCGTCCTGCAGGCACTGAAAGATCGCCGAATGCTCGCTGTCCACCGGCAGCAGCCTGGCCCCGTTCTCCTCAGCCGCCCGGGTGACCAGATACCCGCCGGTAACCAGGCTTTCCTTGTTGGCCAGGGCCACATCCCGGCCTGCTTCCAGGGCGGCCAGCGTGGCCGGCAGGCCGGCGATGCCCACCACTGCGTTCAGTACGATGTCTGCCTGCTGGCCGGCGGCCAAAGTTCGCAGGCCTTCGGCCCCTTTCAAAACCCGCGGCGCGCCGGCTGTACCCGCCAGGCGCGCCTCCAGACGCACTGCGGCGCTTTCGTCGGTAACAGCCACGGCCGCAGGGTGGAATGCGGCGATCTGCCTCTGCAGCAGATCAATGTTGCTGTGGGCGGCCAGGCCGGCCACGGCATAACCCTGGGCGCGGATCACCTCCAGGCTTTGGGTGCCAATGGACCCGGTGCTGCCCAACAGGATAACGCGTTTCACGGCAATGCCTCCTTCCACAATGCTCTGCACGGCAACCTTCCGGCCAAGCGCAAAGGAAGCCGTCCATCAGAAATTAAACGCCGCCGACAGCAGCAGCGCCAAAAACGGGATAACAAACAGCACGCTGTCAAAACGGTCCAGGATACCGCCATGCCCGGGAAAAATCGTGCCGTAATCTTTGATGCCGCACTGCCGCTTGACAACGCTGGCCGTCAGATCCCCCAGAATCCCCAGCACACCGCCCGCCAGGCCGGCCGCCGCAATGACAAGATACAGCCACAGGCTGTCGGCCGCCTGCTGCAGCGGGCTGTCCCAGCAGGCCAAATAGACAGCGGTGATCGCCACGCCCACCGCCATGGCGCCCAGGACACCGCCCACGGCGCCCTCCACGGTTTTGTGCGGGCTGACCACCGGAGCCAGCTTATGCCTGCCGAACGCATGGCCCGCGAAGAAAGCGCAGGTATCGCCGCCCCAGGCAAAACCCAAGCCCAGCACCAGAAAGTAAATGGCGTCCGCGTGATGGGCAAAGTGGGCGCGCACATACAGCATGGACCAGAAGCATGCCCAGATCAGCCCCGAAAACAGGGCCATACCGCCCACCTTCGCGAAGCTGAGCTCCTGCGAGCGGACGATCACGCTTCCCGCCAGACACAGCGCCAGCAGGAACAGCACCGAGGGCATGCGCAGTGCCAGCGGCAGCGGCCGGCCGTCGTTGAGCATCACCAGCAAGGTAGCCGCGGCAAACAGGCCATACACCCAGGGTGCCTTCAGGGAAAAGGCCATGTACACCTCGTGGACGGCAATAAGCGCCACAGCGGCCAGGGCCAGATTGAACAGAATGGTATCAAAAAAGCACAGCACCAAGGCCAGGATGCCCAGCCCCACCACCGAGGTGATCACGCGCACTTTCATAAGCTCTCCTTCTCACAGCCCGCCGAAGCGGCGGCTGCGGTGGTTGAATTCGTCGATGGCCCGGTCCAGATCCTTTCGGGTAAAATCCGGCCACAGCACATCCATGGAGATGAACTCCGCATAGGAAGCCTGCCACAGCATGAAATTGGACAGGCGCATCTCCCCCGAGGGGCGCAGCACAAAATCCAGGTCTTTCTGGCCGGCGGTGTACAGGTTCTGCCCGAACAGCGCCTCGTCGATATCTTCCGGGGCCAGGGCGCCCTGCCGGACCTGCCGGGCCAGGCGGCGGGCCGCATATACAATCTCCTGTCGGCCGCCATAATTGACGGCCACATTCAGGATCGTGCCCGTGTTGTTTTGGGTCTTTTCTTCAATATCGGCCATCTGGGCCTGGAACTTGCCCGGCAGCGGGCTGCGGTCTCCCAAAAACACAACGCGGTTGTTTTCCTTCTGGTAGTCGTATGCCATATTCAGATATTCGCCGAACAGCGCCAGAATGGCCCGCACTTCAGCCTCCGGACGGGCCCAGTTCTCGGTGGAGAAGGCATAGAAGGTGACGCTGGCGATCTCCAGCTCGTTGCAGTAGCGGATAATGTCCCGGAACACCTCGGCCCCTTTTTTGTGGCCGGCGGTGCGGGGCAAGCCGCGTTTTTTTGCCCAGCGGCCATTGCCGTCCATAATGATGCCGATGGACAGGCCCTTGGCCGCGCTTTTGTTGGCCTGCATGCCTCAGCACGCCCCCTTTCGCAGTACAAGCAAAGGAAATGCCGCGCGCAAGCGCGCGCGGCATGCACCCCGGCGAAGAGTCAGATCTCCATGATCTCCTTTTGCTTTTCGTCGCACACCTTGTCGATCTGCTTGGTGATCTTATCGGTGATCTTCTGCATCTCTTCCTCGCGGTCTTTCTGATCGTCTTCGGTCAGCTCGCCGGCCTTTTTCATGGCTTTGAATTTGTCCATCGCGTCCCGGCGCACATTGCGGGCGGCCACCTTGGCCTCTTCGCCCATTTTCATTACGTCTTTGACCAGCTGCTTGCGCCGCTCCTCGGTGGGCGCCGGGAACACCAGGCGCATCACCCGGCCGTCATTGGTGGGATTGATGCCGATGTCGCTGGACAGGATGGCCTTTTCAATGGCGCGCATCATGGAGGCATCCCAGGGGCTGATGGTGAGCACACGGGCCTCGGACACAGCCACAGCAGCGATCTGGTTGATAGGGGTGGGGGTGCCGTAATAATCCACGGTCACTTTATCCAGCACGGCGGGATTGGCCCGGCCCGCACGCACGGCGGCCAGCTCTTTTTCCAGATGGCGCACCGCGCTGTTCATTCTCTCTTCAAAAGCCTTGGTCTCTGCACTCATGGTCGTTTCCTCTTTTCTTCGTATATGTTACGGCTGCGCCGGCGGCAGCCGCTTATTCCGTTACCAGGGTGCCGATGGCCTCGCCGCGCACGGCCCTGGCGATATTTTCCGGGTGCAGGATATCGAATACCAGAATGGGCAGGCCATTGTCCCGGCACATGGTGGCGGCGGTGGAATCCATCACGGCCAGCTGGTCGTTCAGGACACGGCTGAACGACAGCGTATCATACTTCTTGGCGTCCGGATACTTTTTGGGATCCTTGTCGTACACGCCGTCCACCATCGTTGCCTTGAAGATGATGTCGGCATTGATCTCGGCTGCGCGCAGGGCGCTGGCGGTATCGGTAGAAAAGAACGGGTTGCCCGTCCCGCAGGCCAGGATCACAATACGCCCCTTCTCCAAATGGCGGATCGCGCGGTTGCGGATATACGGCTCGGCCACCTGCTGCATATTCAAGGCAGTCTGCACCCGAACTGCCAGGCCCAGATGCTCCAGTGCATCGGCCACCGCCAGGGCATTCATGGTCGTAGCCAGCATGCCGATCTGGTCGGCCCGGGTGCGCTCCATCTCCCCGGAGGAGCGGCCGCGCCAGAAATTGCCGCCGCCCACCACAATGGCGATCTGCGCCCCCAATTCATGGGCCTGTTTGATCCCCTGGCAGATACGGGTCACCGTATCCACATCCAGGCCAAAGCCCTTATCGCCGCTGAGGGCCTCGCCGCTGAGCTTCAGCAAAACGCGCTTGTACTTGATTGCCATACAGCCACCGCCTTGAAGGATTGATTTTAAACAAACTGTCATGGGGCCTGCATTATAAAACACTGACCCGTCCATATTTTACATGATTTCGGCGGCAAAGTAAAGTTTTTTCACAGTAATTTAATCAGATTTGCCGGGAAGACCGGGCCATTCGGAGAGCTGGGCCATTTCACGGCGAACCATCGCCCGCCGCTCACCGGCATCATAGTAGCCGGAGGGAGGCGTGCGCATCATCTCCGCTTCTCCTTCTTCACCCGGTTGCGGACACAGCGGAAGGCGCAGCACAAACTGCGCGCCGCCCTGCGGGCGGTTTTTCCCCTGCAGTGTGCCGCCCAGGCCCTGCGCCAGGCTGCGCGCAATATACAGCCCCAGCCCTGTTCCGGGCCGGCTGGCTGCCAGCTCGGGCGAGCGCCAGTATTTTTCAAACAGATGCGGCCGGTCCTCCGGACGGATGCCCGGGCCGTTGTCGGAAACGGAGAAACGGGCCCAATCTCCGGTACGGCGCATTTCCACTGTCACGCAGCCGCCCGGGGCGGGCGTGTATTTCAGTGCATTTCCGATGAGTTCCAGCAGGATATGCTCCAGCGCGCGGCGGTTGATATACATTTGGAAGTCCTGCCCGTGCACGCCGCGCATCTGCAGCCTGGCGCCGGCTGCCTCGGCATACGGGCCGATCTCCCCGGCCAAGCTGCACAGGCACTCCTGCGCAGAAAAGAGCGACGGGGCCTCTTGCAGCGGATGCAATTCCAGGCGCCCCGCCTCCAGCACATTGGCGGTCAAGCGCAGCATTTCGTACAGATTTTTCTCCATCGCCGTCAGCAGCGCACCGCAGCCAGCGCCGTCCGGCGACAGCATCATCCGGTGCTGAAGCACCTGCACGCCGCCCAGTGCACCGGCCAGATGTCCCTGCAGCTGATGCGCCAGGACCGACAGCGCGTCCCGGGGAAGCAAGTCTTCTTTCCGCTCCTTCCAATCATCCCGCAAATCGGGCAGCATTTCACGTAACCGCCGCTCCAGCGCACGGCACACCTGCTGCACCCCCTGCACAACCTCTTCCTTCAACGGAACCGCCAGCCCCCGGATGCACCAAAACCCCGGGGCGCTCCACTGCTGCCCCAGGGCCAAGCACACGCACCGCAGGCGTGTCCCCTGTTCTTCATATGGATAGACCTGTGCCTGCTCCGGCAGGCAGCGCCAATCTTCTGGCGAATCCTCCAGCCGGCAGCCGCCGTCCTCCAGGACATGGGCACGCATCAGGCCGCCGTTTCTGTACAGGTACAAGGCGGCACTTTGGGCGCACAGCATCGTCAAAAGGGCCTCTCTGGCACAGGCCACCTGTTCCCCGGGCTGTATCGCACAGGCTGCACGGTGCTGATAGCGCTGCAGCTCGTGTTCGATGAAATCATCCATTCAGGGTATTCCCCCTCTCTGCAGCCCGTTGGCGGGCCTTACAAACCGTATTTCAGCTGGATGGCCCGGGCCATGCGGGCCACAAAATCCCGGCAGGACATCTGCCGGCCGTTATCACAGCAGGCCGCGTGCAGCAGATCCTGCAGTTCCGGCGAATGTTCCTGATAGATTTTTGAAACCATGCCCCGCAGGGCCTGCTCCACATTCAGCTCGCTGGTGTTGTTGCTGCGGGCAATCTCCACGGTAATATCCTTGAGCAGCCAGGCGCTGTCCCCTTTGAGGATCGCCTTCTGCAGGGCGTTCTGCATATATTTATACCCCACACCCTTGTCGGATACCCGAAATCCCAGCATGACATGCATTACGGTACGCTCCACCTGGCGGGCATATGTCTGGCCCGGCGTCAGGAAACCGTCGCGGATGCGTTCACACAGAAGCTCAAACGGGTAGGGCTTTTCCAGGCATGCAC
Source organism: uncultured Ruthenibacterium sp. (assembly GCA_944386555.1). Classification (GTDB taxonomy): domain Bacteria; phylum Bacillota; class Clostridia; order Oscillospirales; family Ruminococcaceae; genus Ruthenibacterium. Next base: position 22,311 of record CALXBN010000036.1, on the reverse strand, counting down.
GGACCCCCAGCCCCATCAGCTGGCGGCACAGGCCCACCTGGTCGGCGTAAGCGGTCACCACATACACGGCGGGGCGCCTGGCCTGTGGCATCAGGCACAGCGCTTTCATAAAATCCACCCCGTCCAAATACGGCATATTCACGTCCAGCACCACGGCGTCGGGCTGCAGATCTTCCACATGGCACAGCGCGTCCTGCCCGTTGTATGCGCAGGCCACGCACTCCATATCTTCCAGACTGCTGATATAAAGCCGCAGCGCTTCAGCAAAAGCCCGGTCATTATCCGCTACCAACACACGCAGTTTTCGGCTCATTGACGCTCCCCTTTTCCCCCGCAGGCTTGCAGATCCAAGCGATGAAGAACACCCGATTCCCGCAGATCTGCCGCGATGCCCGCCAAAGCCGCAGGCTCCACACAATTCTCCCACAGAAACTGCGCCAAAAGGGCAGCCGCTGCACGGCAGACAAGCAGTCCCGGTGCGCTGGCGCTGTCCGGGCGGGTGCCTGTCCGCTTTATCCATACGCCCCATCCAAGGGGCTGTCCGTCTTCACCGCACAGGCCATACTGCAGAGAAGCGCCTGTCTGCAGCACGCCCAAGTCGGATAAAACGTGCACATGCAATTGATCGTTGGTGTTCATCACCGGTTCCTCCTGTGCAGATTTGATAGTATAAGAAATGATTCCCGAAAATTTGGCAATAATTTCCTCTCTTAGTGTATAAAACACAACACACAAAAGCAACCAATAAAAACCAACAATTTCTATACGCATTATAGCACAGGATGCCTGTTTTGTCAGGCCCTTCTTCGCAAAAAAGAAAAACTCACGCCTTTTTCCGTTTTTTCGTCTGATTTTCCATATAAATCTGCCGCTTCTTCATCCTTTCCAATACGCGGACACTCTTCTCAAAACCTCGCGCAGATCGAAAAGCGCGGCACCCCCGGGAGAGTGCCGCGCTTTTTGTTTTGCACCGGTACCGGAACTGTCCGCCAAGGGCGGTATGTTCCGCAGTGCCCAGTCCTTTGGGAGATCTTCCCGCGGGGGCGGAATGCATCATTTCTTACTGGCTTTAAACGCCGCAAAAGCCTTATAGGTCATATACACATCCAGTTTGGCCACCACTTCAAACGGGGAGTGCATCGCCAGCACAGGCACGCCGATATCCACGGTGTCGATGTCCCGGTTTGCCACATACTGGGCCACCGTACCGCCGCCGCCGGCATCCACTTTACCCAATTCGCCGGTCTGCCAGATGACGCCCGCATCGTCCAGGATGTCGGCCACGAAGCCCATCAGCTCCGCCGGGGCGTCGTTGGTGCCGGATTTGCCCCGGGCACCGGTGTACTTGGTCAGGCAGACGCCTTTATTCAGGAAAGAAGCATTGCGCTTTTCCATGACATCCGGGAAAGTGGGGTCAAATGCGGCGCTGACATCAGCGGACAGGCACTTGGAGTTCTGCAGCATCAGCTTGTAATTGCCGTCCTGGATATCCGCCAGATAACCCAGGAAGTGGAACACGTAATCGCTGTTCAGGCCGGTGGTGCCCATGGAGCCGATCTCCTCTTTGTCGGTCAGCACGCACACGCTGGTAAATTTGGGGTTCTCCGTATCGATCTCTGCGCGCAGGGCGGTATAGGCGCACACCCGGTCATCGTGGCCATAAGCGCCGATCATGCTGCGGTCAAACCCCACGTCGGAAGCCTTGAAGGCGGGCACGGCCTCGATCTCCGCACGTACAAAGTCACGCTCGGTGATGCCGTACTTTTCATTCAGCAGCGCCAGAGTCTGCAGCTTGACGCGTTCTTTCACATCTTCGTCCTCATAGGGCAAAGACCCCACCAGGATATTCAGCTCTTCCCCTTTGAGCCCCTCGCTCAAAGGCCGCTTGCTCTGCTCGGCGCCCAGATGGGGCAGCAGGTCGGTGACGCAGAACACCGGGTCGCCGGCTTCCTCGCCCACATGCACCTCTACGGTCTCGCCGTCCTTTTTGGCCACAACGCCGTGCAGCGCCAGCGGCGTGACGCCCCACTGGTATTTGCGGATGCCGCCGTAATAATGGGTTTTGAACAGGGCCAGGTCTGTGTCCTCATACAGCGGGTTGGGTTTCAGGTCCAGCCGGGGAGAATCAATGTGGGCGATCATCAGCCGCACACCGGCCTCCAGGTCCTCCTTACCGATGGTGGCCGCCAGGATAGACTTGCCGCGGTTATTGTAATACACTTTGTCACCGGGCTTATAGGGCTTTTTGGCGGTACGGTCCAGCGGCTGATAGCCGGCCTTGCGCAGGCGGCGCTCAATCTCCTTGACGGCTTCGCGTTCGGTTTTCGCCGCATCCAGAAAGGCCTTATAGTCTTCGCAGAAGGCCTGGGCCTTTTCCACCGCCTTGGGGGCGGCGTCCGCAATGTGGGGCTGGGTGAAGGTCAGCTTCTCGGCCAGCTCCGATCCTTTTGTCTTTTTCATATTCACGTCTCCTTTTCGGGCTTTTCCGGGTCACGAGGCTTTCAACAGCCACGGGACCTTCGGCTTTTATGATACATCCTGCGCGTAAAGCGCGGTGTATTTGGCATAGTTTTGGGTTACCTTGCGCACATAATGGCGCATTTGGGCGTAGGGGAATGTATGCAGGGTGACACCGTCATCCGAATAATCCGGCTGTTCCGCCAGGCCGTCCACCAGGCCGATGCCGCTGTGATACGCGGCGGCAGCCGTAGAAACGTCGCCGCCATAGCGGTCCAGACAGTAAGCCAGCAGATAGACGCCGAAGCGGATGTTGGTCTCCGGCTCCACCAGGTTTCGGAACGTCAGCGTCTCGCTGGGGGCGATGCGGGATTTGATCCACGCAAACGTCTCCTCAGTGATCTGCATCAGGCCCAGCGCCCCCACGCTGGATTGCGCCTCGGGGTCAAAGCCGCTTTCCGTGCGGATAACGGCATATACCAGGTTTTCATCCAGGTCGTATTTCTGCGCATAATAGCCGACCAGCTGGCTGTACTTGCGCGGATAAGCCAGGCGCTGCAGTGCTGTAACGCCATCGCTGAGAAACAGCACCGACAGTGCCAGCAGCACACCGGCACACAGCAGTGCCAGCAGGCGGCGTCTACGCGGTTGTATGGCCTTGTTCATGGCTCTCCTTCTGCAGGGCATCCAGAACGCGCTGCACCTGGCGGTGCAGATGCTCCAAACTGCCGCTGTTTTCAATGATATAATCGGCCGCATTCCGCAGCACCGCCTCCGGCGTTTGGGCATCCAGCCGGCGGCAGGCAGCCTGTCGGCTGATGCCGTCCCGCGCGCAGATGCGCGCGACGGAATCTTCCCGCGGGGCCGTAACCACCACAATGCGGTCGCAATAAGGCTGGAACGGCTGGCCCACGATGGCTGCGCCGTCCACAAAACACAGGAGCCGGCCCGCAGCAGCCGCCTGTTCCACACCGTCCAGCAGCGTGTGGATGATGGCCGGATGGGTGATGTCCGTAAGGGTGCGGGTCCCCTCAGCCGTAGCAAACGCGCGGTCCGCCAGCAGGCGGCGGCGCAGCGCGCCGCTTTCATCCAAAATATCCGCACCGAAAGCCTCCGCCAGCCGGGCCAGCACCGGCGAGCCGGGCGCGGTGATCCGGCGGGCCACCCGGTCTCCGTCCAGGACCGTATGGCCAGCCTTGCGCATTGCATCGCACACGGTGCTTTTCCCGCAGCCCGAGCGCCCAGTGACGCCCACCACCAGACAGCTGCCCGCGCTCATACCGTGACTACCTGAAAGCCGGCGGCGCGCAGCAGGCGATTGTACACAGCCAGGGCCACGCCGCTTTCGTGGGGGCAGCGGGCATAAGCCACCTGCGCGCCCCGCTCGTCCAATCGGCGCAGGGCACTGAACAAAGCCCGGGCCTGGCTGGGTTCGTCCCCCTCGGCGCCGTAAACTACACAGGGCACAGGCAGGTATGCTTCCTCCCCGGCAAAACACAGGCCAAACACCCCCGGGCCGCTGTGTGCGGCTACATAAGAACGGTATGCCGCAAAGTTGCCCTTTATGATGACTACACGGGCGTTGGGGGCATAGTGCTTGTATTTCATACCCGGCGAGGCAGCCCGCTCACCCTCCTTCAGCTTGTGCAGAACCGCGTCGGACAAAACCACCTCGCATCCCAGCACGGCTTCCGCCTGTTCTTTGGTAATGTAGCCCGGGCGCAGCAGCACGGGCACTTCTCCCGCCAGGGAGATCACGGTGGACTCCACGCCTACCGTGCACGGGCCGCCGTCGATGATCAGGGGCACGCGGCCATCCATATCGTCCAGCACGTCCTGAGCCGTGGTGGGGCTGGGGCTTCCGGAACGGTTTGCCGAAGGCGCGGCCAGCGGCACACCCGCTGCCCGGATGACCGCCTGGGCCACCGGGTCGCTGGGCCAACGCACCGAAGCCGTGGGCAACCCGGCACACACCTCATCGGCAATGCGGCCTCCCCGCGGCAGGATGATGGACAGCGGCCCGGGCCAGAAAGCCTGGGCCAGCCTGCGCGCCTGAGGCGTCACTTCGGCCCACAGGCCATCCAGCATCTCCCAGCCGGCAATGTGGGAGATGAGCGGATTGTCCTGAGGGCGTCCCTTCGCCTGGAAAATTTTGCGGACGGCTGCGCCGTCAAAACTGCTGGCAGCCAGACCGTAAACCGTCTCGGTGGGAAAGCCCACCACCTGGCCCTGCCGCAGCAGCCGCCCCGCCAGGCGGATGCTCTCCTCGCCGGCAGGCAACAGCTGGGTGTTCATATGTCTCCTTCCTCTCCGGCCGCTTTCAGCTGCTGTGCCCTGTGGGCGGTGATCAGCGGTTCGATGATCTCGTCCAGGGCGCCGTCCAGCACAGCGTCCAATTTGTAAAGTGTCAGGCCGATGCGGTGGTCCGTCACACGGCCCTGAGGGAAATTATAGGTGCGGATGCGCTCGGAACGGTCGCCGGTGCCCACCTGGCTCTTGCGCCGGGCGGCCAGTTCGGCGTCCCGCCGGGCCTGTTCCCGGGCCAGCAGACGGCTGCGCAGTACCTTCAGCGCCTTCTCTTTGTTTTTATACTGGCTGCGCTCATCCTGGCATTCCACCACCAGCCCCGTGGGCAGATGGGTGACACGGATGGCCGAGGATGTTTTATTGACGTGCTGGCCGCCGGCACCGGAGGAGCGGAAAGTGTCGATTTTCAAATCGGCCGGATCCAGCACCACTTCCACCTCCTCGGCCTGGGGCATCACCGCCACAGTGACCGTGGATGTGTGGATGCGCCCCTGGGTTTCGGTTTCCGGGACACGCTGCACCCGGTGCACGCCGCTTTCATACTTCATGCGGCTGAACGCCCCCTGCCCCTCCACGGAAAAGCTCACTTCCTTGGCGCCGCCCAATTCCGTGGCGTTTTCGTTCAGCAGCTCTACTTTCCAGCCGCGGCTTTGGGCATACAGCGCATACATACGCTGCAGGCTGTGGGCGAACAGCGCCGCCTCTTCACCGCCGGCGCCGGCGCGGATCTCCACGATCACGCTGCGCTCATCCCTTGCATCTCTGGGCAGCAGCAGCACTTTCAGCCGGCCCTCCAGCGCCTGGGCCCGGCTTGTGCTTTCTTCCAGCTGGGCCCGGGCCAGCTGCTTCAGCTCCTCATCCAGGCCGCCCTCTTCCAGCAGCGCACGGGCCTCGTCCCCGGCCCGGCACACCGCTTCATAGGCATCGTAGACCTGGGCCAGCGGCGTCAGTTCCTTGTATTCTTTCATCAGGTTTCGGTAGCGGGCGCCGTCGGCCGCCACCGCAGGTTCCTGCAGCTGGCGCGCAATCTCCTCGTATCGGCTGCGCACCGACTGCAGCTGTCGGCCAAGTTGCATCTGTACAGGCTCCTTTCCGTTTTCACGCATGTAAAAGCGGCCATGCTACAGTACTTGCCCGTCCCGGATCACCTTTTTGATATTCTTCTCGATTTTGCTGCGGGCCACCATCACTTCCCGACCGCACTTGGTGCAGCGGATGCGGAAATCCATGCCCACACGCAGCACCAGGAATTCACTGCCGCCGCAGGGATGCTGCTTTTTTGTAATGATATGATCGTTCAGTTGAATATCCATATTTCTCCCACTTTTTCATTGATGCAACTGTATTATATATCAAAAGAAGGCGTGAAGCAAATATTTGCGCATGTGTTCACATATATTTTACCACTGCGCCCTGCGCGCGGAACAGCGAAAGAAGGAAGGATGATGAAAATGGAATTTCAGGCAGAGGGCGTGCGCCGCGCCCCACAGCGGCCCACACGGGAGTTTCTGCGCCGCGCCCGGCAAGGCGGCGCCATTCTGGAGGCACGGGCGCTGAGCTTCGGCCCGGACAAAGCATTACACCTGTCAATGGGGGAGATCCCCCTGGTAATGCCCTATGAAGAGTGCGCAGATGGCGTACAGGAAGGCAAAGTGCGGGACATTGCCCTGATCACACGGGTTGGACGGCCGGTGTGCTTCACTGTGACGGATGTGCCTGAGGAAGGGCCCGTGACCGTGTCGCGCACTGCGGCGCAGCGCCTGTGCAAAAGCCGCTATCTGGATATGCTGCAGCCCGGGGACACACTGCCGGCCCGGGTGACCCACATCGAGCCGTTCGGCGCCTTTTGCGACGTGGGGTGCGGCATTGCGGCGCTGCTTCCCATCGACTGCATGTCCGTCTCCCGCATCGCCTCCCCGGCCGACAGGGTAAAGGTAGGCCAGGATATTTTATGCGCCGTGAAGAGCCGGGATACCGAGGGCCGCCTGGTGCTCACCATGCGGGAACTGCTGGGCACCTGGGAAGAAAATGCCGCCCGCTTTGCCCCGGGTGAAACGGTAATCGGTGTTGTGCGCAGTGTAGAGGAATACGGCGTCTTTGTGGAGCTGGCGCCCAATCTGGCCGGGCTGGCCGAACCCGCGGAGGGCCTGCGCACAGGCCAGCTGGTGAGCGTTTACATCAAAAGCATCCTGCCGCAGCGCATGAAAATCAAGCTGGTGATCCTGCACGCGCTGGAAGATGAGCAATTCCGCTTCCCGCTGCAGTACGCCATCCGCAGCGGCCACATCGACTGCTGGCAGTTTTCGCCTCCCGGCGCGCCTCGGCGCATCGAGACGGTATTCCATTGATCTCCTTCACGGATGCCTCCCACAGGCGGCCTGCCCCGCGGGCCGTTTGAACTGTCAGCCTGAAAACGGCCCGATCTCCCGGCCCGCACAGCCCCGCGCCCTTTTGTCAGGGAAAGATTCCCGGCCGGGTTTCTTTACTTTTTCCCTCGTTTGGGGTAAAATAACAGCAGTATCCAAGATTTGACCCGGCGTGATTTTAAGCCGAAAGGAGGCCGTTCCATGCCTGGGAATGCGTTTACCGGCGGCGTCAGGCCCGGCGGGCTGACCACATCCACCGAAATCCGTATCCTGCTGTGTTATCTGGTGAAAAATGCGCCCTCGCCCTTGTCCCGTGAGGAGCTGGAGAGCGCGCTGCTGAGTGAAGAGCTGGTGAACTACTTCGAGCTGGCAGCCAACCTGGGCGACCTGTGCGACCAAGGCCTGCTGGAACAGGACGAAACCGGTCGTTACCACGTGCTGCCGGAAGGGTGTGAAGTTGCCGATACGCTGCAGAACGACGTGCCCCGCAGCGTGCGGGAAGCTGCCAGCCGGGCAGTGATTCGCGCGCAGCAGTTTGCCCGCAAATCGGCCCAGCACCTGGTGGAAACGGAAAAGGCCGGCGACGGCTACATGCTGCACTGCCGCATCGAGGATATGGGCAGCACCGTGTTCAGCATGTCCATCTTCATGCCGGACCGTGAGAGCGCCCATCTGGCCAAACAGCAGTTCATTGAAAACGGAGCCGAGATCTACAAGCTGGTGCTGGCGGCCTTTACCGGGCATGACCAGCAGATCCTGCAGCTTTCCAGCGAAGTGCAGATCTGACCGGCGCTTTCCCCTGCACAACCCCATACATTCCTGCGGGCCGCAGCGCCCTCATCGCCCCGGTACAGCCGGGGCTTTTTTGCAGCTTTTTTCTTGACAGCGCCGGCTGCACATGATATGATGCCACTTGATAAAACCATTTTAAAAAGTATTTTACGAAGGAGGCTCTGCCATGCGCAGCAAGGTATCGGCACCGGTAGCCAAACGCCATAATACCGCCCTGGTATACAGTGCCCTGCGGGAAGCCCGCCGGGGAACCGCTCAGGAGCTGGCTTTGGCAACGGGACTTTCCGTGATGACGGTGGGGGGTATCCTGGCCCATCTGGTAACCGACGGCCGTGCCCGGAAAGGGCCGTTGATCCCCTCCGGCGGCGGGCGGCCCAGCCAGTGCTACGAATTCAATGAAATCCACGCCTGTGCGGCCGTAATATGCGCCCGGGCCGACGCAGGCGGCGCGCTGGCCCAGACTGCTGTGGCCGATTTGCTGGGACAGGTGCTGTGGGAACAGACGTTTCCCCTGACCCGCATCGCTCTGGACAGCTTTGTCCCACTGGTTCAGCAGGCGCTGAACCGGTTCCCCGCTGTAGCCGCCATTGGCTTTTCCATGCCCGGCACCGAACATGATGCCCGGCTGGGAATGGCCGCCAGCGATTTTTCGGCGCTGCTGGGCACACGCTTTTCCGAATTCTACCGCAAGCAGTTTCGCCTGCCCGTCGCCTTTGAAAACGACGCCAACGCAGCCGCACTGGGTTGGGTGGCCCGCCATCCGCAGACGGACAGCCTGGCCTACCTGTATTTCCCGCCAGGATTTGCGCCAGGGGTGGGGCTGTACCTGAACGGCCGGCTGTGGCGGGGCTGCAGCAGCGCCGCCGGTGAAGTAGGCCGCCTGCCGCTGAACATCGACTGGCACAGCCTGGCCGATGCGCCGGCCCAGGCCCGTTGCGACGCACTGGCACGCATGACGGCCCTGTCCTGCGCGATCGCCGATCCTCAGGCCGCTGTGCTGACCGGACCGCCGGTGACAGACGACCTGCTGGAGGGCGTGCGCCGGCGCTGCGGCCACTGGCTGATCCATCCGCCTGAAATTGCCTTCAGCCATCACTTTGCGCAGGACATTCAGGCCGGCATGATCCGTTCGGCGCTGGAACTGCTGGAAGCCCCGCTGGGCTTCTGCCTGCCGTAGGCAGCACGGGTATGCTGCCTGTACACATAAAACAAAGGGGTCATCTTTTATGGCAACGTTTTTTCTGATTCTGATCTACATCACCTTCATCAGCCTGGGCCTGCCGGATTCCCTGCTGGGTTCCGCCTGGCCTGCCCTGCACCTGGACATCGCTTCCCCTCTGGCAGGCGCCGGTGTGATCAGCTGCATCGTCACCGGCGGCACCATTATTTCCAGCCTGATGACCGACCGCCTGGTGCGCTGGCTGGGCACCGGAAAACTGACAGCCATCAGCGTACTGATGACCGCCTGCGCACTGGTGGGCTTTTCTCTGGCGCCCGGCTTTTGGTGGCTGTGCCTGCTGGCGGCGCCCCTGGGCCTGGGCGCCGGCGCAGTAGATGCCGGGCTGAACAATTATGTGGCGCTGCATTATGCCGCCCGCCATATGAGCTGGCTGCACTGTTTTTGGGGAATCGGCGCCACCGCAGGACCTGCCATTATGTCGCTGTTCCTGGCGCAGAACGGCAACTGGCGGGGCGGGTACCGTTTGGTCGGCGTGATTCAGCTGTGTTTGACGGCTGTGCTTTTCTGCACGCTGCCATTGTGGAAAAAGCGCACGGAAAGCATGGGGGATGGTGCGCCCGCCAGCGGCCTGACGGCCCGGGCCGCCCTGCGCTTGCCGCTGGCCAAACCCGCAGTGCTGGCCTTTTTCTGCTATTGCGGCATAGAGACCACCACCAATTTGTGGGCGGCCAGCTTTTTGACCACCACCCGGGGCCTGACGGCGGAAGCGGCGGCGCGGGGCACCTCGCTGTTCTTCCTGGGGGTAACGCTGGGGCGGCTGTTGACAGGCTTTGCCACGGCGCGGATGTCCAACTGCAATTTGATTCGTGTGGGGCAGGGGCTGTGCCTGGCCGGTGTGCTGCTGACAGCCCTTCCCCTGCCCACCGCCCTGTCCCTGGCCGGCCTGGGGCTGGTTGGCCTGGGGTGCGCGCCCATTTATCCCTGTATGCTGCACGAAACGCCCCGGCGCTTCGGCAAAGAAGTTGCCCAAAGCATGATGGGCCTGCAGATGGCCTGCGCCTATGTGGGCAGCAGCCTGGTACCCACGCTGGCAGGCGCACTGAGCGGACCGCTGACGCTGTATGTGATGCCTGCCGTTCAGCTGGTGCTTCTGGTACTGATGATCTGGGCCAGCGAGCGGATCAACCGGGTGATCCCATCGGCCGCCGGAAAATGATCCGGCTTCTGTGCCATAGGGCACAGGCCCGCCTTGACGCGCTTTCGGGCTTCCGAAAACGCAAAAGAGCCTGCCGTCTGTAAAAAGCAGACGGCAGGCTCTTCCATTTTCCCGGCAGTCCCGCCTGTGGCCCGCAGCCGTTCCCGGCGGCTGTCTGCGGCGGCACCATCATTTACTGCGCACTTTGCCGGCGCAAAATTGTATAGGGCGGCAGCGCCGTTTCTGACGGAACGGCAAAACGCATCATCGGATGCGGGGTCGATTCGATCGGCAGCCCCTCCTCATTGAAAATGACCTGCGGCGTAAAAGAGATCATTTTCCCTTCCGGCGTCAGGGCTTCCAGCGTATCGCCCAAGGTAAATTTCCCCCGCTGGGTACAGGCTGCAAAGCCATTTTCCCAGCGCTCTACCACGGCCACCGGCTCCCACCGGCGGATATAGCCGCCGGCCGCAGCATTCTGGGTAGCCCCTTCCGGGCCGAAGAAAAAGCCGGTGGAGTAGCGCCGGTGAGAAGTGCGGGTCAGTTCATCCAGCACGTCCTCGGGGCAAGCGAAGTGTTCCGGGCAGGCAAAATAGGCGTCCAGGGCACGGCGATAGGCCGAAGTGACGGAAGCCACATAGTAGAAGCTTTTGGCGCGCCCCTCGATCTTCAGGCTGTCGGCACCGGCCTTGCAGATCTGGTCGATAAAAGGAGCGGTGCACAGGTCGTCGGCATTGAGGATGTAGGCGCCCTCCTGCCCTTCCCCGATTGGATAGCGGCGGCCCGGCCGCTGTTCTTCATCCACCAGGGCCCACTTCCACCGGCAGGGCTGCGTGCACCGGCCGCTGTTGGCGCTGCGGCCGGTGAGATATTGAGACAGCAGGCACCGCCCCGAAACAGACATGCACATGGCCCCGTGAACAAAGACTTCCAGCTCCAGATCAGCCGGCGTATGGTCCCGGATGACAGCGATGTCCTGCAGGCTCAGCTCCCGTGCCAGCACCACCCGCTTGGCCCCCAGATCATAAGCGGCATTGGCTGCCAGATAATTGGCAATTCCCGCCTGTGTGGAAAAATGGATGTCAATATCCGGAGCCCAGCGCTTGCACACACTGAGCACGCCCAGATCGGCTACGATCAAGGCGTCCACGCCGGTATCCCGCACGGTACGGATAAAATCCGGCAGGCGGGCCGCTTCGGCATTGGTCGGGGTGGTGTTCAGCGTGAGGTAAGCGCGCTTGCCGTGAACATGGGCAAAAGCGGCCCCCTCGGCGATCTGATCAGGCGTAAAGTTTTTGGGGGCGGCGCGCATGCCGAACTGAGTTCCGGCGAAATAGACGGCATCAGCGCCGTAGCGCACGGCAAACTGCAGGCGCTCGGGATCCCCTGCGGGAGAGAGCAGCTCCGGTTTTTTCATGGACAGCTTCCTTTCCATAAAAAGCAGCCGCCTTTGCGGCGGCTGCTGGCGGGATGCGGATTACGGCCGAATGCCCTGGGCCTCCAGTTCCTGGGTAATGCGGTTGTGCTCTTCCAGAGTGGTGGCGTAGTGATAATTGCCCAGGGTATCCGTCTGGAAATAGAGATATTCACAGTTTTCCTCAGGCCACAGGGCGGCTTCAATTGCCACCAGGCCGGGATTGGACACCGGCCCCACAGGCAGGCCGGCATGGGTGTAGGTATCGTACGCCTCGCCTACCTCGGTTGGGATAGCGTTCCAGCTGCCATAACCGTAGGGGCCGGCCAGGGTGTCATAGATATAGTTGTTGTCGTCCGGGATCTCCTTATACCAAGCCACATTGCTGCCAAGGGTCATCCCCTGTTCCAGCCGGTTGTGAAATACGGCCGAGACCATTTTGCTCTGATCGTTGCCCGCTTCCTCCTGCACCAGGCTGGCCAGCGTGACCAGCTGGGTAAGCGTCATGTTCAGCTCTTCACACCGGGCGTACATCTCCTCGGTAAATTGGGCGTCAAATTCAGCGTACAGCTTCTCCACCATGTTGTACACGTCGTCGCCCACAAAGAACTCGTAAGTATTGGGGAACAGATAGCCCTCGCACTTCATGAACTGCAGCGGGTCCTCCTGGCGCAGGCTCCAGAATTTGAACTGGCTGAAGTCGGCGTTGTTGGCCACATCCAGGAATTCCTGGGCACTGCACAGGCCCGCTTCCTCCATGCGCAGGGCGTACTGCACTGCGGTGTTCCCCTCGGGGAACGTAACGGTAACAGTGTCCCGGGTATCGTTTGCCACCTGCAGGGCCTGGACAATCTCGCCATAGCTCATGGTACTGCTGAGCTGGAAACTGCCGTATTGCAGCGAAGCTGCCGCATTTGTCAGGCGCACATAGATCTGGAACGCCCGGGCCGAGCGGATGATCCCGCTCTCCTGTAAGGCGCTGCCAATAGCCAGGGGGCTGGAACCCTGGCTGATGGTGACCGTGGTGGTGACGGAGTTGCGGCCCCGGTGGCCGTCCACTTCATTGAAAGTCCACACACCGGCGCCGCACACCGCGCCGAACAGTACCAGCGCCACCAGCAGCACGGCCAGGCAGCCTTTGCGCCCCTTTTTGCGGAGTACAGGCACATCGGCGGCGTCCTCTTCCTGCGGCTCCTCCTCTTCCTGCGGCTTTTCCTGTTGCGCAGAAACCTGCGCCGGCTTTGCGGCGCGGGCAGCTTCCTCGTCGGCGCGCCCTTGATCATCCAGGCCGGTCTGATAAGCTTCTGCCGGCGAAACGGCCGGGGCCGGGCGGGAAGGCCCTTCCTGCGCATCCAGAAGGCCCAGATGCACCAGCTCGTCATTGTAGGCCTGGCGCATGGCCGGGGTCAGCCTGGAGACCCGGTGCTTTACCTGGGCAATTTTTTCCGCATACTTTTCCCGCTGGGCGGGCGTCATCTGGCTGATGCGGGCCGTCAGCTGCGCCAGCTTGCGGGCATATTCCGTCAGCTCCTGCGCAGTGGGCTGTCTGCGTTCTTCTTCCATACTGCACCTCATTTCAGTCTCCGGTCAGTCTGCGGCGAAATCCGCCAGCGGGCCGGCCAGCTTCCATACATCCTGATGAATTTCCTCCCGGGTGCGCATCTGCCCTTCCCGGCAGCAGGGCACCATCTGCCAGCCCAGCTTCCGGGCACAGTACAAGGCAGCCTGGCGGCTGTGGGACAGATACGCAGCATCCCGCTCATGAATATCCTTCTGCTCCTCATGGCCGTGGTAGCGCTGGCTCATCAGCCGCTGGGACACCTGGGGGTCCACATCCAGATACACCACCAAATCCGGGCTGGGAATCGCGATTTTTCCGTATTCAAAATCAAACAGCCAGTCCAGATAGGCGTCCCACTGGCCAGGCGGCAATTTGGCGCACTGGTGCACGGCATTGGACGTGGTGTAGCGGTCGGCTACTATCAAACCGCCGCTTCGATAAAAGGCACCCCAGTCCGTTTTGTAGCTGGCATACCGGTCCACCGAGTAAAAGCAGCTGGCCGCATAGGCGTTCACGTCGCCGGGATGGGCACCGAACTCACCGCGCAAATACATCTTCACAAGGGCACTGGAATCACTGTCATAATCAGGGAAAGTGACTTTCCGCACCGGGCGGCCAAGCGCGTGCAGCGCATCAAACAGCAGCTGGGCCTGGGTTGCTTTCCCGCTGCCATCCAGCCCTTCCAGCACGATCAGCGTGCCCTTGTCCATCGGCATTTCCTCCCCGTCTGTCCCACTTTTACATGTAAAGGAATACAGCCTTACAGCGCATTCCCGTGATCTCCCTCCGCAAAGCTACTCAGCTTTACAGTGCCGTCAGGCCTCTGTTTCCGCCGCTCTTGCCTGCCCCGCCGCCTCCTGCTTCAGCTGCACGTAACGCTCACACACCTGGGCCGCCTGTCCGCAGGACATGGCGCCTTCAGGGCACGGCCCCTTCACGCAGGAGGGGCCTGCATTCACAAACAGGCTGGGCGCCACCCGGTACACCAGGCGCAGCATCTCATCGGCCAGGGCGCGGATCTCCCACTGAGCCCGGTTGCAGCAGCGGTGGCGGAAGAAATTGTGCAGGCTGCGGGCATTCATGGTCACCACCATCTTGGTGGTGCAAGCGTTGGGCAGTACAAACCGGGCGTCCTCAATGGCCTTCTTTTCCGCCATGCGGGCCGCCGTCTTTTCGTCCTTTCCCTGTGCCAGAAAGGCTGCCTTGTGCTTTTCCTTCAAAATCCCGGTGATGCGCTGGTAGTGCTGCGCCTCTTCCTCCATCGCCTGGCGGAAGGCCGCCTCGACCTCGGCGTCGCCGGCCAATTCCGGAGGCAGCACATAGTCGAACTGGTGCAGGTTCACATAGCGCTGGCTCTGCACGCTGTAAGAAGCGATGCGGTGGCGGGTGATCTGCGCCAGCAGAGACCGGGACACCCCCTCTATGGCAAAAGTAAAGCTGACGTGCTCAGTAGGGCTTTCATGCCCCATGCTGGCCAGGCGCTGCACAAATTCCCGGCTTTTCTCTGGTGTCAAACCGTCCAGCAGATCATCGATCCGTGCGTTGGAGTAGCACAGTTTGGCAGCGGCAGCAACCACTTTTTCCGGTTCAGGCGTATAGGCAATAAGCTTTACATTCATGGAAATCTCCCTTTCTTGCGTTGCAGAGGCCGTTCCCCGCGGGGAATGGCCGCGCAGCGCACGGCCGTTCACTCATCCAGCCGCCGCAGCGGCGCATAATTGGCCATGGTTTTTTTCACACCGGCGGTGTCGAAGCGGATCTCCACAATGTGGTCTCCGCCCACGGGCGTCACCTTCAGCACGGTACCCCGGCCGAAGACCTTGTGCTCCACATGGTCGCCGGACTGATAGGGCGCCGGCCCGCTGCTGCGCCCAGCGCCAGGCCCGCCGGCGGCCTGGCTAGCGCGAATGGAGGATGCCGGGCCAAAACTGCGCCCCGGCGCACCCGCCGCAGCCGCGCGCGGGCGGGCGGAACTCGCCGGCGTGCTGCGCCCGGCTGCAGCGTAGGCTGCGCCGTTCCAGCTGCCTGAGGCGGATACGCCACGGTTGTAGCTGCGGTCCAGATAGGCGTTCTGGCGCTGCAGGTATGCCTCCCGGGCAGCCCGCATCCGGACAGCGGATGCGCTTTCCTCATGCCGGATCAGCCGTGGGTCGATCTCCTCCAAAAAGCGGGAGGGCTTGTTGTGCTTGGTCTGTCCAAACAGCATCCGCGCGTGGGCGCTGGACAGATACAGCTCCTTCTTGGCCCGGGTGATGCCCACATAGCACAGCCGCCGCTCCTCTTCCAAATCCTCCTCGGAATAGCGGCTCATCTCACTGGGGAAGATCCCCTCCTCCAGGCCTACGATGAACACGTAGTCGAACTCCAGGCCCTTGGCTGCGTGCATGGTCATCAGCACCACCACGTCGGCGTCCTCATTGTAGCTGTCAATATCGCTGATCAGCGCCACTTCTTCCAAGAAGCCCGCCAGGCTGGCTTCAGGACCGCGCTGGTCGGCATAGGTTTTCACGCTGGACACCAGCTGGCCGATATTTTCCAGGCGAGTCTGCCCTTCTTCCCCGGCGGCTTCCAGCATTGCGCGGTAGCCGGTGATTTCCATCACCTGCGCCGTGAATTCATCCAACGGCAGGCTGTCTGCGGCTGCCCGCAGCTGGGTATACACCCTGTAAAAGCCGCCCAGCGCCGAGGAGGCCCTGTGCAGCTGGGGGTATTCCTCCAGATGAGCGATCACATCCAGCATGGCCCCCGCACGCCCGGCCGCCAAATCCGCCACCGCCTGCACGGTGGCGGCGCCGATTTTGCGGGCAGGTTCGTTGATAATGCGCCGCAGGCGCAGATCGTCCTGCGGGTTGGCCACGATGCTCATGTAGGCCAGCATATCCTTGATTTCTTTGCGGTCGTAAAAGCGCTGGCCGCCGACAATTTTGTAGGGGATGCCCGCCCGGGCAAAGTAGTTCTCCACCGGGCCGGACTGGGCGTTCATCCGGTACAGCACCGCATGGTCCCGCAGGCGGGCGCCCTCGCGCACATGCCGGCCGATGACAGATGCGATGTGCGCGGCCTCGTCCAGCTCGCTGTCCGCCTCGTAGTGGAGGATCTGCGCGCCCTCTCCGTTCTGCGTCCACAGGGTTTTGCCCTTGCGGGCCTGGTTGTGGCGGATAACACAGTTGGCCGCATTCAGGATGTTCGCGGTGGAGCGGTAGTTCTGCTCCAGGCGGATCAGCTGTGCACCGGGAAAATGCTGCTCGAAATTCAGGATATTTTCAATGGTTGCTCCCCGGAAGCGGTAGATGCTCTGGTCGTCATCGCCCACCACGCACACATTGCGCTCGGGCCCCGCCAGCAGGTACACCAGCTGGAATTGGGCCACACTGGTATCCTGATATTCGTCCACCAGGATGTAGCGGTAGCGGTCCTGATAATATTCCCGCACATCGGGGAAATCCTGCAGCAGGCACACGGTGAAATAGATCAGGTCGTCAAAGTCAAAGGCACCGGCCTTCTGCAGGCGCTTCTGGTAGGCTTCGTACACCCTGGCCACCAGGCCGCTGCGCACATCTTTGCCTGTGGCCAGTGCGTCTTTGGGGCTGATCATTTGATCCTTCAGCCGGCCAATAGCCCCCATAGCGGATTTCACCGGCAGGAACTTGTCGTCCACATTCAGCTGCTTGTACACTTCTTTCATGGCGCGCTGCTGGTCATCGGTGTCATAGATGGTAAAGCTGCGGGGAAAGCCCAAGCGCTCAGCCTCCCGGCGCAGGATACGCACACAGGCCGAATGGAATGTGGAGGCATTCACCTCCTGCCCCGCCTGGCCCAGCATGTCGGACAGGCGGTTTTTCAGCTCTCCCGCCGCTTTATTGGTAAAAGTAATGGCCAAAATGTGATACGGATACACCGGCCAGTGGGCCAGCAGCTTCTCCAGGCGCTCATCCGGCCGGCCGCCGGTTTCCACAATCTGCTGCAGCCTGGCCACATCCTCCCCGGTGATGCCTGCCGGAGCCGGCGCGCTGTAGCCGTCGCCGAAACGGATCAGGTTGGCAATTCGGTTCACCAGGACAGTGGTTTTTCCGCTGCCCGCTCCCGCCAAAATCAGCAGCGGCCCCCGAGTGGCAAATACCGCCTGCAGCTGTACCGGGTTCAACCGGCCAAAGCAGCTTTCCATATACGTTTTGCGCAGGCGCTCAAACTGCGCAGACAATGTCTCGTTCATGGGTTCCCTCATACTTGATTATATTCGTTGTAAGTATAGCACACTTGACCCCATGCGGTAAAGGCTTTGCGGGCCAAAAGAAAAAGCCGTCGGTCGGGACGGCTTTTGGATCTTTGCCGGGCAAGCGGCACAATGCCTCAGAACGGCTGGGTATTGGCGGCAATGCCCGCCTGGGCCCAGGCACTGCGTCCGGTACGGGCGTGCACGGGCGCAGCCGCTGCCGCCGGAGCCGGCACAGCTGCGGGGGCAATGCTCTGCACGGCATAGCGGACGCCTTCCGGCTCCATGCAAGCCAGGGCACCGGCAATGGCTGCTACCACTTCGCCGGGGATTCCAGCCGCCACAGCAGGAGCGGGTGCGGCCGCCACGGGCGCAGGCGCAGCAGGCGCCGGCACAACAGGTGCAGGCACAGCCTCAGCGGATTTGCGGCCCGCCGAGCGGAACACCGCACCTTCCAGCACGATCAGCAGATACAGCACCAGCAGCACAGCCAACACCAGCACGATGCCGGCGACCACCACAGTGGGCCAAGAGGGCTCCACCAGGAAGATGCTCAGCAGGCCGGCGCTTGTAAACGGGGAAATACCCATAACAATATCCTCCCTTTTGGGTTCCAATATCTTTTCTTATTATAAATGAAAACCGTGCCGCTTGCAACGGGGTTTGTGAAATAAATCGCAGAATTTTTTCGTTTTTCCTCCTGCATCGTCCGCCGCACTGCCGCGGCTGTCCGCTCCGATTTTGTGCATATTGACCAATATATTCGTGATATTGTTGAATTTCCACCATTTGCTTTGCTTTTCCGCGGAGCAAATGCTACAATAATATAAACAGTACTTTACAATAGTGGAAAGGACGTGTTCTGATGGATAAGGGAACCATTGGCGTACAGATGATGATGCTCAAGCGGGAGATTGCCGAAAAAGGCATCTACGCCGTGATGCGGAAAGTGGCCGACCTTGGGTTTCATGCGGTAGAAGTCTCCCAGATCGACATGACCCAGGAAAATGTAGAGGCCCTGGCGAAGGCCCAGCGGGATTTCGGCGTCAAGGTGGCGGCGATGTCCTGCGGTCTGGACGACATTTCGGCCCAGTACAAATATCCCGGCGACACGCTGCGCCACAATTTTGAAAAAATCGTGGAAGACTGCCGCGCGGTGGACTGCGCCATCCTGCGCATCGGCATGCTGCCGATGTCTTATGCGGCATCCCCTGAGCTGATGCTGGAGATGACGGATATCTGTGAGGGGTTTGCACAGAAGCTCAAGCCTTTGGGCATCGACCTGTATTACCATGCCCACAGCATGGAGTTCTACCGTCTGGACGGCGAACCGATCCTGACCCATATGCGCAAGCGCACCCAGGCTATGGGCTTCGAGCTGGACAGCCACTGGATGTGGCGTGGCGGCGTGGACCCGGTGGCTTACATCCGCAGTTTTGCCGGCCGCATCCGGCTGCTGCATCTGAAAGATTACCGCATCGGCCTGGTGCCGGATCCCGCTTTGCCTCCTTCCCAATTTTACCAGATCTTCGGCGATGTGGAGCAATACGCAGAAGTGGGCGAGGGCTCACTGGATATGCCCGCCATCATCGAAGAGGGCCTGGCCAGCGGCAGTGAGTATTTCCTGATTGAACAGGATAACTGCTACGGCCGTGACGTATGGGACTGCCTGCGCACCAGCCGGGATAATCTGATCAAAATGGGGTACGGCAGCTGGCTGTGACCCGCGCCCGGATACCTCTCCGAATTGCCGCAAAGCGCAAAGGAAGTGTAACAGTATGACGGAAAAGAAAAAGCGGTTCCGTTGGTGGTTTATTCCCCTGGGGCTGGTGCTGCTGGTTGTTTTGGCGGCCGGGGCGCTGGTGCTGTACCTGCACAGCCTGCTGCCCTGGCCCAACCTGGTGGCCATCACCAGCAATTTCCAAATGGAGCTGTCCGATTCCATGCGGGCGTATGTGATCGGCGGCCAGCGGGATTACGCCACCCTGCCGGCCGTTCTGACCACGGCCGGCGGGGCCCCGGTGGAAACGGAACAGCAGCTGGCCGCGCGCCGGGATGAGGTGCTGGCGCTGTTTGAGGAAAACGTATATGGCACCCTGCCCAGGAATGGGTTTGAAACCGCTTTTGAAACCGTGGAGGAAGGCGAAGCGCTGGACGGCAAGGCTCTGCGCCGGCAGGTGAAGATTACTGTCACCACTGACAAGGGCAGCAGTGATGCGCTGATGCTGCTGTATCTGCCTGCCGACGCAGACAGCCCTGTACCCGTAGTGGTAGGCCTGAACTTCAACGGCAACCATACCGTGCTGGATGACCCGGCCATTCTGCCCTCTTACGCCTACGAGGGCGATGAAGAGACCCTGGCCGGTGAGCGCGGCTCAAAGGCCGGGCGCTGGGTCGTGGAGGAAGCCGTGGCCCGCGGATACGGCGTCGCCACCATGTACTGCAACGATTTCGCCCCCGATAACGCCGACAGCTATGACAGCCGGGTGATCGGCTTGTTTGACGAGCCGGAATTCAAAGCTGTGGGCGCCTGGGCTTTTGGAATCATGCGCGGTGTGGACTATCTGGTGCAGGATGAAGCCGTGGATGCTGCCCGCATTGCCGACGTGGGCCACAGCCGCCTGGGCAAAGCCGCCGTGTGGGCCGGTGCCAACGATGAGCGCATCGCCCTGGTGATCAGCAATGATTCCGGCAACACCGGCGCCAGCCTGACCCGGGGCAACCGCGGCGAAACCATCCAGTCCATCAATGCGCTCTTCCCCCACTGGTTTTGCAGCCAGTACAAAGCCCATACGGAGGATGTAGACGGCCTGCCTGTGGATCAGCACCTGCTGCTGGCATGCATTGCGCCCCGGAAGGTGTATGTGGCCTGTGCCGACGGCGATTTGTGGGCCGACCCCCAGGGCGCCTGGAACAGCCTGATGGCCAGCCGGCCCGCTTTCAGTTTGTGCGGGATGGACGTCATCGGGGACGATGTGTTGTCGGACGGACAAACCCAGCCTGCGGCCGGTGAATCCTTCTTCACCGAGTCCATGGGGTATCACTGCCGCCCGGGCTGGCATGATATCACCCCCGAAGACTGGGCTTATTATTTTGATTATATGGATACTTATCTGGCCGCGTAAATCCGAACGGATAAGGCAGCCACATTATGTATTCCCTTTTATAAAAAATGCGGGCAGAAGTTTTGGGCAATGGAGCTGTTCATTTTTGATATTCCCGGCAGAAGGCGGGGCATTCATCAAGAAAGGCTGAAACAGTCTCATTTGTTTCAAAATGTATTTCTATAAATTTCGCCCCATTGCTATGATAAAATTGTGATAAGCACAATATGGACAGGGAGTATTTTTAACCAGACCTGAGAAACAAGAAACATCGGTATTTGGTATATGGTAAAAGGAGGAACTATATCATGAAAAGGAAAAGGGTCATTGCAGCATTGCTTGCAGCGGTTCTCTTGTTTGCTTTCACTGCCTGCGGCGGCGAAAGCGGGGCCAGCCAGGAACCTGCTTCTGTTAGCTCCGAATCTTTCGGAACAAGCGATGTAAGCTCAGAGCCACCGGCTTCCGAAGCAGAAACGTCCGAATCTGACGCCTCCCAGGAACCTGCGCAAGAGCCTGACGCCTCTTCCGAAATGCCTGCATCCGGAAGCGAACCAGACATTTCTTCCGCCATCGACGGAAGCACCGCTACCGAAGAATCACCGGTTCCGGTTGGCCAGTGGGCCACAATAGCCAACTATTCCGTACAAGACGAAACATATCATAACGTATATGTACGCGTAACAAACGTTACTACATCCTCAGAGGATGCCGCCTATGTACAGGATGCAGTAGACCGGAGCAACGCGAACGGTTCATATTATCAGATAGACCTTTCGAGCGAAGATTATCAGGTTCCCTCTGATGTCGAATGGTGCGTGCTTGACTACGAGGTTTATGTGCCTGGCGATTACCCATCTCCGGAGTATGGCATCACAGAGCCTACTATGAACTTTTCAGAAAACAATATCGGCGGCGGCGGAATACCTTCTGCCGATGGAACAAGCGTTTATCTTGCCCTTGGCACAAATAACTTCGACCTTCAAAATAACCCGTCCGATATGCGGTTTTCTGTCGGAAACACCTACTCTTTCCAGATTTTATTTACAATGGTAAAGGGATATGAGAATTATCTGTTCGAACTGACATCATATCCCGACGGAACGCACAGTGATGATACTTCTGCCGATATTATGTACTATGTGTATTTTGCAAATAAGTAAACTTAGATAAAAAGAAAAAGGCTGTGAAGGAAATGATTCCCTCACAGCCTTTTTAATAGATATCCTTCCATCAAAATGCGCTAAGATACTTCTCCATTTCCGAAAAAAAACAAGCCCGGAACGCAAATTGCGTCCCGGACTCAGTCTGGTGGAGCGTCCGCAACCAACGATGAACACCCTTCGCAGCTGGTCAGGTCACCCTCAAGCCCCTCCTCGATCTCGTCCAGCAGGATGTCATCAATTGTGATCGGAGTGTCGCTGCCGTTCAAAACCAAGGTGAACCGGTCATCATACAAATATACCGCCCGGAGGAAGATATTAATGATTCCACGCCTGATGTTCTCGTCATTCTTGTCTCCTTGCCTGAGCGAGTAGAGATAGGCTCTAACCTGGGGTGCTGTCAGAGTCACCTGCTTTGCCATCTCGACAGCCAACTGCGCTTGCAGTTCCTCTTTTTCGTGCTGGCGTTTTTCAATCCGCTCAGTAATCATGTCGGCCGCCTGTCCCCGCTCCAACGCCTTCCAGAGATTTTCAATGGCGGTGTCTGCTTCCTGGATGGCAG
>CALXBN010000035.1 GCA_944386555.1 uncultured Ruthenibacterium sp. | reverse complement strand
AGCGGTCAAAAGTGAGGACGGAAGCCGGGAACAGGAAGTGGAAATCTTCTACCGCTTTATCGGCAAAATCGAATGACACATCTTGAGATACCCAACAATATCTTTAACTAAGGGAAACGGGCCAGTCCTATCCCGATTTCCAGCGATTGGTTTTGTTGAGCGACTACTTCCATATGACCCTTGACGAACTGGTTCGGGGGATCGACGTACAGGATGTGCGCGACCGGGACTTAACCGGGGAGCGGGTCGCCTCGATCTATCTGGATCTGGAGAAAGGGAAAGCCTTCTGCCGGAAAGTTCTGGCCGTGCTGGGCTGTATCGCCCTGTGCCTGGCAGCCGCCAGTGCCGCCGCCTGGTGTGCGCATCTGATCTGGCCGGATCTGAATTGGCTCTGGCAGCGCTCTGTGTGAATGGCCGGGCCAAACGCACGTTTTGCCGCCTTAAACGAAAAAGCGCACCCTCCCGCAGGCCCGCACAGGGCCCCCGTGAGGGTGCGCTTTCTGCACCGTTTTGCCGTTTTTACCGATTCGGCGGCGCCATTTCGCCCTGCGGCGGCGGCGCGGGATGCTTCGCCTTTTTCGGACGCACTGTACCGGAGCACTGGGCCAGCAGGATAGCGGCAAACATCAGTGCGCAGCCAGCCAGCTCCCGGGGCGAGAGGGTCTCGCCCGTCAGCAGCCAGCTGAACAGCACTGCAAACACCGACTCCAGGCACAAAATCAGCGAGGCCACGGTGGGGTCTGTGGTTTTCTGGCCTACAATCTGCAGCGTATAGCCCATACCGCAGGAAAACACACCCGCGTAGAACAGCGGGAAGGCCGCACTGCGCACAGCCTGCCAGCTGGGCTGCTCAAACAGCAGCATGGCCACCAGGGCCAAGCCGCTGGCCACGGCAAACTGCAAACAGGACATGGCTACGCCGTCCACCTTGGGCGAAAAGTGGTCGATGATGATGATATGCGCCGTGAAGCCCAGTGCCCCTGCCAGCACCAGCAGGTCTCCCCGGCCAATAGCCAGCCCGCCGCCGGTAACGCACAGCAGATACAGCCCCACGGCCGCCAGGCCCACCCCCAGCCACAGCATCCAATGCTGGCGCCTGCCGGCGAACAGGCCGCACACGGGCACCAGCACCACATACAGCGCCGTGATGAACCCCGCCTTCCCGGCACCGGTCTCCGTCATGCCCATTTGCTGAAGGTTGGACGCCACGAACAGCGCCGCGCCGCACAGGGCCCCGCCCAGCAGCAGATCCCGCCGGCGGTAAACCCGGGCCGCCGGCACGCGGCGGGCACGCTTGGCCAAAATGAAGGGCAGCAGCACCAGGGCGCCCAGGCTCATGCGGATGGCGCTGAAGGTGAACGGGCCGATGTAGGCAAGGCCCGCGCTCTGGGCCACAAAGGATGCGCCCCAAATCATGGCGGTGAGCAGCAGCATGGCCTCGCCGCCGAAGCTTTTCCGTTTCAAAATCATTCCTCCCTTGCACCGGGCCGCCGGGGCCGGGCCCCGCACACCGGCGCGATCAGACAGTATGATACCACAAAACCCACCCTTTTACAATTCCCGTCCACTGCCGGGGCGGAAAATAAATCTTCCCCTGCCCTCTTGCCGACAGCCCTATGCCGGAGTACAATAGGTACCGGGGATTACAGTGCCCCGGGAGGCTTTTCCATGCATATCTGGGCTCATTTCAAAACCATCACCCGCCACAAGATGCTGGTACTGCGCCACTGCTGGCGGGCAGGGCTGTATCGCCAGGGGCTGACCCATGATCTTTCCAAATACAGCCCGGCGGAATTCTGGCGGGGGGCGAAGTATTACCAGGGCAACCGCAGCCCCAACGACGCCGAGCGCCAGGCCACCGGCGTCAGCCGCGCCTGGCTGCACCACAAGGGCCGCAACAGGCACCATCTGGAATACTGGATCGACTACAACCCCGCTTCGGGCCACACGATGGACGGCATGAAGATGCCCGTGCGCTATGTGGTGGAAATGGTGTGCGATCGCATGGCCGCCAGCAAGGTGTACCGGGGCGCGGCCTACACCAACGCCGACCCCTATGAATATTACCAGCACAGCCGCAGCCACTACCTGCTGCACCCGGATACCCGGGCCCTGCTGGAAGAGCTGCTGGCCCTTCTCAAGGAACAGGGCGAAGACGCCCTGTTCGCCCACATCCGCCGGGACGTAATTCCGGCGGCAAAACGGGCGGGTACATTTTGGTAAAATTTGTCAAACAGCGCCTGCAGGCGCTGAAAATAACAATCGAAACGAGGGAGATTCCATGAAGAAGATCGGGTTTGTGGGCGTAGGCGTGATGGGCCGCGGCATGGTGCGCAACTTGCGCGCCGCCGGTTTCGAGGTGACGCTGTACACCCGCACCAAGGCAAAAATCCAGGATCTGCTGGAGGAGGGCTTCGCCTGGGCGGACAGCCCCGCCGCAGCCGCCGCCGGCGCCGAAGCCGTCATTACCATGGTGGGCTTACCGCGGGGTGTGGAGGATGCGTCCTTCGGTAAAGAAAGCAACCTGGTCGCCATGGCCCCCGGCGGATATGTAATCGACATGACCACCACCAGCCCCAAACTGAGCGTGCGCATTGCCGCGGCCGCCGCCGAAAAGGGCCTGCACGCGCTGGACGCGCCGGTATCCGGCGGAGACACCGGCGCCCGCAACGGCACACTGGCCATCATGGTGGGCGGCAGCCAAGCGGATTTTGACGCCTGCATGCCGCTGTTCAAGGCAATGGGGCAGAATATCCGCCTGGCGGGCGGCCCCGGCGCGGGCCAGCACACCAAAATGGCCAACCAGATCTGCGTGGCAGCCAACGTGGCAGGCGTGGCCGAGGCCATCGCCTACGGCCGGGCCAACGGCCTGAATGTACAGAACATGCTGGACGCCATTGCCACCGGCGCCGCCGGCAGCTGGCAGCTGAGCAACAACGGGCCCAAAATGATCGGCGGCGATTATGCGCCGGGCTTTTTCATCAAGCATTTTGTGAAAGACCTGAACATTGTGCAGCAGGGCGCCGGCGACGTACAGCTGACCCTGCCTGTAACCAGCGACGTACTGGCCATGTACAAGGCTCTGGCCGAACGGGGCCTGGAGGACGAAGGCACCCAGGCGCTGATCGAATACTTCCGATGAATGCAACCCCGGCCGGGGCCATGGGCGGCTTTGATTGGTCGGCGGGCCATGGGCAATATGACTGAAAGAACGGGATATTTTTGTGATTTTGTCCAAAGTTTATCAACGTATGTTGACCGGCTGCCGGAAATGTGCTATGATGAAAAAACAAACAAGCGGCTGCGCCCGGCATCGGGACGGACACGCCCTTCCCGGGTGCCCGGTCCGGCGCATCCCAGACGTTTTTTCATTATGATCCTTCTCCCCTTTTCACATCTTCCCTGCAAAAAGGCCAAGGCCATGCGGAACCCGCATGGCCTTGGCCTTTTGTGTGTGAAGCGTCTATCCCGGCAGGCCGGCCCCATAAAGGAGGAATGGCGAGAGAAACCGTCGGGCGTGCATGGCCACGGCAAAGCGGCCAAACGCCCGAAATAGAACCTGGGCGGCAGCCTGCGGTCAGACGGAGAAGAGGAGCTGTTCGTAGTTGGGGTAGGGCAGCGCACTGTCGGGCAGGTCCCGCTCCAGGGCGTCGGCCAGGCTGCGCACAGCCGCCATATCCGGCAAAACGGTGTCCCGGTAGTAGCAGGCGGCCTGCAAATCGTCCTCGATATGGCACGCGCCTTCCAGATCCCGTTCCAGCACTTTCTCCTGGCTGGACAGGGAAGCGTATCCAGCGCTCAGACGGGCCAGCAGGTTCTCCTGGGCCTCCAGGGGCAGGCCGGCCATGGCCTGGCGCTGGCTCTGCAGGCAGTCTGCCACTTCTTTGGCGGTGCGGCGCACCGCGGGCAGGAATTCCTGGCGCACCATGGCCACCAGGGTTCGTCCCTCTACCCGCAGGGTCTTGCAGTAGTTTTCCAGGGCAATCACATAGCGGCTGCGCAGCTCGCCCTCGGTGAAAATATGGTGGCGCAAAAACAGGTCGATGTTCTTTTGCTCCACCATGCAGGGCAGGGCATCGGGGGTACTGGTGAGATTGGGCAGGCCCCGGCGCGCGGCCTCGGCCACCCACTCGTCGGTATAACCGTTGCCGTTGAAGATGATGCGCTTGTGCTTTTGAACGGCCCGCTTCACCAGCCGATGCACGGCACCGTCCATCTCGCCGGCGGGGGTGTCCTTCAGCTCATCATAAAACTGGCGCAGCGCCTCGGCTACGGCGGTGTTCAGCACCACATTGGGCCCGGACACCGACAGCGAAGATCCCAGCATGCGGAACTCGAACTTATTGCCGGTGAAGGCAAACGGGCTGGTGCGGTTGCGGTCGGTATTGTCCTTGAAAAAGCTGGGGATGACGGCGGCGCCCGTCTGCAGGGGCACTTGCTGCTGGTCGCCGAAGTAGGTACCCTCCTCGATGGATCTCAGCACGGCGGTCAGCTCGTCACCCAGGAAGATGGACACGATGGCCGGGGGCGCCTCGTTGCCGCCCAACCGGTGGTCGTTCCCGGCCGAGGCCACGGACATGCGCATCAGGTCGCCGTACTCGTCCACTGCCTTGATGACAGCCATCAGAAACACCAGGAACTGGGTGTTCTCGGCCGGGGTCTTACCCGGATACAGCAAGTTTTCGCCGTCGGATGTGATCATGCTCCAGTTGTTGTGCTTGCCTGAACCGTTGATGCCCTCGAAGGGTTTTTCGTGCAGCAGACATACCAGGCCGTGGCGGTCGGCCACCTTTCTCATCACCTCCATGGTCAGCTGGTTGTGGTCTACAGCCACGTTGGCGGTGTCGAACACGGGGGCCAGCTCGTGCTGGGCGGGGGCCACCTCATTGTGCTTGGTTTTGGCGGGTATCCCCAATTTCCACAGTTCGCGGTCCAGCTCGTGCATAAAGGCGGAGACCCGGGGTTTCAGGCTGCCGAAGTAGTGATCCTCCAGCTCCTGGCCCTTGGGCGCCGGAGCCCCCAGCAGCGTGCGGCCTGTGAACATCAGATCCTTGCGCTTTCTGCACAGTTCTTTATCCACCAGGAAGTACTCCTGCTCGGGGCCGATGGTCGTGGAGACGGTGCTCACCTCGCCGCGCCCCAGCAGATGCAGCACCTTCACGGCCTCTTTGCTCAAAGCCTCCATGCTGCGCAGCAACGGGGTCTTTTTGTCCAGCGCTTCGCCGCTGTAGGAGCAGAAGGCCGTGGGGATGTACAGCGTGCCGTCCCTGATGAAGGCGGGGGACGTGGGGTCCCAGGCGGTGTAGCCCCGGGCCTCGAAGGTGGCCCGCAGGCCGCCGGAGGGGAAGGATGAGGCGTCGGGTTCGCCCCGGATCAGCTCCCTGCCGGAAAAATCCATAATGACCTGGCCGTCGCCGGTGGGGCTGATGAAGCTGTCGTGCTTTTCGGCGGTGAAGCCCGTCATGGGCTGGAACCAGTGGGTGTAATGGGTGGCGCCGTGTTCCACGGCCCACTCTTTCATAGCCACGGCCACGCTGTTGGCCATGCCCAGGTCCAAAGGCTGGTTGCTGTCAATGGTTTTGCGCAGGGCCCTGTACACTTCCTTGGGCAGCTTATCACGCATCACCTTGTCGTTAAACACCATGCTGCCGTAGAATTCCGGCACTTGAACTTGCTTTTCCATACAACTGCTCCTTTCCGCTCTTCCCTCTCTGCGGCCGGCAGGCGGCCGGCACAAAAAAAACGGCGCCGCGGGCACAATGCCCGAAGCGCCGTTGCTTCTTGTGGGTAGTATACGCCTTTCCGGGAAAATGTCAACTGCTTTTTCCCCCTTTCCGCCCCGCCGGCGCGGCCTGCCGCCGGGGCCTGGCCGGCGCCGGCACCGGCGCTTTAAGGTAATTACGGCGCTTTACATCGTCAAAGTAGCCAAAACCGGCCGGTCGGCAGCTACCGATTTTTTCACAAAATGCTGATTCTGAAAAAAGCGCTTTACAAACCGCGCAAAAAGCGGTATCGTTTCCATATTGACAACGACGTCAAGGCGCGCCGCACTGCGGCGTGCCCTGGCGTCGTTTTTTTGTGCCCTTGCCGGGCACCAGAGGGAGAGAGAGACATGGAAACACGCACAGCCGACACCTGCGCCGGGCTGTACCGGCCGGAATTCGAACATGACAACTGCGGTATCGGCGCAGTGGCAGACATCGCCGGGCACCCCAGCCACGCCGTACTGGACGACGCGCTGAAGATTGTGGAGCAACTGGAGCACCGGGCGGGCAAGGATGCCGACGGCCAGACAGGCGACGGCGTAGGTGTACTGACCCAGGTGTGTCATTCGTTCTTCCGGGAAGCCTGCGAACCGCTGGGGATCCATTTGCCGGGCGCAGGGGACTATGGCGTGGGCATGTTCTTCCTGCCCAGGGAAGAGCTGCCCCGCCGACGGGCCAAGAAGATGTTTGAAGTGGTTGCCGAACAGGAAGGGCTGCCGTTCCTGGGCTGGCGTGACGTACCCGTGCGCCCCGCGGTGCTGGGCCGGCGCGCCCGGGACTGCATGCCCGTGATCTGCCAGGGCTTTGTGGGCCGGCCGGCCGGCACGGCCCCGGGCCTCGCCTTTGAGCGCCGGCTGTATGCGGCCCGCCGGGTGTTTGAGCACAGCGGCACCGGCGCCTATGTGCCCAGCCTGTCCAGCCGGACGGTGGTGTACAAAGGCATGTTTCTGGTGGGACAGCTTCGCACCTTCTTTCCTGACCTGCAAAGCCCCGATTACGCCGTCTCCATTGCCATCGTACATTCACGTTTTTCCACCAATACCGCCCCAAGCTGGCAGCGGGCCCATCCCTACCGGATGATTGTGCACAACGGCGAGATCAATACCATCAAGGGCAACGCCGATAAAATGCTGGCCCGGGAAGAGACTCTGTGCACGGACACGTTCGGCGCCGGCGGCATCGGCCGGGTGCTGCCCGTAGTGGATACCGCCGGCAGCGATTCCGCCATGCTGGACAACGCCCTGGAGTTTTTGACCATGGCGGGGCTGGAGCTGCCCCTGGCGGTGATGGTGACCATTCCCGAACCATGGAACCACGACGACACACTGCCCGGCCAGCTGCGGGACTTCTACCAGTATTACGCCACCATGATGGAACCCTGGGACGGCCCGGCATCCATCCTGTTTACCGACGGACAGCTGATGGGTGCCGTGCTGGACCGCAACGGTCTGCGGCCCAGCCGCTACTACATTACCCGCAGCGGCCGGCTGATACTTTCCAGCGAGGTGGGGGTGCTGCCGGTACCCGAAGAGGATATTTTGAAAAAAGAGCGCCTGCACCCGGGCAAGATGCTGCTGGTGGATACCGCCGCCGGCCGGGTGCTGGACGACGATGCGGTCAAGGCACGGTACGCCGGTGCGGCGCCCTACGGCGAATGGCTGAGTGGGAACCTGCTGCATCTGGCCGATTTGAAAATTCCCAACCAGGCGGTACCTGCCCTGTCGGGCCCGGACCTGGCCCGACAGCAAAAAGCCTTTGGCTACACCTGGGAGGAGGTGGACGGCGGCGTGCGGGCCATGGCGCTGACCGGCAGCGAGGAAATCGGCGCCATGGGCGACGACACCCCGGTGCCCGCCCTGTCGGGCCAATACCAGCCGCTGTTCAGCTACTTCAAGCAGCTGTTTGCCCAAGTGACCAATCCGCCCATCGACGCGGTCCGTGAGGAAGCCGTTACCTCCACCGACGTATATCTGGGCCGCAGCGGCAACCTGCTGGTGCAGCGCCCCGCCAACTGCCGTGTTCTGAAGATCCGCAACCCCATCCTGACGGATCTGGACCTTTTGAAGATCCGCCGCATGGACCAGCCCGGCCTGTGTGTCAAACAGGTGTCCATATTGTACTACCGCTCTACCCCCATCGACCAGGTGCTGGAGCAGCTGTTCGTGGCCGTGGACAAGGCTTACCGCCAGGGAGCGGATATCCTGATCCTCTCAGACCGGGGCGTGGACGAAAACCATATGGCCCTGCCCAGCCTGCTGGCTGTCTCAGCAGTGCACCAGCATCTGGTGAAAACCAAGAAATGCACGGCCCTTTCATTGATCCTGGAATCCGGCGAGCCGCGGGCGGTACACCATTTTGCCACCCTGCTGGGCTACGGTGCCAGCGCCGTGAACCCTTATCTGGCCCATGCGTCCATTGCCGGGCTGATCGCCGACGGCCTGCTGGAAAAAGACTACTACGCCGCCGTAGAGGATTACGACCGGGCCGCACTGCAGGGCATTGTAAAAATTGCCAGCAAGATGGGCATTTCCACCATCCAATCCTACCAGGGCAGCAAGATCTTCGAGGCCCTGGGCATCAGCCGGGAGGTGATCGACCGGTATTTCACCGGCACCGTCAGCCGGGTGGAGGGCATCACCCTCGAGGACATCGCCGCACAGGCGGAGGCCCAGCACGCCCGCGCTTTTGACCCGCTGGGCCTTCCCTGTGATTTGACCCTGGACGCTGTGGGCCGCCACAAAATGCGCAGCCAGGGCGAACATCACCGCTACAACCCGCGCACCATCCATCTGCTGCAGCAGGCCACCCGTACCGGGGACTATGCCCTGTTCCGCCAGTACGCCGATGCCGCCGACAGCGAAGCGGGCAACCTGCGCAGTTTGCTGGACTTTTGTTACCCCGTCACCGGCGTGCCCCTGGAGGAAGTGGAGAGCGAGGAGGCCATTGTACGGCGCTTCAAAACCGGCGCCATGAGCTACGGCTCCATCTCCCAGGAAGCCCACGAGGCCCTGGCCATCGCCATGAACCGGCTGGGGGGCAAATCCAACAGCGGCGAGGGAGGCGAGAGCGACGAGCGCCTGGCCAGCGCCGGCACAGCCAACGACCGCAGCAGTGCCATCAAGCAGGTGGCCAGCGGGCGTTTCGGCGTCACCAGCCGGTACCTGGTCAGCGCCAGGGAGATCCAGATCAAAATGGCCCAGGGCGCCAAACCCGGCGAGGGCGGCCATCTGCCCGGGCGCAAAGTATACCCGTGGATCGCCCAAACGCGCCGCGCCACCCCGGGCGTCAGCCTTATCAGCCCGCCGCCCCACCACGACATCTACTCTATCGAGGATCTGGCCCAGCTGATCTATGATTTGAAGTGCGCCAACAGGGACGCACGCATTTCGGTGAAGCTGGTAAGCGAGGCCGGCGTGGGCACTGTGGCCGCGGGCGTGGCCAAGGCCGGCGCCCAGGTGATCCTGGTGTCCGGCCACGACGGCGGCACCGGTGCGGCGCCGCTGAGCAGCATCCACAATGCAGGCCTTCCCTGGGAGCTGGGCCTGGCCGAAGCCCACCAGACCCTGGTGCGCAGCGGCCTGCGCACCAGGGTTGTTCTGGAAGCCGACGGCAAGCTGATGACCGGCCGGGACGTGGCCATTGCGGCCATGCTGGGGGCCGAGGAGTTCGGCTTTGCCACGGCGCCGCTGGTGGCCTTGGGATGCGTGATGATGCGGGTGTGCCATCTTGACACCTGCCCCATGGGCATCGCCACCCAGAACCCGGAACTGCGCCGGCGCTTTGCCGGCAAGCCGGAATATGTTGAAAATTTCATGCGGTTCATCGCCCGCCAGCTGCGGGAAATCATGGCACGGCTGGGCGTACGCACCGTAGCCGAGCTGGTGGGCCGCAGCGACCTGCTGGAGCCCCGGCAGGGCCTTTCCGGCCCCGGCGCCGGGCTGGACCTGAAGGCCCTTTTGCACCCGGCCGGGCCGGGCCAGGTGTTCCAGCCCGAACACGCCTACAACTTCCGCCTGGAGCGCACCCGGGACCAGGCCCTGCTGGCTTTGCCCGCGGTGCAGGCCGCCCTTTCCGGCGGCGCGCCGGCAGCGGTGCAGGCCCGCGTTTCCAACACCGACCGGGCCTTCGGCACCCAGATTGGCGCAGAGCTGACCCGCCGCCATCCAGACGGCCTGCCCGATGATACCCTTACCGTGGAGTGCACCGGCGCCGGCGGCCAGAGCTTCGGGGCCTTCCTTCCCGCAGGGCTGACGCTGACACTGGCGGGTGACAGCAACGATTATTTCGGCAAAGGCCTGTCCGGCGGCATCCTGGCTCTGGCGCCGCCGGCACAGGCGGGCTATGTCCCCGAGGAGAACGTCATTGCCGGCAACGTGGCCCTGTACGGCGCCACCGGCGGCCAGGCATACATCTGCGGCCTGGCGGGTGAGCGCTTCGCAGTGCGCAACTCCGGTGCACGGGCCGTGGTGGAGGGCGTGGGCGAGCACGGCTGCGAGTACATGACCGGCGGCGTAGTGGTGGTTCTGGGCCCCACAGGCAGGAATTTCGCCGCGGGCATGAGCGGCGGCACAGCCTATGTGCTGGATGAACACAACCGGCTGTACCGCAGCCTGAACTCCCGGCTGGTAGACATGGAACCGGTGGCGGGCAAATACGATGCCGACGAACTGAAAAACATGATCGAGGCCCATTTCGCCCGCACCCGTTCACCCAAAGCCCGGCGTATTCTGGCAGATTTCGAGGCTTTCCTGCCCAAATTCAAAAAGGTGATCCCCCGGGATTACAAGCGTATGCTGCAGCTGGCCGGCCAGTTTGAGGAGCAGGGTCTGAACCGGGAACAGGCCCAGGCGGAGGCTTTCTACGCCAGCCTGCGCCAGGCCCGGTAAGCCGGGCCATCAACAAAAAAGGAGCGGATCTTCATGGGAAAACCCACCGGCTTTCTGGAATACGGGCGCAAAGACGGCCCGGTGGCGCCGCCGCGCCGCCGCGTGACGGATTTTGCCGAGTTTCACGCCCCCCTGCCCGCAGACGAGCAGCGCCGCCAGGCCGCCCGCTGCATGGACTGCGGCGTGCCTTTCTGCCAGTACGGCGGGCTGCTGGCCGGCATGGCCAGCGGCTGTCCGCTGCATAATCTGGTGCCGGAAATCAACGACCTGGTGTACCGGGGCAGCTGGCGGCAGGCCTACATGCGCCTGGCCAAAACCCACTGCCTGCCTGAATTCACCAGCCGGGTATGCCCTGCCCTGTGTGAGGCCGCCTGTACCTGCGGGCTGCACGGCGCACCCGTGGCCACGCGGGAAAACGAACGGGCAGTGATTGAATACGCCTTTTCCCACGGCCTGGTGCGCCCGGAAATCCCCCCGGTGCGCACGGGCCAGCGGGTGGCGGTGGTTGGCAGCGGCCCCGCGGGCCTGGCGGCGGCCGTCTGGCTGAACCGCCGGGGCCACAGCGTGACCGTGTTCGAGCGGGATGACCGCCCCGGCGGCCTGCTGCGCTACGGGATCCCCAACATGAAGCTGGACAAATCGATCATCGACCGGCGCATCGCCCTGATGGAGGCCTCGGGCATCGAATTCCGCCTGAACGCCGACGTGGGCCGGAGTGTACCCGCGGCCCACCTGCTGGCCGCCTACGACCGGGTGCTGCTGGCCGGCGGCGCCCGCCGCCCGCGGGACCTGGCCGTGCCCGGCCGGGACGCCGCCGGGGTGCGCTTCGCGGTGGACTTTTTGACCCAGGTGACCAAAGCCCTGCTGGACAGTGATTTCGCCAAAAGACCCGAGGCCCTGTGCAAGGGCAGGCAGGTGCTGGTGATCGGCGGCGGCGACACAGGCAACGACTGTGTGGCGACGGCCCTGCGGCTGGGTGCCGCAGAGGTGACCCAGCTGGAGATGATGCCCCGGCCCCCCGCCGCACGCGTGCCGGAAAACCCCTGGCCCCAATGGCCCCGGGTGGAAAAAACCGACTACGGCCAGCAGGAGGCCGCCGCCCTGCAGGGGGCGGACCCCCGGCGCTACCAGACGACGGTACAGGCGTTCAAAAAAGACCGGGCCGGACGGCTGCGGGCCGCAGTGCTGGTGCGCCTGCGCCCGCGCAGGGACGAGGCCGCCGGCCGCACGGTGATGGAACCCGTGGCCGGCAGCGAAGAAGAGGTGCCCTGCCAGCTGGCGCTGATTGCCGCGGGATTTTTGGGCAGCGAGGCCTATCTGCCCGCAGCCTTCGGCGCGGCGCTGGACAGCCGGGGCAACGTGGCAGCCGATGCCGACGGCTGCGCCGGCCGGGACGGCCGGGTATTCGTTGCCGGAGACATGCGCCGGGGCCAGAGCCTGGTGGTATGGGCCATTGCTGAGGGTGAAGCCGCCGCCCGGGCGGTGGACCGCTCTCTGATGGGGTACAGCAACCTGAATGCCGGCCCGCTGTGACGGAGCCTGCCGGGAAACGGCGGCGGCGAACTGTGAAAGAGGAGGAGGAACGCCATGTGCACCCTGTTGTGTTATGCCGGGACGGACATTGACCCCGGCACCCTGCAAAGCTACCTGGCCCGCAGCCGTATGCGCGGTCCGGACGACATGCGCCTTGTCCAGACGCCCTTCGGATGGATGGGATTCGGCCGGTTGGCCATCATGGGCCCGACGCCGGCCGGCATGCAGCCCTTCCGCCGCGAGGCAGACTGGTGCCTGTGCAACGGCGAACTATACGGCTTTCGCCAGATGAAGCGGGAATTGGAGACGCGCGGCTACACCTTTACCAGCGGCAGCGACTGCGAGCTGCTGCTGCCCCTGTGGCGCGAATACGGCACCGAACTGTTCGCCCATCTGGATGCCGAATTTGCCTGCGTGCTGTATGACGGCGCAGCCGGCCGGCTTGTTGCCGCCCGGGACCCCATCGGCATCCGGCCTCTGTTTTACGGTTACGCCGCCAGCGGGGCCGTGGCCTTTGCCAGCGAAGCGATCATGCTGACGGGCTGGGTGGACCAGGTGCGCCCCTTTCCCCCGGGCTGCTACTGGGTGGACGGCCAGTTCTACCGCTACGATGACATCGGCCATGTGCGGGGCTATGTGCACGCCGAAGTGGACGAACTGGCGGCTGCCATCCGCGATAAGCTGATCGCCGGGGTAAAAAAGCGCCTGGATGCCGACGCGCCCCTGGGGTTCCTGCTGTCCGGCGGGCTGGACTCCAGCCTGGTGTGCGCCATTGCCGCCCGGCTGCTGAAAAAGCCCATCCGCACGTTTGCCATCGGCATGGACACCGACCCCATCGACCTGAAGTACGCCCGCCAGGCGGCTGATTTCATCGGTGCCGACCACACCGAAGTAACCATGACCCGGGACGATGTGATTGCCGCGCTGCCCCGGGTGATCCAGGCCCTTGGCACCTGGGATATCACCACCGTGCGCGCCAGCATCGGCATGTACCTGGTGTGCCGCTACATTCACGCCTGCACCGATATCAAAGTGCTGCTCACCGGCGAGATCTCCGACGAGCTGTTCGGCTATAAGTACACCGATTTTGCCCCGGATGCCGCCGCCTTCCAGGCCGAAGCCGCCAAGCGCATGCGCCAGCTGTACTGCTATGACGTGCTGCGGGCCGACCGGTGCCTGGCCGCCCACAGCCTGGAAGCCCGGGTCCCTTTCGGCGACCTGGCCTTCGCCCGGTACGTGATGTCCATTGACCCCGCCCGCAAGCTGAACCGGTATGGCAAAGGCAAGTATCTGCTGCGCCGGGCTTTCGCCCGGGACGGCCTTTTGCCGGACGCCATTTTATGGCGGGAGAAGGCGGCTTTCAGCGATGCGGTGGGCCACAGCATGGTGGATGAGCTGAAAGCCTACGCCGAAAGCCTGTACACCGACGCAGAATTTGCGCAAAGGCGTGCCCGTTATGCTTACGCCGCCCCCTTCACCAAAGAAAGCCTGCTGTACCGGGAACTGTTCGAGCAGTTCTATCCCGGCCAGGCAGCCATGATCCCCGATTTCTGGATGCCCAATCCCGCCTGGCCCGGCTGCCGGGTGGACGACCCCAGCGCCCGGGTGCTGGGCAATTACGGCGACAGCGGCAAATAGCAAAGAAGCCGGGAAGCGGGATGCACGATGCATCCCGCTTCCCGGCTGTTTCGGCTTTTTCCCGTCGGGTGCGGCCGTATTTCCCGGGGCCCGCCTTCCGGCGGCTCTTTCCCCTGCAGCCCGTATAAAGAAGCTCATCCTCTGCCGCGCCGGGTTCCGCTTTCCTCCTGCACCTCCAGGGACAGCTCGATCTCCTCACCGTCCGCCGCCCCGGTCTCCGCGAAGCCCCGGCTTTTATACAGGCTCAGCGCCCGAAGATTTTCCCGGCAGCAGGTCAAAGTTACTCGCCCGGAAGGGCCCAACGGCTTTGTTTTGATATAGGCAAGCACCCGGTCCAGCGCCGCTTTGCCATAGTCGCGCCCCTGTTTGGACTCATCGATCATCATATGCCATATATTGTATTCGGGGATATCGGTATCATAAATGACCATCACATAGCCAACCATCGTGTCGCCTTCGTATATTCCAAACGGCTGGCACTGCTCCCTGTAGACATACGCCTGCGCGAGGCTTCGGACCGGATGGGAGACAAAGCTCTCCTGCCCGGGCGCAAGTTTTAAACGGAATGCGTCCAGAAAGTTTTCTTCCGCGATTTTTCGCAGTTCTGTCATTCAATTCCTCCTTCAGATCGACCGGGCCGGGCCGGCCGGCCATCCTGCCGGAGCATCCGCAAAAGGCCCTCGGCCGCAAAACGAGCAAAAAGCCGCGGCTGATCAGCCGCGGCAAATCGACGCTGTCATTCTGCGGCTGAGGCCTTCAGAAGGTGTCCGGATCTTGTGTACGCCGTACGGTTTCCCATTCTGAACCACCTCGCCTTCCATCCTATTTTATACACAATTATAGCATTGAATATTCCTGGCGTCAAGTATATCCCACCGTTTGCATTTCGCCGGCGGGCACAGGCCTTTCCCTCCGCCGGCCTGCAGCGCTTCCCACCGGATACACAAAAACAGGGACGGCGGCCCGCCCGGCCTCCGCCCCTGTTCCTGTACAATTCCAGCCGCGCCGGTTTTATGCCGGCTCACCCGAAGAAGAGCTGCCCGGGGTGCGGGACGCATCCGGGCCATCGGCCGCTTTCCCGGCGTTCCCGCCGGCGTCATCTTCCGGCATACCGGCAAAAGACGCGTCATCGGCGTCAGGGCATACCGCGCCCTGCGCCGCATCGGCGGCCATTCCGGCGCCCTCCCCGGCGGCATCCGCCGTCTCATGCGGGGCCGGCACCTCCGGCCAGGGCATGGGCGCAGGTTCCCGGTCGTCAGGGGCGGGCGCGGCCCTGCGGGGCACCCGCTGCGCACTGCACAGCGCCGCCAGCCACAGGGCGACGAAATAGTACACACGCACATCCCGGGCCAGCAGATCCACCCGCAGGAAATAGCCCGCCAGGCCGGCCGCCACCAGCAGCACCGCCGCCGCCGCGCCGGCCAGGTCTACCTCCCACTGCAGCTTTTTGCCCTTGTACATGCCCCTGCGCATCCAGGCCAGCAGCAGCCGCAGATACGCCGCCGGCAGCGCCGCAAAGGCGAAATGGTACAGCCCGGCGGCCAGCTCCAGCCCTGACTGCGCCGCAAAAGTTTCCACTGCCGCCGCTCCCGAAGCGTACAGCGCCAGCAGCACCGCCGCCGCGGCGCTGTTCACCAGCGCAAACAGCATGCGCCGCACAAATACCGTCTTTTTCATCCCGTTCCTCCCTTTCCGCCCCGCGCCACCCGCTTTGGGCATACAGGCAGGGCCGCCCGCTTTTTTCTGATTATATCACATCCGCGCCGCAGGCTCAATTGCCTGCGCCCCTTGATTCCCGCTGCGTGATACGATATAATAGGCTGTATACAGCCCATGGGGCATTAGCGCAGTGGTCAGAGCTGCCGGCTCATAACCGGTTGGTCCCGGGTTCGAATCCTGGATGCCCCACCACAAAACACCCGAGCAAAAAGCCCGGGTGTTTTGCTTTTTGGATATCCGCACACAACAGGCACGGCGGTTTTCGGGTGCGCGGCAGCGCGCCGGCCTTGGCGCCGCCGGCACTCCGCAGGGGCAGCGGCCTCAGCGCAGCAGCAGCGCGCCGTTTTCGGCATCCACGGTGACGGTAGTGCCGGGCATGGGGTTCTGCCGGATGATAAACCGGGCGATCAGGGTTTCCACCTTGCTTTGGATATAGCGTTTCAGCGGGCGAGCGCCGTAAATGGGGTCGTAGCCGCCGTCGATGATGGCGCTCTTGGCTGCATCGGTCACAGCCAGATGCAGCTGCTGGTCCTCCAGGCGTTTGCGCAGATGGGCCAGCTGCAGGTCCACAATGCTGCTGATCTCTTCCTTGGTGAGGGGCTTGTAGTAGACGATCTCATCCAGGCGGTTGAGGAATTCGGGCCGGAAGCTCTGTTTCAGCAGGGCGTCCACCTGGGCCCGGGCCTCCGGGGTGATCTGCCCGTCCTTGATGCCCTCCAGAATGTAGGAGGACCCCAGGTTGGAGGTGAGGATGATGATGGTGTTCTTGAAATCCACGGTGCGGCCCTGGCTGTCGGTGATGCGCCCGTCATCCAGCACCTGCAGCAGCACGTTGAACACGTCGGGGTGGGCTTTCTCCACCTCATCGAACAGCACCACGCTGTAGGGGCGCCGGCGCACGGCTTCGGTGAGCTGGCCGCCCTCATCATAGCCCACATATCCCGGAGGCGCGCCGATCAGCCGGCTGACGGAATACTTCTCCATATATTCGCTCATGTCGATGCGCACCATATTGCGCTCGTCGTCGAACAGGCACTCGGCCAGCGCCTTGGCCAGCTCGGTTTTGCCAACACCGGTGGGGCCCAGGAACAGAAAGCTGCCGATGGGCCGGTTCTCGTCGGCGATGCCGGCGCGGCTGCGCAGGATGGCATCGCTGACCTTCTGCACCGCTTCGTCCTGGCCGATGACGCGCCGGTGCAGTACGTCGGGCAGATGCAGCAGCTTCTCCCGCTCGCCCTCCAACAGCTTGGCCACGGGGATGCCCGTCCACCGGGCGATGATCTTGGCGATCTCCTCGTCGGTGACCCGGTCGTGCAGCAGGCCGGAGTCGGCCCCGGCCTTATCGGCTTTGGCCTCCTCGGCGGCCAGCTCTTTCTGCAGGGCGGGCAGGCGGCCGTACTTCAGCTCGGCGGCCCGGTTCAGGTCGTACTCGCGCTCGGCCTGGGCGATCTGGCCGTTGACGGCCTCGATGTCCTCCCGCAGCTTCTGCACCTTGCCGATGGCGGATTTCTCGTTCTCCCATTGGGCGCTCAGTTCCTTAAACTGGTCGCGCATGGCGGCCAGCTCCTTCTGCAGGGCGGCCAGCCGCTCTTTCGAGAGGTTGTCCGTCTCCTTTTTCAGGGCGGCCTCTTCAATCTCGTGCTGCATGATCTTGCGGCGCAGATCGTCCAGCTCGGCGGGGGCGGAATCCATCTCGGTGCGGATCATGGCGCAGGCCTCGTCCACCAGGTCGATGGCTTTGTCGGGCAGGAAGCGGTCGGTGATATACCGGTTGGACAGCACGGCGGCGGCGATGAGGGCGCTGTCGTTGATCTTCACGCCGTGGAACACCTCGTACCGCTCCTTCAGGCCGCGCAGGATGGAGATGGTGTCCTCCACGGTGGGTTCGGGCACCGTCACCGGCTGAAAGCGGCGCTCCAGGGCGGGATCCTTCTCAATGTACTGGCGGTACTCATTCAGGGTAGTGGCGCCGATACAGTGCAGCTCGCCCCGGGCCAGCATGGGTTTGAGCAAATTGCCCGCATCCATGGCGCCGTCGGTTTTGCCTGCGCCCACAATGGTGTGCAGCTCGTCGATGAACAGGATGATCTGCCCCTCGCTCTTCTTCACTTCCTGCAGCACGCTCTTCAGCCGCTCTTCAAATTCGCCCCGGTATTTGGCGCCGGCCACCAGGGCGCCCATATCCAGGCTGAACAGCTTGCGGTCCTTCAGATTTTCGGGCACGTCGCCAGCCACGATGCGCTGGGCCAGGCCCTCGGCAATGGCCGTCTTGCCCACGCCGGGCTCGCCGATCAGGCAGGGGTTGTTCTTGGTTTTTCGGCTGAGGATGCGGATCACGTTGCGGATCTCCGCGTCCCGGCCGATCACCGGGTCCAGCTTCTGCTGGCGGGCCAGGGCCACCAGGTCCTGGCCGTATTTGTTCAGCACATCGTAGGTGTCCTCGGGGTTGTCGGTGGTGACGCGCTGGTTGCCGCGCACCTGCACCAGCGCCTCCAGGAAGCGGTTCTTGTCAATGGAGAACTGGCGCAGCACCTCCTTCACCGCGGCGTTGGGCGCGTCCATCATGCCCAGCACCAGGTGCTCCACGCTGACGTACTCGTCCTTCATGTTGGCCGCGGCCTTTTCCGCGGCGTTCAGGGCGCGGTCCAGCTCCGGGGTCAGGTAGACCTTATCCGCCTCCCGGCCCGAGCCGGTGACGTGGGGGATCTTGGCCACCTGGGCCGCGAAGGCGGCGGCCAGGTTGCCCGGCTCCACGCCCATCTTCTGCATCAGCTGGGCGATCAGGCCGTTCTCCTGGCCCAGCAGCGCGCAGAACAGGTGTTCGGGCGCCACGGCCTGGTTCTGGTACTCAATGGCCAGGTTCTGGGCCGCCTGCAGGGCCTCCAGGGATTTTTGGGTCATTTTTTGCGGGTTCATAGGCTTCCACTCCTCTCCTTGTCTTCCTGCAAATTCACAGCTGCGCGGCCCCGGCGCTCAGCCTGCCCACATACACCTGGTGTACGGCGGCGGGGGCGGCGGCGGGGTCGTCCAAATGGTCGAAAAAGGTTTTCAGGCAATCGTCAAACAGGCGCACATAGTCGGCAATGGCGTTGCCCAGCTCGTCGGCGTCCATGCCGGCGGGCGCCAGCAGCCGGCGGGTGTACCGTGCGCCGGATGCCTCGCTGGCCCGGGCGGGCCCGGGCAGGCAGGCGGCCTCCAGCTTGTTCCACAGCTTGTAGAACTGCCCCAGGTACAGCAGCAGGCTGGGGTTCTGTGTGCGCAGGGAGGCGCGCATCACGCCCATGGCGTCGTCCCAGTGGGGGTACAGCTCCACGGTATAGCGCATGCTGGGGTTGTACTTGTACTGCAGCGCGCTGCGCATGGCCAGCATGGCGTCCGACGCGCTCAGCATGGGCTGCAGCACGTCCTGGCTGTCGAGAATATCGCTGACAGCCTTGAAAATATCCTGGATCTGCTGGCGGGGCGTGGCGTAACCGGTGTACTCGGCCAAAATGCGGTTCACCATGGCCGAGCGGCTGACGCCCTGACTGTAGGCCAGCTGGTCCACCGCGTCCACCACGTCGTCCAGCAGCACCAGGCTGTATACGCTCTTTTCCATCTGTCTCACCTCTCTGGCAAACATTGTATCACCGATTATATAACTTGTCAAGCGAATTATATAAGATTTTGTGCAAATTTTGTGAAAGTATAGGCCAATTCGGGAAAAGCAATATTCTTCCCTTTTTCTAAGCAACAAAATAGCGCAATACTATCATTATTTCAAAGCTTATGTGTACAGTTACGCCGTATCTCCCGCGAAATTGTACTCACATTCCTTCCTACCAGCCGGGCGATCTCTCGGTAGCTCAGACCATCCACATAATATTTCCATATACCACTGCGTTCTTCTATGCTAAGATGATGGCAGTTCATATAGTCCCCTCCTGGTGTTTTGGTTGTGTGGTTACTCCATTCTACCACAGGGGGCTGTATGAACTCTTTTTATTTCAAACAACTGTTGCACTTGATAGTATAATTCACCCCATAAACTGCGGATAACAATTTTTAAAACAAGCGAAGCATCGTCCAGGTCAAAATTACCAAAATCAAGCGTATAAAAACGTGTATGCCAGACAAAAGGCTGAAATCTTAACAGATTTTAAGATTAACAATGATGTGAGTTAAGGTTCACCCCCTATACTGACCATAGAAACACCGGTGTCCGGACCGCTGCTGCGGATCTGAGAAAAAGGAAAGGGGAAAAACATATGTACCTTGCGCTGCTTGGCTTTGGCATGATCGTGGTCTTTATGGCCCTGATCATGACCAAGAAACTCAGTCCGTT
>CALXBN010000034.1 GCA_944386555.1 uncultured Ruthenibacterium sp. | reverse complement strand
TTACAGCGTTTCAAATGCTATAAGAACACTCGCCATGGTGCGGATGAAGGGACTTGAACCCATATGGAGTTGCCCCCACTAGAACCTGAATCTAGCGCGTCTGCCAATTCCGCCACATCCGCATATTTGGTTTTGGCCGGATGACCGGCGACGCATATTATAATATCACGGCACTGCTGAAATGTCAATCCCCATCCTGGGTATTTTATGAAAAAAT
Source organism: uncultured Ruthenibacterium sp. (assembly GCA_944386555.1). GTDB lineage: Bacteria > Bacillota > Clostridia > Oscillospirales > Ruminococcaceae > Ruthenibacterium. Next base: position 8,943 of record CALXBN010000034.1, on the reverse strand, counting down.
TTCCGGTGCAATGCCGTCTGGCTGGCGCGGCCGGTACGGTGGCCGGCTGCTTTTTTGCGGTTTGTGCCGCAGAAGTGTTGAAATCAGCCGGATTGTGGCGTAAAATCAAATAAGTATCTGCGTTGGAAAGGAAGGCATAAAGTATGCAGAATGTCATTACACAGCAGGATTTGGCGGCTTTCGCCGCCCGATTTGCGGCGGCCCCGGCCGGCCGCGTTGCCATGCACGCCGTTACAAACAACGGCCTGCTGAAAAGCGCCCTGAACCAGGAAGCCCTGCGGGCCACCACTCATCACTTTTCCACCAGCCTCACCCAGGGGGATATCACCAGCCAGGCCAAAAGCGGCCGCTGCTGGATGTTTGCTGCCACCAACTGTATGCGCTATCAGATGATCCGCCGCTTTGGCCTGAAAACTTTTGAACTCAGCCAGAATTACCCTCTGTTTTATGACAAGCTGGAAAAAAGCAATTATTTTTTGGAAAACATCCTGAGCACATTGGATGAGCCGGTTGCCGGCCGGCTGGTGGCCCATTTGCTGGCAGATCCCCTGGGCGACGGCGGCCAGTGGGATATGTTTGTGAACCTGGTGGAGAAATACGGCGCAGTGCCCAAAGAGGCCATGCCGGAGACAGCCGTCTCCAGCGCTACGTCCGAGATGGTCCAGTCGATGACGGAGAAGCTGCGGGAGGACGCCTGCACCCTGCGCACCCTGCACGGGCAGGGGAAGAGTATGGCGGAACTGCGCGCCGCCAAAGACGCCATGATGGCCGAGCTGTATGGCATCCTGTGCATTTGCCTGGGCTGCCCGCCGCAGAAATTTGATTTGGAGTTCACCGATCAAAACGGCCGTTTCACACGGGACGAGGGCCTGACGCCCAAAGCGTTCTGTGAGAAATATGTGGCCATGGATCTGAACGACTATGTCAGCCTGATCAATGCCCCCACCGCTGACAAGCCGTTCCACCGCAGCTATACGGTAAAATATCTGGGCAATGTGGCCGGCGGCAGGCCGGTGCGCTATCTGAACCTGCCGGTGGAGCGGCTTAAGCAGGTGGCCGCCGCCCAGCTGAAGGACGGCGAGCCTGTATGGTTCGGCAGCGATGTGGGCAAGAGCAGCGACCGGGAGAGCGGCTTGCTGGACACTGCCCTGTATGACCGGGAGAGCCTGCTGGGAACCCGCTTCGGTATGGACAAGGGCCAGCGGCTGACATACGGCCAAAGCCTGATGACCCACGCCATGGTGCTGATGGGCGTGGACCAGGACAGCGCCGGCAATTTCCTGCGCTGGCGCGTAGAGAACAGCTGGGGCAAGGACTGCGGCAGGGACGGCTGGTATGTGATGAGTGATGACTGGTTTACCCAATACACCTATCAGGTAGTGGTACATAAAAAATATCTGACCGCCGAAGAATTGGCCGCCTATGAGGCCGAACCCATTGCACTGGAACCTTGGGACCCCATGGGCTCCCTGGCCAGGGCACGGTAAGCATTTGCCCGGGCGGCTTACATGAAACAATCCTGCACAGCAGCCCGGCGGGCTGCTGTGCATTTTGATTGCGCGTTCTGCCGAAACCGGGGCTGTGCAAACCATGTTATTGACATAAGCCGGAAATAATGCTATAATTTCTGACATAAGCCGGAAATTGACGGCGGCTGCCGGAGAGGGGGGAGGACGATGCCACGGCCAACCAAATGCAGACGGGTGTGCGCCATGCCGCGGATAGAGCGTTTCGGCCCGCAGGACGACGCCTGCGCGGAAGGCGGGCCCATTCTGTTCACTGTGGACGAATACGAGGCCATCCGCCTGATCGATCTGGAACACATGACGCAGGAACAGTGTGCAGCCCAAATGGAAGTGGCTCGCACCACCGTGCAGGCGGTTTACGAATCGGCCCGCAGCAAACTGGCCGACGCATTGGTAAACGGACGCCAGCTGGTGATCGGCGGCGGAAGTTACCGTGTGTGTCCCCACGGGCCGGGCTGCCGTCGGGCACAGTGTCCGTCCCGCCGGTGTGCGCAGGCCGCTGCCGGATCGGAAAAACAAGAGAAAGAGGAGTATCAGCCATGAACAAAATTGCAGTACCGTATGAAAACGGCCAGGTGTATGGCCATTTCGGCCACACCAGCCAGTTTAAATTGTATACCGTGAAAGACGGCACCGTAGCCGGCAGCACTCTAGCGCCCACCCTGGGGCAGGGCCATGGCGCCCTGGCGGGTTTCCTGCTGGCACACGGCGTGGACACGCTGATCTGCGGGGGCATCGGCGGCGGGGCCCGGCAGGCGCTGGCCGAGGCGGGTATCGCTTTGTACCCGGGCGTCGCGGGCCCGGCAGATGACGCGGTGGCCGCCCTGCTGGCCGGTACCCTGGCCTATGACCCGGACACGGTGTGCGCCCATCACAGCCACGGAGAAGGCCATCACTGCGGCAGCCACGAAAACTGTGCCGGCCATGGGGAAGGGCAGGGGCACTGCGGCGGCAGCTGCGGCTGAAAAGCATCGGAATCCATCGAAAGAACGGGCCGGCCCGCAGGGGTCGGCCCGTTTTGGGCAAAACAGCCGAAGGAAAAGGGTCAGGAAAGCAAAATATACAAAAAATAGCTTGTCCTGTGAAAAACGATGCGCTATAATGAAAACAGATTAAGCCGTCCGCCGTGTGGCGGCCCTGAGGAGGAATTGAAATGCGCAGACGTTTGAAGAGAAGAATCATGGCATTGTGCCTGGCGGCGGCGCTGCTGGCCCAGGGGGCTGCGGGCTTTGCCGAAGCGGCCGGCAGGCCGGCGCAGGTTTTGGCTCCGGCGGCTGTCGGTGAAGCGGACGCGCCGGCGGCAGCCGATATGGTGGAGCCTGCCGCGGAAGCAGGGGAGCAGGCGCCCCAGCCTTTGCCCGGCGCGCAGATCGCGGAGGACGCAGAAGAGGGTATCAGCCCCGAAACCGCCGCGTTGCTGGAAAAGGTGGAGCGTCAGCGGCTGGACAGCGAAGCGGACCACGCCTATGATCAACGGGATCTGTTTGCCACGGCGCCCACCAAAAAAGGATTCCAGGGCGCTGCGGATACCAGCGCGATTTATTATTACAGCCGGCACACGCTGTTCAACATCGTTGTCAGCGATTTGATCGCCGATACGCCTCAGACGGGCTGGTATGCGTGGGATTACAACGGCAAAACCTACTGGTACAACCTGACGCAGATTGAGGCGGAGATGAACAGAGCAGCCGTACTGCGCAGCCAGGGCATGTCCGTCAGCTGGGTGCTGCTGGTCCGCTGGAACGATCTGAACGCAAATTTCCTCATCGAGGCAGGGTCCCGGGTGCCGGGGTATCAATACTACGCACCTGATCCCGCCGCCATAGGCGCTTTCACCGCCTTTATCGCCTGGCGCTGCCTGTGGTGGGATACGGCCATCGACAATTACATCCTGGGCAATGAAGCCAACAACCCCAACGTCTGGCATTTCAGCGGTACGGCTGATCCGGCAGTGGTGGTCAGCAAATACGCCGATGCGTTTGCCCAGGTGTACGCCGCCGTGCGCGCCTACACCAATACCAGCCGGGTCAGCGTCTCGCTGGATCATTACTGGAACCACAGCACGCCCCAGGGCCTGTTTGGTTCCCGCACATTCCTGGATCTGTTCCATGCGGAAATGGAGCGCCGCGTCCCCGGGGCCAATTGGGCGGTGTCGTTTCATTTGTATCCGCCGGAGATGAGCAATACCGACCTGTGGAATTATATGCACTGGACGCCCAATGACCCCAATGCAACCATGATTGACGGCATGAACCTGAACGTCCTGACGGATTATATTGTCAGTCATTTCGGCGCCGAGCACCGGGTGCTGCTCACGGAACAGGGCTTCAACGCCGTCAAAGGGGATCTGTACCAGGCGGCGGGCCTGGCAATCTCCTATTATGCGGCTCAGTACAACCCCCAGGTGGATTGTTTCCTGCTCAACGGTGCTACCAGTGCCGACCCGATGTACCACTTTGCCTTGGACGGGCGCATGGCCGATGAGGTATACACCAAAATCGACAATGGCAGCGCGGCCGACCAGGCTTGGATCGAGGGCATCATCCGGCAGGCTTCGGGCCTGCCGGTACAGAGCATTGTGCCCAATTACGGCGTGGAGCAAAAACCGGTGGATCGCGAGCAGGTCACCGCTTTTGTCACCCGCCTGTACGAGACCTGTCTGGGGCGCGCGCCGGATGCCGGCGGCCTGGCCACCTGGGTGGACGGCCTGGCCAGCCGCACCTACAACGGCACGCAGGCCGCCCAGGGCTTTGTGTTCAGCACCGAGTTCAAAAACCGCAATTACTGCAACGAGGACTATGTAAAACAGCTGTACCGCGCCTTCATGGGCCGCGAGGCCGACGAGAGCGGCCTGGCCACCTGGGTGGGCCTGTTGGAAAGCGGCACCACCCGGGAAGAAGTGTTCAACGGTTTTGCCGGCAGCAATGAGTTCACGAACCTGTGCGGCCAGTACGGCATCACCCGGGGCGATGGCCTCCCCGTTCCCGCTCCCGGCATGGGCACCATCCCCGGCGGGCCTTGCAGCGCGTGCGGCAGGGAGGCGGGCGTCACCCTGTTCATCCGGCGCCTGTACGAGACCTGCATGGGCCGTGAGGCGGATGAAAGCGGGCTGGCCACCTGGACGGATGCCCTGGTAAACCACACTCACACCGGCCGGCAGGTGGCTTGGGGTTTTGTGTTCAGCAAGGAGTTCACCAACGCCGGATACAGCGATGAGGCGTATGTCAAGCAGCTGTACCGCGCCTTTATGGGCCGTGAGGCGGACGAAAGCGGCCTGGCCATGTGGGTGGGCCTGCTGGAAAGCGGCACCGGCCGGGAGGAAGTGTTCAACGGCTTCGCCGGCAGCACCGAATTCGCCCGCATCTGCGCCCAATACGGTATCGCCCGCGGATAATACTTCGGCCTGCGGCAGAGGGTGCGCATTCTGCATGGCCGCCCGGCTGTCTGCCCCCAAGGGGAAAAGCCGGCTGAAAAACTTTTTACGAAAATGATTACAAAAAGTAAACAAAAAAGGCGGCAGATATGCTATAATGTACTTATATTACATGCAAATGCGCATCGAGAGAGAAACAAAAAGTAGAAAGAAGGGAACCGTATGCCTATTGACAAGAGCATCGACTATTCGCGCGTGACGCCGAAACTGCGAACGTTGAGCAAGCGCTGTGTCCGCAACGATACCATTGACCCCAAGCTGTATGAACGATATCATGTGAACAGGGGTTTGCGCGATTTGAACGGCAACGGTGTGCTGACAGGCTTGACGGAGATCAGCGATATTGTAGCGTTCAAAAACGTGAACGGGAAAAAGGTTCCCTGTGACGGCAAATTGTATTACCGCGGCGTGGACGTGGAGCAGATTGTCCAGGGTTTTATGTCGGAACACCGTTTCGGCTTTGAGGAGACTGTTTATCTGCTGCTGTTCGGCCGTCTGCCCGGCGAAAGCCAGCTGGAAGATTTCAAAGCCCAGCTTACCCATTACCGCAGCCTGCCTACCAATTTTGTGCGGGACGTTATTATGAAAGCTCCCTGCGCGGATATGATGAATATGCTGGCCCGCAGTGTGCTGACGCTGTATGGCTACGACAGTGCCGCCACCGACAACTCCATCCCCAATGTGCTGCGCCAGTGCATCCAGCTGATCAGCCTGTTCCCGGTGCTTTCGGTGTATGGCTATCAGTCTTACAGCCATTATGTGCTGGACAACAGCCTGTATATCCACAACCCGCAGCCGGGGCTTTCCACGGCGGAGAACATCCTGTATATGCTGCGCCCCGACAGCCAGTATACCGATTTGGAAGCCCGGATCCTGGACCTTGCCCTGGTACTGCACGCAGAACATGGCGGCGGCAACAACTCCACCTTTACCATGCACGTGGTCACATCTTCGGGCACCGACACCTATTCGGCCGTGGCGGCGGCACTGGGCAGCCTGAAAGGCCCCAAACACGGCGGCGCCAATATCAAGGTGGTGCAGATGTTTGAGGATATGAAGCGTGTGCTGCCCGATTGGGACGACGAGGACGCCGTGCGGGCCCATCTGAAAAAACTGCTGAATAAAGAGGCATTCGACAAGGCGGGCCTGATCTACGGCATGGGCCATGCGGTGTATTCCCTCAGCGACCCGCGGGCCAACGTGTTCAAACACTTTGTGGAAAAGCTGGCCGCGGCCAAAGGCCGTGAGGCCGAATACCGCCTGTACAGCGCGGTGGAGCGTCTGGCGCCCCAGGTCATCGCCGAGGAGCGGCGCATCTACAAGGGCGTGGCCGCCAATATCGATTTCTACAGCGGCTTTGTATACAGCATGCTGGATCTGCCGCTGGAGCTGTATACGCCCATCTTTGCCATCAGCCGCATCGCGGGCTGGAGCGCCCACCGTATCGAAGAGCTGATCAACGGCGGCAAGATCATCCGCCCCTCCTACAAGGCGGTGGCACCGCAGCGCAAATATGTGCCGATTTCCCAGCGCAAGTAAACGCCGGCGTGCGTCTGCGCCGGCCTGAGGAAAACGGCAAAAGAGGCAAGTGGATGAAAACGCAGAAGGGAGCTTCGAGAGAAGCTCCCTTTTGGCATTCTGGCTGCTTTTGCGTAAAGGCGGTGCCAAAGCATGGCCTTTGCGGCGCGTTTGGCGCGGCAAGGGTTCAAGCGCATGGTGCCGCCGTGCAAAGCCTATCGGCGGCGGGTGCGCGCCGGTACGGCCTTGGGCTGCGGGGCAGGGGCCAGGATGACGCCGGCCAGATATCCCAACATGCCGCCATACAGTGCGCTGACCACCGGGTTGGATGTGATGGGGCACACGCCCGAGGCGCAGCCCACCAGAGCGTAGTACAGATAGCCTGCGGCCAGGCCCAGGGCAGTCAGTCCCAGGGGCAGCAGATGGTACCAATTGCGTTCTTTCACAGCGGATCCCTCCTTATCATCGGGGTTGGGTATAAAAGCGGCAAAGCTGCCGGTGTTCATAAAGCGGCGTCCAGCAGCTGCAGCAGTTTTTCCTTGGGCGCCAGGCCCACAGACTGCTGCACGGGCTTGCCGCCCTTGAACACAATCACCGTGGGAATGCTCATGATGCCGAAGCGGCGGGCCAGGTCGGGCTGTTCATCCACATTCACCTTGCCTACGGCGTAGCGGCCGCCGGCTTCGCCGGCCAGCTGTTCTATCACCGGCGCCAGCATGCGGCAGGGGCCGCACCAGCTGGCCCAGAAGTCCACCAGCACGGGTACGTCAGAGCGGAGCACTTCGCTGTCAAAATTCTGCAGGGTAATGGTCTTTTCCATGGTATGGTCCTCCTTGGTGTGTGTTTGTTGGCCTGATTGTACCACCCCATCCCCGGCGGTTTCCGTGACCATGTCACACAGGGAAAAAATGTGCTATAATAAAAACCGAGGTGATGACGATGGCCTGTACACAGGCGTCTCAATTTCCCTTTTGGGACAAGCTGACCGATGCCCAGCGAGCCCTGGCCTGCAGCCAGGCCCGGGACGTGCACTTCGCCGCGGGCGAAGTGGTGCACAGCCCCGGCGCCAACTGCCTGGGCCTGCTGCTGGTGAAAAGCGGGGCCCTGCGGGCCTTTTTCCTCAGTTCCGAGGGACGCGAGGCCACGGTGGCCCGGGTGCGCGCCGGCGATGTGTGCGTGCTGGCCGCCGGCTGCGTGATGAACAGCCTGTCCTGGGACGCTCAGATCGAAGCCGAGGAGGACAGCCGGGTGGTTGTGCTGCCGTCTTCGGCGCTGTCGCCGCTGATGCGGGAAAACCCCTATGTGGAAAGCTATGTGTACCGCACGGCCACCGAGGGCTTTTCCGACGTGATGAATGCGGTGGAACGGCTGCTGTTTTCCAGCCTGGAGCAGCGGGTGGCGGCCTTCCTGCTGGACGAAGCCGCCCGGCTGGAAAGCGACGAGATCCGCATCACACAGGAGCAGATTGCCCGGCACATCGGGAGCGCCCGGGAGGCGGTGACCCGCACGCTGAAGCAGATGGCCCGGGAGGGCCTGGTGGAGGTGTTCCGGGGCGGTATCCGCCTGGCAGACCGCCGGGCGCTGTACGCCTTGTGCTGATACCTTGCGCGGCGGACACGGTTATGCTATAATAAGATCAATCAGTATTATGGGAGGGATTTCGATGAGTGAGCCGACTGCTGTTTTTTCCATCTATGAAGACCGCGATAAAGAAATCAAGGCAATTTTGACGGATGTGTATCATGCGCTGAAGGAAAAGGGGTACAATCCCATCAACCAGCTGGTGGGCTACATCCTCTCGGAAGACCCCACTTATATCACCACCTATCAGGGCGCCCGTGCCAATATCCGCCGGATCGACCGGGACGACCTGCTTCAGGTACTGCTGAAAAACTACCTGGGCGAATAACATTCAAAGGAGATTGACCCCCATGGCATTTACCCCCAAATTACTGTACAAGGGCCGTCCGCTGGTGCGCTGTAAGAACGATATCTACTACGGAAGCCTGGCCGACCCCTATGTGGTGTTTATGCAGGTGCTGACAAATAAGGATGTAGACGGCGTCAAAATGGCAGACCGTATCCATGTGACACTGCTGAGCACCGATACCACCAAAAGTCCCATCGAGCGCATGGTTAAGCAGGGAGACAAGCATGGCCTGTGGAGCGCGCTGGAAATTGCCGATATCTGGCTGAAGGGTGTGCAGAAGGGCAAAGACAACAAGTAAACCGGTACAGTACAGACGGGCCCCGGAACGCGGCATGCAGGATGCTGCGCTCCGGGGCCGTTCTTTTTTTGCCCGCGCTGCGGCTGCAGCACAAAGGCCCCCGGGGACAACCTGAACCGCCCCAGATTGTGCAGACAGCACAAAAAGAGCCCCGGGTGTAGGAATATTCAGTTTTAGCAGGAGTGGCGCAGCGTCAGCGGCGCTACTCCTGTTTTGCTTTGGATGCGCTCGTGGTTGT
>CALXBN010000033.1 GCA_944386555.1 uncultured Ruthenibacterium sp. | reverse complement strand
GCACAGCGCCGCCCGGTCGGCCGGGCGGGCGATATGCCCGCCCGTGGGGGCGATGCCGCCGCCAGGATTGTTGATAAGGCTGCCGGCCATCAGATGTGCCCCTGCCTGGGTGGGTTCCCGGGTCTGTGTGAACTCGCCATAGCAGTTATCCACCATCACAATGATGTCCGGCTGTGCCTGCTTGGCCGCTTCCGCAATGGCTGCGATCTGTTCCAGGCTCAGCGCATCCCGCTGGGCGTAGCCCCGGCTGCGCTGGATGTAGCACATCTTCGCCCCTTTACAGGCGGCAGCAATGGCCGGCAGGTCCGGCGTGCCGCCGGCGGCCAGAGGCACCTCGTCGTACTGCACGCCCCACTCCAACAGCGTGCCGGTGCCGGGCTTGCCCGCCAGGCCGATGACGCTTTGCAGCGTATCGTAAGGACGGCCCGCGGCGGCCACCATGCGGTCTCCCGGGCGCAGCACGCCAAACAGCGCCACCGCCAGGGTATGCGTGCCGGACATGAAATTGTGGCGGAACAGCGCCGCCTGGGCCCCTGTCACACGGGCAAAAACCTCCTCCAGCTTGTCCCGGCCAGGGTCGGTATTGCCGTAACCAGTGCTGCCCACCAGATGTTCGGCCCCCACACGGCTGTCGGTAAAAGCCTTCAGCATTTTCAGCTGGTTATGCTCCTTAATGGCTTCCAGCCGTGCAAAGGGCTCGGCACACAAGGCCAGGGCCTGTTCGTCCGCCGCCAGCAGGCGCTGGGGCAGGTCAAAAAACTGTTCGATGGTACGCAACTCGATTTCACTCCGTTTGTCGATTCTACAATCTATATTTTTTAGAATATATTCCATTTTGCATTTTACCGGCCGCCGGGCACAAATTCGCAGATGGGCACCTGCAGCCGGAAGCCCAGCGCCTCGTAGAAGCCCCGCAGCCCCGGCGGGCAGATCAGCCACACCGGCCGGGGGGCCGCCCGGGCCAGCAGTGCGCGCACCACGGTCCGTGCACAGCCCCGGCGGCGAAAGGCCGGCGCGGTGGCCAGGGCCCCCAAATAGGCGCCGCCGGGTTCCTGGGCCGTCAGTGCCGCGGCTGCCGCAGGGGCACCGCCTGCCAGAAGCATCTGCACGCTGCCCGTCCCCCGGTTCACCCGGGCACACAGCGTCCGGTACAGCGCTTCAGGCTGGCCTTCCAGCAGGCCGCTGTGCGCCAAAGCCCACAGGTCCGGCGCATCGTTCAGGGTCATGCCCTCCGGCAGAGCCGGGGCCGGCGGCGCGCCGGCAGGCAGGCCCGGATGGCGCAGCACCAGCCGCGGCAGGGGCAGCCAGTGTTCCAGCATGGTCTGCCCGCTGAAGAAGCTGGCCGCACCGGCAGCGTCCAGAAACGCCTCCAGCTCGTCCATATCCGCAGGCACACCGCACAGCATGGCCTGCGCCCCTTCCAGGCACAGGGCCCCTTCCCCGGCCCAGTAAAAACCTGCGGCGGGGCTTTCCAGGCCCCATGTGTCCAGAGCGGCAATGACCCGCAGGGCAACGCATCCGCCCCACCGGGCAACGGCGTCCCGGAAGGCTGCTGCTTCCGCCTGTTTGACCCGGCGGATCACAGGGCGTTCACCAGTTGTTTGTAATGGCGGCCCCGGGCTTCAAAGTTGGGGTAACTGTCGAAGGAAGCGCAGGCGGGCGACAGGCTGACGATATCCCCGGGGCGGGCCAGGTCCCGGGCGATCTGCACCGCCTGGGCCATGTCGGCTGCCTGGCGGATGACCAGGCCGCTGGCGGCGAATGCAGGGTCGGCCCGCACGGCGTCCTCGATTTTCCGGGCGGTGGCGCCGGTGAGGATCAGGATCTTCACATGTTCCAGCACATCGGGCACCATGGGCGCGAAGCTGATGCCCTTGTCAGACCCGCCGGCAATGATGATGAGCTTCTGTTCAAAAGAGCGCAGGCCGGCAATGACCCGTGTGGGGCTGGTGGCAATGGAATCGTTGAACCACTGCACGCCGTCCAGCGTGCGCACCGGCTCGATGCGGTGTTCCACACCCTTGAACTCCCGGGAAACCCGGGCCATGGCCTCTACGGGCACCAGGCCCCATACCGCCGTCATGGCGGCCAGCAGGTTTTCGATGTTGTGCAGGCCCCGAAGGCCCACTTCCCCTTTGTGCACCACCGGTGTCACCCGGCCGCCCCGGGCCAGGCACAGCATGCCGTCCTCCCGCAAAAAGCCGCCGTCTGCCGTTTCGGACAGGCGGGTGAACCAGCGCAGCTCCCCTTTCACGTCGGCAGCCATGGCCCGGGTGATATCGTTCTCATACCCCAGCACAGCCATATCCCCGGGCCTCTGGTACAGCAGGATGTTGCGCTTGGCGTCGATGTATTCCTGCATATCCTTGTGGTGATCCAAGTGATTGGGGGTGACATTGGTGACCACCGCGATGTGGGGCGAACGGGTCATGCTGATGAGCTGGAAGCTGGACAGTTCCACCACGGCGACGTCCGCGGGGGCCATATCCTGTGCCACGGGCAGCAGCGCCCGGCCCAGATTGCCCCCCAGATGGACGGTCCGCCCGGCAGCCTTCAGCATCTCGGCAATGAGCGTCGTGGTGGTGGTTTTGCCGTCGGACCCGGTGACGGCCACAATGGGACACGGGCACAGCTCAAAGAAAAGCTGCATCTCGCTGGTGACCTGGACACCCGCCGCCCGGGCCGCCTGCAGCTCAGGCCGGAAGTTTTCGAACCCCGGCGTACGCATGATCATGTCCTGGCCTTTCAGGCCCTCCAGATAACCCGGTCCCAGGGAAAAGCGGATATCCAGCGCCTGCAGGCGCCGGGCCAGAGGGCCGAAGGCCTCCAGGCTGGGTTTCTGGTCACACAGGGTGATGAGGGCCCCGTGCTTTGCGAACAGCTCGATGCAGCTTTGATTGGTGACGCCGGTGCCGATGAAGGCCACTTTCTTCCCGGCCAGACTTTTGTAAAAGGCTTCGATTTGCTCTGTCATGCCGCACACTCCAAATCTTGCTTACTTGCATAAGTAGCTATAGTATAGCATATTGTGGCCGGTTTTGAAAGGTTCACCGGCGGTTTTCCCGCCCGGTTTTTCCCGCCGGGATGACAGGGGCGGGGCAGATGTGGTATACTAAGGCCAAACAAGGACGGGCGGTGACGGGATGCGTGATGCAAAATCCATGCGGGTCGGCTTTCTGTGGAATACGGCAGGTCAGCTGACATACATGCTGTGCCAGTTCGCATTTTCCATGCTGGTGGTGCGCCTGGCCGGCGACAGCGGCTCGGCGGTGTTCCAGCTGGCGCTGACTTTCACCAATATCTTCCTCACCATCGCCCAGTACGGCATGTACAGCTTTCAAGTGTCGGACCTGGAGGGCAAATACGCCCAGAGCTGCTACGTGCGCAGCCGGGCGGCAACCGTCACACTGGCCACGGCCATATGCGGCATCACACTGGCAGTGGGGGCGGCGGCGCTGGGGTATTCGGCCATCCAGTGCGGGTGCATCCTGCTGTACCACGCATACCGGATGATGGAATCTGCCACGGACGTGTACAACGCCATCTGCCAAAAGCACAACCGGCTGGACATTGTGGGCAAAACGTACGCCCTGCGGGGGGTGTTGTCCCTGGCGGTATTTGTCGTGGTGATGCCCGCCGCGCGGGTGTTGATCCTGGGGGATGAAACCGGTGAAGCCGCCCGCGCGAGGGCGGCACAGCTGGCAGTTCTGGTAACGGTGGGCGCCATGTTTGCGGTGAACCTGGCATTGTTTTTATTGTACACCCTTCGCAAAAGCCGCCCCTATTATACGCCCACCCGTGTAACGGGGCAGCGGGTGTGGGCGCTGCTGCTGGAGTGCGCGCCCCTGGCCGTGTACAGCGCGCTGAACACCACGACCGCCAGCCTGCCCAAACTGGTGCTGGAACAGATAGGCGATGCCGACGCCCTGGGGATTTACGGCCCGGTGACGGCGCCGGTGCTGCTGCTGCAGGTGTGTGCCACCTACCTGTTCACGCCGTTTATCAACGTGTTCGCCCAGAGCTATGCCGACCGGGACCGCCGGGGCTTCTGGCGCAGCGTGGGGGCCGTGCAGGGCATCGTGGTGCTGCTGCTGCCCGCCGGGCTGGCGGTGGCCCATTTCATCGGCCCATGGGGCCTGGAAGTTTTTGTGGGGCCGGGGAAATCGGCCTACAGCTATCTTTTGGGGCCTATGGTTATCAGCGCCGTGCTGACGGCACTGGTGCTGTTTTACAGCATGGTGCTGACGGTGATGCGCCACATGCGCGGGCTGATCCTTGCCAATGCGGCGGGCATTGCCGCAGCGGCAGCCGTCAGCGTGCCCTGCATCCGTCTGTGGGGCATGCAGGGCACCACCGTGGCGGCCATTCTCGCGCTGCTGGTACAGGCGGGGTTTCTGCTGTGGTTTGTGCTGCGGCGGGCCCGGGCCCACTTCAGCGGGCCGCCCCGTCCCGCCCAGGAGCCGGACGGCCTGCCCAGCGAGGTGCGCCGCCGGCCGGAGTGAGCTGCAGCCCCGTTTTTCCTCATTGATATGCCAAAACAGGCGGTGTGAGAGCATCTCACACCGCCTGTTTTGGTATGCCGGCGTCAGCCGTTTACGTCCGTCAGGTCAAAATCCTCGGGCAGCAGAATGCTCAAATCGGCTGCAGGGTCCGCCGCGATCCGGCGGCTCTGGGCCAAAATGGCCTCTTCCACTTTGTTGCGGGCCAGACGCCCGTTGCCTGCCTGGCGCGCCCGTGCCAACTGCACGGCATTGAAGTATGTCAGCAGCGGCGCATCGCACCGTTCATCCAGTACATAGCCTTTGGACTTTACCTGGATCCGGGCAATCTGCAGCAGCTCCTGCCCGGTATAATCCGGAAACTCGATCATATTGGGGAACCGGCTTTTCAGGCCGCTGTTGGCCGAAAGGAAATCGGCCATCTCACGGGTGTAGCCGGCCAGGATCACCACCAGGTCGTCCCGGTGGTCCTCCATCTCCTTCACCAGGGTGTCGATGGCTTCCAGGCCGAAATTGTCATCTTTTCCGCGGTACAGGCTGTAGGCCTCGTCAATAAACAGTACGCCCCCCAGCGCCGAGCGGATCACCGCCGTGGTCTGAGGCGCGGTATGGCCCACAAAGCGCCCCACCAGGTCTGCCCGGGTCACCTCCACCAGCTGCCCGCCGCTGAGCGCGCCAATGGCTTTCAGGTACTGGCCCACCAGGCGGGCAATGGTGGTTTTGCCCGTACCGGGGTTGCCGGTAAAAATCATGTGCATGGACACGCTGGCCGTCTTGAGGCCCGCGGCGGCCCGGCGGCGCTGGGCCGCGAAGTTCTGCTCCAGGCTGAGAATATACTCTTTCACCGGCCCCAGGCCCACGATCTGCTCCAGCTGGGCTTTTACAGCGGCCAGATCTCCCTGATAGCGGGCAGGCAGCAGGCTGTCCGCCTGCACGGGCTGCCCGCCGCCGAAGGCCAGGGTAAACCGTCCCTCCTGCGCATCCAGAGCACAGGGCAGCGGCCCGTCGTCCCCGGACGGGGCATCGGCCGTCAGCCGGTATTGGGCCATGGCCCGGTACAGGTCCCGGCAGGCGTCCAGCAAGGCCGTGCAGCCCTGCTGACCTTTGGGCCCCATACCCGCCAGCAGTGCCAGGGCATCCCCGGAGGCCGTAAGGGCCAGGGACAGCTGGGCTCCGGCGCGCCCGGCCAGGGCATCCATTTCCTTTCTGGCAATGGCCTGCCGCGCCTCAGGGGTGAAGGGCACCGTCACACACACATCTCCCAGTGCCGAGAGGAACGGCCCGCCGAAGCGTCCGGCCACCTGGGCGGGGCTTTGGCCCGTGAGCAGCACCAGGTATTTGCCCCGGGGCGTCAGGCGGCTCAGGGCCTCCTTGGCCAGGGCGCTGCCTGCATCCACCAGGCGGCCGTTCTGCTGCACATAGCGTCCGGGCAGCGCATAGCTGCCGGCGCACACCAAATCCCCCAGCACCGTGAGAAAACCCGTGTGGCAGGCGTCCTCGTTTTCAAATACCACGATCTCGCCGGGGGCGGCAAAGGCCCGGTACAAATCCTGCAGAAACAGCTTTTCCTCGGCTGCGCTGGGGTACAGCGAAAGGTCCACCCGCTGCACCGCTTCATCGGCAAATACGCCCGCCTGCGCCAGGAAACGGGCCGCCGCCGTCAGGCCCAGATGCCGGCCCGTATCCGCAGGGCCGCTGATGAGAAAGCTGCCCCGGGGCCCTTCGCCGGCATATCCCATCACATAAGGCCGCTTCAGGGCAATGGCCAGGGCCCTGCAGTAACCTTCCTGTCCCAGCACCTCGGCCTGCAGGGCCCGCTCCAGCCCGGCAAACCCCTCCGTCCCGCTGCGGGATGCCGCGGGTTGGGAAACCGGTTCCCCCGCCAGGGCCTGCACCTGGGGACTGGCAAGCTCCCGCTGGATGCGCTGGATGTCCTCCAGGGCATTGTCGTTCAACCGGGCGATTTCCTCCCGTTGGCCGGCAATGCGCGCATCCAAAGCCCGCTGCATATCCAGCACGTTCTGCTGCACGGCCTCAATGGCCTGGCCGGCTTCCGGCTGCGATGCAGCCGCCGGCGCTTTCGCCGGGGCCGCTTTGGTCCCGGATGGCTGTGCCGCGGCGGCATGTCCGGCCGGTTTGCCCCTCCCGGCTGCCTCCCCCGCAGGGCGGGACGCCTTCAGCGGCTTTGCCTCCTTTGCGGGGCGATCGGTGTGGAGCGCAGGCAGGCTGCTGCGCCGGCCGAACACCTGATTGAGCAGATCATCCAGATCGTTTTTCATGGGGACGCTCCCTTCTTGATTGGATTGGGCGGCTTGGCGCCGCGCCCGCATCCTGTTGCTCATTGTAACATAAAGCGCGCCCGATGAAAAGCGGCGGCGCCCGTCCTGACCACACAAAAAAGTTTTGAACGCCCAAATGGGTGAAAGGGAGGGCCGCCGGGCCGGTTTGCGGGGCACTTTTGCGCCGCAGGCGGCAAACGCAGCCCCCGCGGCAGCACCTGCGGTGAACGGCCAGGGCCGGAACCACATAGCATGGTGCGGGGACAGCGCGGCGCCGCCCGGCGGCCTGTGCAAAACAATGCCCCCGGAAAGGATCATGCCCCATGCCCATCACCTTTGTCGACAAAGCCGTCAGCCCCGCCGCCATTCCTGCCGGCGGCACCGCCCAAGTGACCCTGACGGTACACGCGGCGGCCAGTGCCGCCGACAGCGCCCCCGGTGCCTCCAATGTACACATCCTGGAGCAGGTCAGCGACGGGCTGACCATCGTAGAGGTGGGTATTCCCACCGCCGGCACCGCCCAGGCTGAAGATGACCACACACTGACCTGGCACATCCCCGTTCTGGCCCCCTCCGCCGAGCAGACCGCCACACTTACCTTCACTGTACGGCACACCGGCAACTGGCTGGGAGACCTGTTCGTCAACAACCGTATCCAGCTCTCGGATGACGCCGGCGAAGAAGTGACCTTCCCAGACCCCACCCTGAACATCTATGAGGCCCCGCAGCCCGAACCGGAACCGGAACCCGACGGCTGCAGCACGGTAACGCTGCCTTGCCCGCCCGCCGTGACGGTGACCGCCAGCGGCTGCCAGCAGGCGGCCTGCATCGACGTAGGCGAGGTATGCCTGGAGGGCACCGCCCAGCTGCTGAACCTGAACATGACGGTGCGCGGCCTGTGCCCGGGCACCCGCACGGCGCTGGGGATCCTGGTAAAGGCCCTGGGAGCAAACGGGGAGGCCTGCGGCTGCGCTTTCAAATCGGTCATTCTGCCGGCCCGGAACACCAACCCCTGCCAGCCGGTGCGGGTAAAGGGGATTCGCCTGGTGCTGCCCGCCGGCGAAAGCTGCGAGGCCCAGCGCATGGCGCGCCACTACGAGGTACGGGTGTTTGCCAACTGCATCGATTACGCCTGCAACGGCCTGTGTGAAGATGACGGCTGCGGCTGCTCGTCTTGCACCCGCTGCACCCGCCAGTCCCGCTGAGGGGCTGCTTGTTCTTCCGCCATCACCCTTCCCTCCCCCTTCGGGCGGGGGCCTGCCTTTGGGCGGGCCCCCGCCCTTTTTGCCAAAACACACCTGTTTTTGGCATTATCGTGCCTTTGTGGGGAAAAGCCTTTCCGCCGGCCCGGATTCCGCTATAATGAAAGAAAGAGAACGCGGGGCCCCAGGGCCCGGAACAGGAGGCAGACCATGATTCTGAAAAACGGCATCGTGTTCACCGATGCAGGCAAATTTGCCAGGCTGGACGTCCAGCTGCAGAACGGCCGCATTGCCCGTGTGGCGCCGGCCGGCAGCCTGGAGGGCGACGAGACGCTGGATGCAGCGGACGCTTACATCACTCCCGGCTTCGTGGATATCCACATCCACGGCAGCAAGGGTGCCGATTTCTGCGACGCGGATGGGGCAGCCGTGGAAACCATGTGCGAATATCTGGGCAGCCAGGGTGTCACGTCCTTCTGCGGCACCACCATGGCCTTTGACGAAGAGATCCTCTCCGGCGTGATTGACGCGGCAAAGCCTTATTTTGAAAAAGAGGGCTGCGGTGCGGTTCTGCGGGGCATCAATATGGAAGGCCCATTCATCAATAAGGCCAAAAAGGGCGCCCAGGCCGAAAAATACGTGATGACCCCCGACATCGGGATGTTCGACCGCCTGTTTGACCGCGCCGGCGGCCGCATCCGCCTGGTGGACCTGGCCCCCGAAGTGGACGGCGCCGTCCCGTTCATCCGCCACGCCAGCGAAAAGTGCACAGTATCCATCGCCCACACCTGCGCCACCTATGAACAGGCCAAGGCCGGCTTTGCCGCGGGCGCGTCCCATGTGACCCACCTGTTCAACGCCATGCCGCCTTTCGCCCACCGCGACCCGGGCGTTGTAGGCGCCGCCAGCGATGACGCTGCCCACGTGGAGATGATCAGCGACGGTATCCACCTGCATCCGGCCGTGGTGCGCAGCGTATTCCGCTGGTTCGGTGCGGAGCGTGTGTGCCTGATCAGCGATTCCATGCGCGCCGCAGGCATGCCCAACGGCGTGTACAGCCTGGGCGGGCAAACAGTATACATGACCGACGGCAAAGCTACCCTGGAGGACGGTACCATCGCCGGCAGCGCCACCTGCCTGGCGGAATGTTTCCGCCGTGCCGTGTCCTTCGGCGTACCGCTGGAAGACGCCCTGGCCGCCGCCACGGCCAACCCTGCCCGGGCCGCCGGCCTGTACGGTGAGGTGGGCAGCCTAACGCCGGGCAAGCGCGCCGACGTGCTGGTGCTGGACCGCAGCCTGCATCCGGTGCACATCTTCATCGGCGGCCGCAAAACAAAGTAAATCTGCGCCGGCATTCCGCCGGCGACACACCGGGGCTTGTGTGCAGGCCCCGGTTTTTGCATTTATTCCACAATAATTCCAATAGATACTGAAAATTTCAGGTAAAAATCACTCCAAAACGGTTGCATTACAACATTCAAAGCCCTATAATAGTAATTGTGATGGAAATGTGAAAGAGCGCCGGGCATCCGCTGCCAATTTGCGCGCATTAAAAGGACAAGTCCGGTTTTCTAACCGGTTTGCAAAATGGAAGTAAGGAGTGACCCCATGTGAAAAAAGTTGTTTCTCTGTTGCTGGCACTGTGCATGATGTGCGCCATGGCCTTGCCTGCCATGGCCGATGCCGTGGAACTGGCCCCCGCGGCCGTGACAGCGGAAGAGCCTGCGGTTCCCGCTGCGGAAGGCACGCAGGACGCTGCCAAACAGGCGGCCCCGGCCCAGGTGCCTGCGGCGCCCGTAGACGAGGGCGAACCCGTTGACAAGTATGCCGGCGCAACCCGCGGTACAGTGGAGGGGCGCAAAGGCGCTTCCTATCGCGGCGGCGCGCTGCAGTTCGGCTTTGGCTCCGGCATCACGAAAGTATACCTGCAGCAGGGCGCGCTGATCTATCTGCCCGTGGTGGAACCCTCGGCAGATCCCAACGGCTTTGTGACCACCGGTCGGGTGACGAGCGCCAGCATTAGCAATGTGAATCCTAATGGCATGCAACTGGTGTATGACGATGACCCGGATGGCCTGGGCGTGTGGCTTTATGCCCAAAACACCGCCGGCGTCAATACGAACATCGGCACCTGCAGGCTGACATTCAACTTCGCCATCGGCCGCACGATGTCCATTGACGTGGAGATTGTACCCGCAGGCGGCTCGATGCCCGGCGTAAACGTGGCCCAGGGCACGCTGCGCGTACCCACCGGCGGCGATCTGCCCTTCGGCAGCCTGTTCAACTCCGCCTCGGACAGCAGCCTGTACCTGCTGGCCTGGGATCAGGGCAACTGGGACATCGACCCCAACTCGTCCTATAACGCTTTCCATTTGAGCAATACCAATGGCCATTCCTCCACGTCTTTCGGCTTTGCCTTCGCTTCCGAAAACACCCGCATGGCCTACGGTGCTTACGTGACGCTGCAGATGGGCCCCAATGAAGATCAGATTCGCGGATTTGTGACCCGGCTGTACGAAAAATGCCTGGGCCGTACCCCGGATGCCAGCGGCATGGCCACTTGGGTCCGTGTGCTCTCCGACGGCAGCTGGACTGCCGAGCGTGTGGCCTGGGGCTTCATCTTCAGCAGGGAGTACACCAACCGACACGTTTCGGACAGCGAGTACGTGAAGATGCTGTACCGGGTGTATATGGACCGGGAAGCCGACCCCGACGGCTACAACACCTGGATGAACTGCCTGGCCGGCGGATGGAGCCGCGAGCAGGTGATGGAGGGCTTCTCCCGCAGCGTGGAATTCCGCAACATTTGCGCCCGCTATGGCATGACGCCGTGGTAAACCGCCTCTGCGGCATCCCAATCTGCATCAAAAACAAACCGGGCCTCTGTACAGGAGGCCCGGTTTTGTGTTATGATGAAACAGTAAAACCACGCAAAAGGAGGGGCTCTGCATGAAGTGCAAAGCCTGCGTATTCGATATTGACGGAACCCTTGTGGCCAAGGGCGCGCCGGGGCCTTCTCCCCGCACATTGGACGCGCTGAAAGCCCTTTCAGACGCAGGGACGGCACTGATTGTTGCCACAGGGCGTGCGCCCTTTGCCGCCCGGCATGTGCTGGGGGCCTGGCAGCCTGATTTCCTGGTGTGCAGCACCGGCGCCCTGGTACAGGACAAAGCCGGCAAAGCTGTGTATGCCCACACCATGTCCCCCGAGGAGATGTACGCCCTGGTAGATTACTGTGAGGACCACGAGGTGCCCATGGATTTTGTGTTCGACGACGGCTATTACGCCTATGTGGAGTATGAGCGGCTGAAGGCCCACGCCCTGCAGGGGACCCGGCGGTTCCTTCTGGACGGCGAAGACCAGGTGCGCCACCTGCAAAGCATGCCCTATGCCGCCTGCATCTACGCCCTTCCCGGGCAAATGGACGGCTTTGCCGCCAAGTACGGCCACCTGGGCCTGCGTCTTCTGCCCTTTGCCACTGCGGGCAATTTCTACGATGTGCTGAGCCCCGGCACCGACAAGGCCGCCAGCGTGGCGCTGGCACTGGCGCGGCTGGGCCTTACCTGGGCCGATGCCGCAGCCTTCGGCGACGGGCTGAACGATGAGGAAATGCTGGCCGCCGCCGGCCTGGCCGTGGTGATGGGCAACGGTGAAGAGCAGCTGAAACAGCCCGGGCGCATCGTTGCCCCCGCCTGTGCGGAAGACGGAGTTGCCCGGGTGATCGAACAGTACATCCTGCAGTGACCGGCCGCCCATCGGCCGCCGGCCTTCGCAGGACAGGAGGTGCGCAATGATGTATCCCGATGTGCAAAGAGCCCAAAGCGAACTGGCGCTGGCCGGGCAGATGAATCCCGGCCCCTGGACAGAACATTCCCGCAATGTTGCCCTGGCCGCAAGGCGGATCGCGGAAGCCTGCGGCGGATTGGATGCCGACCGGGCTTTTGTATGCGGCCTGCTGCATGACATCGGCCGGCGGGCAGGCGTCGCGGCCATGCGGCACATCATCGACGGCTATGATTATGCCGCCGCCCAGGGCTGGGATGCCGTGGCCCGGGTGTGCCTGACACATTCCTTTCCGCTGCAGGACATCGAAACAGATATTGGGAAAAAAGATATCACACCCGCCCAGTACGCATTCATCTGCCGGTATCTGGCCGGTGTGGAATACGACGACTACGACCGCCTGATCATCCTGTGCGATGCGCTGGCCGATGCAAACGGGTTCTGCATTTTGGAAAAGCGTTTTGTGGATACCGCCCGCCGGTACGGCGTTTTCCCCTTTACCGTTGACCGATGGAACCGCACATACGCATTCAAAGAGGATTTTGAACGGCGGATCGGGCGCTCCATCTACACGCTGCTGCCTCATATCGAGGCCTGCATTTACACTTGAGGAGGCAGTTCCATGGCTTTTGCGCCCGTGTACACTGAGCATGCCCACACCTTGATCGTGGGCACGTGGCCCAGCCCAAAAAGCCGCGCCCAGGGCTTTTATTACGGCCATCCCCAGAACCGGTTCTGGCCGATGCTGGCCCGGCTGCTGGGCGTTCCGGTGCCGGCAGACATCCCGGCCAAGGTAGCCCTGATCCAGCACCATGGCCTGGCGCTGTGGGATACCATCGAGCATTGCACAATCACCGGCGCATCGGACGCGTCCATTCGGGATGTGACACCCACGGACATTGCAGGGTTGTGCCGGTGCGCACCCATCCGCACCGTGCTGTGCAACGGTGCCGCCGCCTATCGGCTATGCGCCAGGTATCAGGCCCTGCCGCCGGAAGTGCAGGCCGTACAGCTGCCCAGCACCAGCCCCGCCAACGCCGCCTGGCGCATGGACGCCCTGGCAGCAGCCTGGGGGCCGTGGATCACCGGCAGGCCGTAAGGAGGGATCAGCCATGAAATTGTTGGAAGAACGCATCCGCCGGGACGGCGTTGTAAAGCCCGGCAGCGTGCTGAAAGTGGACGCCTTTTTGAACCATCAGATGGATGTGGCCCTGCTGGACGCCCTGGGGGCCGAGTGGGCCCGCCGCTTTGCCGGTGCGGGCGTCAGCAAGATCCTCACCATCGAGGCGTCGGGCATCGGCATCGCCTGCATGGCCGCCCGGCATTTCGGCGTACCGGTGGTATTCGCCAAAAAAAGCCAGAGTATTAACATCGACGGGGACGTATACACCACCAAAGTGCAGTCGTATACCCATCGGCGGGTGTACGATGTGCTGGTATCCAAGCGGTTCCTGGGCCCTGCAGACCGGGTGCTCATCCTCGACGATTTTCTGGCCAACGGCTGCGCCCTGGAGGGCCTGCTGGACCTGGCCGCCCAGGCGGGGGCTTCTGTGGCCGGCGTGGGCATTGCCGTGGAAAAAGGCTTCCAGCGCGGCGGCGACGCCCTGCGCGCCCGGGGTATCCGGGTGGAGAGCCTGGCCATTGTGGATACCATGGACCCCGCCTCCGGGGCCATTACGTTCCGGCCCGACCCGGCCGAGACGGCAGGCGGCGGCAAATACCCCACACCGCCGGAGCAGATTCCATAAGCAAACGAAAGGCGGCCCGGTACATCCTGTACAGGATGTACCGGGCCGCCTTTGCGCCTGTGCGAAGGGCTCAGAAAAACAGATCCTTGGAAGGATATTCCGCCTCGCAGGTGACCCGCAGGCCCATTTTGCGCAGGGTGCCTTCGTCGCCGGAGTGAAGCATGCAGGTGGAGTGCATTTCGCAGTCCCGCAGCTTGGGCAGCTGGGCCATAGCCTTGGCCGCCATGGTGTTGGTGGCCGCAGTGATGGACAGCGCCGCCAGCACGTCGTCCACCTTCAGAACACTGGAACGGCTGCCCAGGATATTGATCTTCAGCTTCAGGATGGGCTCCAGGATGATGGGGCTGATCATCATTAAATCGTCATCGAAATCCGCCAGGCGCTTGATGGCGTTCAGCACGCAGGAAGAACTGGCGCTCATCAGGTTGCTGGCCTTGCCGGTGACGATCTGCCCATCGGGCAGCTGGATGGCAGCCGCGGATACCCCGGTATCCTCGTGCTTTTTCAGCGCCGGGGCCACCACCGCCCTGTCGGCCCGGTGCAGGTTCAGCTGCTGCATGATCAGTTTGATCTTATCCACGGCGGCCTGGGTGCCCTTGCCCTGCTTGGCGTCGCACAATGCCTTGTAATACCGGCGGATGATCTCCTGACAGGCGGCTTCGCGCACGGCGGCGTCGTCCACAATGGCGTAACCGGCCATATTCACGCCCATGTCCGTGGGAGATTTGTATACATTCTCCTCACCCATGATGCGGGTGAGGATATTTTTCACAATGGGAAAAGCTTCAATGTCCCGGTTGTAATTCACGGTCGTCTCGCCGTAAGCCTCCAGGTGGAACGGGTCGATCATATTCACATCGTCCAAATCCGCCGTTGCCGCTTCGTAGGCCAGATTGACCGGATGCTTCAAGGGCAGGTTCCAAATGGGAAATGTCTCGAATTTGGCATAGCCAGCAATATGGCCGTGGCGCAGCTCATGATACACCTGGGACAGGCAGGTGGCCAGCTTGCCGCTGCCCGGGCCGGGCGCCGTTACCACCACCAGCGGTTTGGTGGTGGCGATATAAGGGTTGGCGCCATAGCCCTCATCGCTGCAGATATATTCCACATCCGCCGGATATCCCTTGATGGGCTTGTGAATATAGTTTTTCACGCCCCGGTCCGTCAGCTTTTTGGCAAAAGCATCGGCGGCGGGCTGCCCGGTATACTGGGTGATGACCACGCTGTTCACGCTGATGTCCATCTTGGTGATGTCGTCGATCAGCCGCAGCACTTCCATGTCGTAACTGATGCCCAGATCGGCGCGCACCTTGGTTTTTTCAATGTCGCCGGCGGACACGGCGAAAATGATCTCCGCGGTGTCCCGCAGTTCATACAGCAGGCGGATCTTCCCGTTGGGATCAAACCCCGGCAGCACCCGGGCGGCATGGTAGTCGTCGAACAGCTTGCCGCCGAACTCCAGATACAGTTTGCCGCCCCACCGGGCGATGCGCTGTTTGATGTGCTCGGTTTGTTTCTGCACATACAGTGCGTTGTCGAAGCCCTGCTTCATCTTTTTGTTTCCTCCCCGTCGGTTATGCCGGGCCGCGCCCGGCGCGCTTCTTCACACATACATATAAAATTTACCACGAATCGCGCCCTTTTACAAGCGTCGGCGCACAGTTTTCCGCCTGTTGCGAACAAAAAAGTACAAAAGGTGAGGGCCGCCCCGGAGAATGAGCGGCCCTCAATGGAGAAATGGAGATTATGGAGATAACATTATTGCGTGTGGGAGGACGAATGCCCGCGGCACGCACCGCCGCAGCCGCTGCAGCCGGAGCAGTTGCCGCCGCAGCCGCCGGAAGCGGACTTGCCGAAGGTGTTGCGCACCCCGCGCACCACAATCACCGCAAAGGCGATGAAAATGACGGCGGCGATCATGACAGTGGGCAGATTGGGCATGACTGGCACCTCCCTTGGATTGGTTACGCGCGCACCTTGCCGTCCATTTTCACAGACAGGCCGGCGCCGCGGGAATAATCGGAATTGTATTTATTGGGGCGCACCAGCATGTAGAGGACAAAGGCCACGGCAGCAAAGGCCACGATGGTACCGATGCCGAAAACCGCCTCGCCGGTGAAAAGGCCGCCGATCTGATAGGTGACAAAAGATGCCACATAAGCCAGGCCGCACATATAGCCGATGGCTGCGGCCGTCCATTTGCCGTTGTTCATCTCGCGCTTGATGGCGCCCATGGCCGCAAAGCACGGCGCGCACAGCAGGTTGAAGATCATAAAGCTGTAGGCGGTGACGGCGCCGAAATCGGCGGCCACCAGGGACCAGATCTCATCGCCGGCCTCACTCAGTTCGCCGGCGTAGTGGTACAGCACGCCGAAAGTGCCCACCACATTCTCTTTGGCGATCAGGCCGGTGAAGGTGGCCACGGCAGCCTTCCAGGCCATGTCGCCCCGCCATCCCAGCGGATAGAAGATCCAGGCAATGGCGTTGCCGATGCTGGCCAGCAGAGAGCTGTTGTTGTCTTCCACTGCGCCGAACACACCATTGGTAAAGCCATAGCCCTGCAGGAACCACAGCACGATGGAGGATGCCAGGATGACGGTGCCCGCACGTTTGATGAAACTCCAGCCGCGCTCCCAGGTGGCATGCAGCACATTGCGGGGGCTGGGCAGATGGTAGGCCGGCAGTTCCATCACAAAGGGGGCAGGCTCGCCGGCGAAGGGCTTGGTCTTTTTCAGGATGATGCCGCTGATGATGACGGCGGCAATACCGATGAAGTAGCAGCTGACGGCCACCCAGGCGCTGTTGCCGAACAGGGCACCGGCGAACAGGCCGATGATGGGCAGCTTGGCGCCGCAGGGGATGAAGCCGGTGGTCATGATGGTCATGCGCCGGTCGCGCTCCTGTTCAATGGTGCGGCTGGCCATGATGCCCGGCACACCGCAGCCCGTAGCCACCAGCAGAGGGATAAAGCTCTTGCCGGACAGGCCGAAGCGGCGGAAGATGCGGTCCATGATAAAGGCGATGCGGGCCATGTAGCCTACGTCCTCCAGGATGGCCAGCAGCACGAACAGCACCAGCATCTGCGGCACAAAGCCCAGCACGGCGCCCACACCGGCCACAATGCCGTCCTGAATCAAGCCATACAGCCAGCCGGACACACCCAGCCCGGTGAGCACGCTGTCTACGGCGCCGGGTACCAGCTCGCCGAAGAGCACATCGTTGGTCCAATCGGTAGCCATGGTGCCGATGGAGATCTTCCATCCTCCCATGGCGATAGCGTATACCAGGAACATAATGCCCGCAAAGATGGGCAGGGCCAGCACCCGGTTGGTGACAAAGCGGTCAATCTTATCGCTGACGGTAAAACTGTGTTTGGCCGCTTTTTTCTTCACGCAGCGATCCACCACTTTGTTGATGTAGGCATAGCGCTGATTGGTGATGATGCTCTCGGCATCGTCATCCATTTCAGCCTCGCAGTCCTGGATATGCTGCTCCAGGTGAGCGGCCAGGTCCTCAGGCAGGCCCAACTCCTTGCGCACCTTATCATCCCGTTCAAACAGCTTGATGGCATACCAGCGCAGGTTCTGGGGGTTCACCCTGTCGGCAATGGACTCCTCGATGTGAGCGATGGCATGCTCCACACTGCCTGTGAATACATGGGGATGCTCGGCGGGGGCCTTGCTGCGGGCGGCAGCCACAGCCTTCTCGGCGGCTGCCGCACTGCCCTCGCCTTTCAGGGCGCTGGTCTCCACCACGGTGCAGCCCAGCTCCTTGCCCAGCTTTTCCAGATCGATGCGGTCGCCGTTTTTGCGCACGATGTCGATCATATTCACGGCCACCACCACGGGCAGGCCCAGCTCGATCAGCTGGGTGGTGAGGTACAGGTTGCGCTCGATATTGGTGCCGTCCACGATGTTCAGGATGGCATCCGGCTTCTCCCGCACCAGGTATTCCCGGGCCACTACCTCTTCCAGGGTATAGGGGCTCAGCGAGTAGATGCCAGGCAGGTCCTGGATCACCACATCCTTGTTCCCTTTCAGCCTGCCCTCTTTCTTTTCCACCGTTACGCCGGGCCAGTTGCCCACATACTGGTTGGAACCGGTCAGGTCATTGAACATAGTGGTCTTGCCGCAGTTGGGGTTGCCGGCAAGCGCGATGGTAATGCTCATTTGCTACACACTCCTTCTCAACAGCTCTGGCGGCCGCATGCGGTTAGTAATATCTAATCCCAGGCCATAAAAAAATGCCGGCAGACACCTTTTTACCGCCCGGCGGGTACCGCCTGCCCGCCTCTGTACACCGTCACTCGATCTCGATCATCTCGGCATCGGCCTTTCGCACGCTCAGTTCATAGCCACGCAGGTTCAGCTCCATAGGGTCACCCAGGGGTGCTACCTTGCGCACATGCATCTCCACCCCTTTGGTAATGCCCATGTCCATAATGCGCCGCTTGACGGGCCCTTCGCCGTGCAGCCGTTTCACGGTGACGGTATCGCCCACTTTGGCGTCCTTCAGTGTTTTCATAGCCATTCCTCCTTCAAATCATTACGCGGCCGGCCAGGCTGCGGTCCAGC
Organism: uncultured Ruthenibacterium sp.; assembly: GCA_944386555.1. Classification (GTDB taxonomy): domain Bacteria; phylum Bacillota; class Clostridia; order Oscillospirales; family Ruminococcaceae; genus Ruthenibacterium. The sequence continues at coordinate 6,299 of CALXBN010000033.1, read as the reverse complement.
GCGATGCGGCTGTCCTTGACCTGCAGGATCAAATTGCCGCCAATCTCGCTTACCACGGTGACCTCACCATCCACTACGAACCCCAGCTCGGCCAGGTGCTGGCGCACCTCGTCCTTGCCGGTAACTTTGCGAATGGTGACGGTCTGGCCCGGTTTTGCCAGTGTCAAAGGCAACAAACTGCCTTCCCCCTTCCCTTGGGCGGGAATACCGCCCCAAGAGGTTAGGTTTTTCTAACCTCTGCAACGGCTATAGTTTACATCAACTAACTCGAGTTGTCAATAGCTAACTTGAACTTTTTTCCGTTTCTCTCTCAGCGCGCTCGCCGGCGGGTTCCCTTTTAGATAAGTGGTAATGGACTAACCTCTGTCTGTTTGACGAACCCGTGAAAAGCTCCGCTGCCGGCCTTGCAAAAGGCGGGCCGGTATTGTATGACAGGGAAATCACTGCTTTCCTTAAAAGGGGACCCGGCAGGCCGCCACTTGCGCAGATTCGGCGTTTGTGCTAAAATATAATTGTGTGTCGGAAAGAATCCGGTGCAGTTTGATCGATGAGGAGGGCCGGACATGAGCATCCACGAATCGGGCGAGGACTATTTGGAGACCATCCTGGTTTTGAAAGAGCGCCTGGGCATGGTGCGTTCCATCGACATTGTCAATGAAATGCAGTTTACAAAGCCCAGCGTCAGCGTAGCCATGAAGAAGCTGCGGGAAAACGGCCTGATCACCATGAGCAAGGAGGGCTTCATCACCCTCACGGACGAAGGGTACAAGATCGCCTCCACCATTTACAACCGTCACAAGCTTCTGACGAAATTTTTCGTTACGCTGGGTGTAGACGAGCAAGTGGCCGCCGCCGACGCCTGCAAGATCGAACACGACATCAGCCAGGAAACCTTTGAAAAAATTGTGGAACACGCGCGCCGGTCCGTGCCGGAAGGGGACGGCACCCCCTGAAACATCCCATCCATCTGCCTTCATGGGCCGCCGATATCCGGCAGGCCCGTTTCTTTTGCCAAAAAAGCACCCGGCCCCGCCTGTGCACCTTGCACAGGCGGGGCCGGGCATGTTACAATAAAGCGTAAAACTTATGCGCGCCCGGAAATGCTTCCGCGCGGGCATTGGGAGGGCTATTTTTGGCAAAAGAATTATTCGAGCAGTTCGGCAGCCATCTGTTTGACGACCGCACCATGCGCGAGCGCCTGCCTTTGGAGGTATACGACAGCCTGCGGCAGATCCGTGACGAAGGCCACCCCTGGGACCCCAAGGTGGCCGACGTGGTGGCCGAAGCCATGATGCAGTGGGCCATGGAGCTGGGCGCCACCCATTACACCCATTGGTTCAGCCCAATGACAGGCACCGGTTCCGGCAAGCACGACAGCTTTATCGACAACGTAAAAGGCGGCGCGCCCATCACCCGCTTTTCCGGCAAAATGCTGACCAAAGGTGAAAGCGACGCCTCCTCCTTCCCCTCCGGCGGCCTGCGGGCCACCTTCGAAGCCCGGGGCTACACCGCCTGGGACCCCACCAGCCCCGCCTTCGTATTGGGTACCACACTGTACATCCCCACCGCTTTCTGCGCTTATACCGGTGAGGCGCTGGACCAAAAAACCCCTGTCCTGCGCAGCATGCAGGCGCTGAACAAACATGCGCTGCGGGTACTGCGCGCGCTGGGCGACAGCGAAACGGTTTCGGTGCGCCCCACCGTGGGGGCCGAGCAGGAGTATTTCCTGGTGGACAAGGATCTGTTTGACCAGCGGCTGGACCTGAAAGTGGCCGGCCACACCCTGCTGGGCGCGCCGCCGCCCAAAGGCCAGGAGCTGGAGGACCACTACTACGGCAGCATCTCCGAGCGGGTGCGGGCTTTTATGCGGGAGCTGGACGACGAACTGTGGGCCCTGGGCGTGCCCGCCAAAACCGAGCACAACGAAGTGGCCCCCGCCCAGTACGAGCTGGCCAGTGTGTTCACCACCGCCAACATCGCCTGCGACCACAACCAGATCATGATGGAGCTGATGCGCAAAGTGGCCCTGCGCCATGGCTTCGCCTGCCTGCTGCATGAAAAGCCCTTTGCCGGGGTAAACGGCAGCGGCAAGCACAACAACTGGAGCCTGGTGACCAGCACCGGCCGCAACCTGCTGAACCCCACCGATGCGCCCGAGGACAACGACGAGTTCCTGGTATTCCTGTGCGCGGTGCTGACGGCTGTGGATCGCCACGGCGACCTGCTGCGCCTGGCCGCCAGCTGCCCGGGCAACGAGGACCGCCTGGGCGGCAACGAGGCGCCGCCCTCCATCGTCAGCGTCTTTCTGGGCAACGCCCTCACCGAACTTCTGCAGGAGATGGCCCAGGGCCATGCGCTGCACCGGGAGGCCCAGGGTGAACTGCTGATGGGTGTTAAAAGCCTGCCGCTACTCAAGCGGGATGATTCGGACCGCAACCGCACCAGCCCCTTTGCCTTCACGGGCAACAAGTTTGAGTTCCGCATGGTAGGCGCCAGCCAAAGCCTGGGCCTGGCCAACGCCGTGACCAACGCCATCGTAGCCGATGTTCTGCGGGAGTTTGCCGACTATCTGGAGGCTGCCCCCGATAAGCATGCCGCCGTGCGGGACCTGGTGGCCAAAACCTGGCAGGAACACGGGCGCATCGTGTTCAACGGCAACAATTATTCCGAAGAATGGCACGCCGAGGCCCTGCGCCGCGGCCTGCCGGACATCCGCGGTATGGTGGACGCCGCCGAGAGCTATCTGAAGCCGGAAAACATCGCCATGTTTGAGCGCATGCATGTGTTCACCGAAGCCGAGTGCCGCTCCCGCTATGAGATCACCCTGGAGACTTATTCCAAACATGTGCACATCGACGCCTCTACCATGCTGGAAATGGTCGGCCGCAGCGTGCTGCCTGCCGGATATGCCTATCTGGCCAAAGTGAGCCGCGCCGAATACTATGCCGAGCAGAACGGCTGCGCCTCGGCCAGCGCAAAGGCTGCCGTACAGAACCTGTGCGTCACCATCGACCACGCCGCCGGCGCCATGGAAGCACTGCGCCGGGCCCTGGACGCGCTGGACCACGCCCGCCTGACGGAGAAAGAGCGCGCCGAGCGCTGCCGCGACCTGGCCCACGGCGAGATGGCCCTGCTGCGCCAGACCGCCGACAGCCTGGAGCGCCAAGTGCCCGTGCAGGATTGGCCCATCCCCGATTACAGCGCCCTATTGTTTGACCTGTAACGCATGGCCGGCACATTTGCCGCCTGCGCCAAAAGATCGCCTGTGCAACGGAGGAAAAGGCCATGCAATGTTATTGTTTTTACGACAGTCCGCTGGGCAGGCTGCGCCTGGCTCAGCGTGACGGCGCCCTGTGCAGCCTGCTGCGCACGGATTTGCCGATGCCTGCACCCTGGCAGGAGGGGGACGCCCCTGTGCTGGCGCTGGCCAGGGCCCAGCTGGCGGAATACTTTGCCGGCACGCGGCGGGCCTTTACCGTGCCGCTGGCCCTGGAGGGGACTGCCTTCCAGCTCCGATGCTGGGAGGCGCTGTGCCGGATCCCCTATGGAGAGACGCGCACTTACGGCCAGCAGGCCGCTTCCATCGGCCGTCCCCGCGCCGCACGGGCCGTAGGCGGCGCCAACCATGCCAATCCGGTGATGATTCTGGTGCCCTGCCATCGGGTCATCGGGGCGAACGGCACCTTGACGGGCTATGGCGGCGGGCTGGACATGAAGGCGTATCTGCTGGCTTTGGAAGCCGGCAGCCGCTGAAGAACGCAGCGCGCACCGTACCTCTTCCCCTGTTTCACCCTCCTTTCCTGCGCCCGCCATATGCCGGCAACCAGCGGGGAGGACTTCCGCCGACAAAGCAAACAGCCGCCGGGCACCCAGGGTGCCCGGCGGCTGTTTGCTTTTTATGGTGCGCCTGCGGCGGAAAAGCCTTTCCTGCCTCTGCCGGCGCTGGGGCCTGCGGAGGATGCATTATTCATCCTGATCCGCTTTGCCGCCTTTAACTTCTTTCAGGTAATTGTACACCGTGTAGTTGGTGACGCCCAGCCGTTTGGCCACATACTCCACCGCACCGCGCACATCGAACACGCCCCGCGCGTCCAGGCTGCGCACCAGGCGCAGCTTTTCATCTTTCTGCATATAGGCTACCGCATGCTGGGACAGAGCCACTTCGGTATTCACGATGGTCTCCATCATCTCCGTGACATTGCTGGAGAACACTTCCGCCGGGGCCTCTCCCGCAGGCGATTCCTCTTCATCGGCAAAGCGGGTGGCCTGCTCCAGCAGGCGGCGGGCCGCCAGTGCGTCGGTAACATCCTGATTGATGCACAACGCGCCCACTACCTTGTCGGAATCGTCATGAATGTACAGCGTTGTACTGCGCAGCACGCGGTTATCGGGCAGAATGTTCTTGTAGTTGATGCAGTTCGGTGCGTCATCTCCGTACTTCTGCACCATACTGACCAAATAGTTGGTGGCGCCGTCGCCCAGGCGACGCCCTGTGACGTTTCCCTCCATGGCTACGATGGACGCATCCATGCGGGTGAGGTCATGCAGGACGATTTCACAGCTCGGCCCCAGCATTTGAGCCAGGCCGGGCATCAGCCGGCGCACAACCTCCAAATTGTGATGAATTTTCATTGTATCCCTCCATTTGCCGAAAGCACCGGCCGACAGCCTGCGCTTTTCGGCAGAATTTCCGTATTGATCACTGTTTTCATTTTAACAAATTTCGGTCGATTGTCAACATTTTTTCATATTTTCACAAAATTTTTTCCTCCTGCTCCGCCGTGCGGACGATTCAGCCTCTTTCACGGACGATCGTGCCCTTTTATGCCCTTCCGCACATCGGAAATCGGCCCTCATAACCGCCCGCTGCACCGCATACAAATGGTGCGTAACCGATTTGCGCCGGCCGCATCGCTGCGCCGGCGCGTCACCCGGGGGAGGTTTGTATTATGAAAGGCAATCCTGAAGATCGGGCCGTGGCCCTGGGCCAATTTGTGGTGGAAACAGGCGCTACCGTGCGCCGCGCCGCAAGGCAGTTTGGAATCAGCAAATCTACCGTACATAAAGACCTGACCGTGCGCCTGCGGCGGTGCAACCGGGCGCTGTACCTGGCTGTACAGCAGGTGCTGCGCACCAACAAGGCCGAACGCCACCTGCGCGGCGGCGCAGCCACGCGGCACAAATATCACCCGGAGGCAGACTGAACACCGACGGTTTACTGCGCCTTGTTGCGCACCACCATCTCCTTGCTGCCGTTGGGCAGCGTATTGTATTTGGTTTCAAACAGTCCGGTTGCCTCGATGAGCTTGTGGAAACGGGAATAGCCGTAATTGCGGGCGTCAAAATCAGCGTAGATCCGGCTGAGCATCAGCGCAATCTGCGAAAGGCTCAGCCAGCCGTCTTCATCGGCGTCGTAGTCAATGATCTCCTGGATCTTGTCCACAATGGTATCCAGGGGCACGATGCCGCCCTCATCTTCGTCATCCAGCACGCCGTCGGCCAGGGCGGCCAGCTCCAGATCATAATGGGGCTCTGCCGGGGATTCCGCTTTCTTCGACGCTTTTTTCTTGGCCGCCGGCGCCTTGGAAGCCTGCTTTTTGGGTTTGGTTTTCTCCTTTTTCTGGCTGTCCGTATCCCGCAGGCCCATCAGCACGTCCAGATATTTGAACGTGTCACAGGCTGATTTGAATGCGGTGGGGGTTTTGCTCTCCCCCATGCCGATAACGAACATCCGGCTCTCCCGCAGGCGGGCCGCCAGGCGGGTGAAATCGGAATCGGAGCTGACAAGGCAGAAGCCGTCCACATTGCGGGTGTACAAAATATCCATGGCGTCGATGATCATAGCGGAGTCCGACGCATTTTTGCCCTGGGTGTAGCTGAACTGCTGGATGGGTGTGAGGTTATGTTCCAGCAGCACCTTTTTCCAGCTGCTCATCTCGGCACTGGTCCAGTCTCCATAAATCCGCTTGTAGGCCGGTGTGCCGTACATGCTTACCTCATCCACAATGGTTTTGATATATTTGGGCGATACATTCTCCGCGTCGATCAGCAGTGCGATGATATTGCCGCTGGCGGTAGACTCCATGGTCAACTTCCTTTCTGTAGGCGGGCCGCAGACGCGCCGGCCGGTTTTATTTTATTATAGCACGCTTTGCGCCGGAAAGTACAGAGGTGTAGAGCTACAATACATGTTGAACAGAAGAGCAAGTAAAAGCAAATAAAAAGATAGAAGGACAGAGCCTTCATAGGGTATAGTTAAGTTGCGACACCAACAAACCCAAAAAGGAGCTCTGTCCCTC
>CALXBN010000032.1 GCA_944386555.1 uncultured Ruthenibacterium sp. | reverse complement strand
TCTTCAGCTTGCTATTTCCGGTGAGCGTACTGCCGTAGAGGCGCTGATTTCCCTATACATGCCGCTGATTAACCGATACAGCGTAATTGACGGAAAATTTGATGATGACTGTCGGCAGTACATCCTGCTGCATATCGTGATCAGCTTGAAGAAGTTTGTAATCTGATAGTTGAGGCCGCCTCATTTCAAGGGGCGGCTTTTTTTATAAAAAAATTTGGTGGATGCAGTAGAAATGACATTTTTCGATTGTTCTTACATTGTGAAGGCACCCCAGTACCTTGAAAAGAGAATAAAAAGAGCTTCCTATAACTTCCCCTTCTGAATAGCGGCCCATCTGCCCGGCAAGCAGCTCTGGTGCTCTGATATATGGATTGCTACCATATAACGCGAGGACGCAGAAGGTAATAATGGTACTTCCGGTCTGGACGCATCACCGCATCGACCGGCTCGGTATAAGAATGCGGGAAACATTGGTTTATGGCTCTGCTAGCTACGGATCATAGGATAGCTATAAATTTGAAATCATTTCATATACGCGATCTATTTCTTACCTAACCACAAGAGGTGTAACTATGGATAATTCCTGTGAAAAAGTACCGATTCATCTGAAAGTGACCTTGACCATTCGAGAAGCCGCTGAATACAGTAACATCGGCATCAATAAAATCGACCAACTCCTGCGGCAGCCAAACTGTCCGTTCGTGCTTTATGTTGGTGCAAAAAGGCTGGTCAAGAGAAAAGAATTCGAGGAGTATCTGAACAAGATGCTGACCATATAAAAGAGCAGTCAGAGCGCTCACTGTACCTTGAGAAAAACCGCTCATTGTGGTATAATTTAGCGTGTTGCACTGGCTCTTTTTCTGCAATTGGAAAAGGGGTCAATATTATGGGCAAAAATCTGAAAGGCAAAGAATGCGGAAAAGGCATTTGCCAGCGAAAGGATGGTCAATACTACGCAAGGTTTGTAAACAGGAGTGGAAAACGCCAGGATGGCTATTTCGCCACCCTCCCAGAAGCACGGAATTGGTTGGAGGATGCCCGCTATCAAGATAAGCACGGAAAGGTGCTTACCTCCCCGGACATGACGGTAACTGAGTGGTTTCAGTTTTGGCAAGCAGAACTCCTGCAGGGCCTTTCCCCCAATACCAAGCGCAATTACAGGGATCGCTTTGAACTCAACATCAAACCCATCATTGGTGATATGCGGCTAGTCGATGTAAAGCCCATGCACTGCAAAATCGTGTTGAATCGCATGGAAGCAAAATATGCCGGTTCCACGATCCGGCAGGCATATATCGCCATGGGCAGCATGTTCAAATCGGCTAAGATGAACCAAATGATTGATTCCCACCCGATGGATGGAGTGCGATACACAAAACCCGTGCGGGCCGTGGATGATATCCACTATCTTACGGTTGAAGAACAGGAGAAATTTTTAGACGCTGCCCGAAGCTCTCACAATTTCTACCAATACGCACTCATTCTGGAAACTGGCCTACGCACAGGCGAGATGATTGGGTTGACCTGGGACGCCATCGACTGGGAAAAACGGACTCTAACTGTCAATAAAACGCTTGAGTTCAGGCACAATCAAAAAGATTGGCGAGCCGGGCCACCTAAAACCGTGTCCAGCTATCGAACCATCCCTTTGACCACCCGTGCATACGATATTCTGAAAGCCGTCTATGCCACCCGGGATTTCCGCAAGCAGTCGTCGATGTTATCCCAGACTTTAACTTACATTGATCGGCGAACCGGGAAGGAAATGACATTTTTCTTGGGAGATCTGGTTTTTCTAAATTATCGAACTGGCGAACCTTCAAAAAACAGCAGTTATGATACCCACCTCTATAAACTCTGCGATGAGAACGGAATTGAACGATTCTGCATGCACGCTCTTCGCCATACCTATGCCACCCGGGCCATCGAGCGCGGGATGCCGCCCAAGACACTCCAGAAACTTTTGGGCCATGCAAGCATCAAGACTACCATGGATCGGTATGTTCATGTAACGGATGAATCCCTGGTAGCAGGTGTCCGGCAATTTGAGCAAGGTCAGCAGACAATTACCCCCTCAGAACAGGGTGAGAGGAATGGAAACAGCAAAAACCCTGACAGCGCGGCCTAAAAAAGCGAAAAATGGTGTAGAAACACTCGCCAGAAAATCGCAAAACCGCGTAACTAAGCCAAAAATTAAGGAGATAGATCGAACTATGAAATTAGGAATCGTGGGCCTTCCCAATGTGGGCAAAAGCACCCTGTTCAACGCCATTACCAACGCGGGGGCCGGCGCGGCCAACTACCCGTTCTGCACCATTGAGCCCAATGTGGGCGTAGTGGCCGTGCCTGACGCCCGGCTGGACAAGCTGGCGGAGATCTGGGACACCAACAAGAAAACCCCCGCGGTGGTGGAATTCGTGGACATTGCCGGCCTTGTGAAAGGCGCGTCCCAGGGCGAGGGCCTGGGCAACAAATTCCTGGGCAATATCCGGGAGTGCGATGCCATCGTCCACGTGGTGCGCTGCTTCGACGGCACCGATATCGTCCACGTAGAGGGCAGTGTGGACCCGCTGCGGGACATTGAAACCATTGATACAGAACTGATCCTCAGCGATCTGGAAGTCGTGCAGAACCGTCTGGCCAAGTTGGCAAAGGCCGCCAAAACCGGTGATAAAAAGGCCGGGGCCGCCGCGGGCTGGATGGAACAGCTGGCCGGGCATCTGGGCGAGGGCAAAAACGCCCGCGCCTTCCCCTTCGACGCCGAGGACGAGGAGCAGGCGGCACTGGTGAAGGAGATGGGCCTGCTGACAAACAAGCCCATCATCTACGCCGCCAACATGAGCGAGGAAGACCTGCTGGCCGGCATGCTGGAAAACCCCCACTACCTGGCGGTGAAGCAGCTGGCTGCGGCGGAGGGGGCCGAGTGCATCCCCATCTGCGCAAAAACCGAGGAGGATATCGCCGACTACAGCCCCGAGGAAAAGGCCGCTTTCCTGCAGGAGATGGGCATTGAAGCCACGGGCCTGGACAACCTGATCAAGGCCAGCTACCACCTGTTGGGGCTGATCAGCTTTCTGACCGACGGCAAAAAAGAATGCCGCGCCTGGACCATCCGCCGGGGCACCAAGGCCCCTCAGGCCGCGGGCAAGATCCACTCGGATTTCGAGCGCGGTTTCATCCGCGCCCAGGTGGTGAACTACGCCGACTTTGCCGCCTGTGACTACAGCATGGCCGCCGTGAAGGCCAAGGGCCTGCAGCGCACCGAAGGCAAGGAGTATGTGGTGCAGGACGGGGACATTATCGAGTTCCTGTTCAACGTATGAGAGAGCGTTTTATGAGGGGGAACCGTGTGAAAGAGCAGGAAAGAGCAATTGGCCTGATGGGGGCCATGGAGGACGAAATTGCCCCGCTGTACGCCCGAATGACCGAGCGGTGCGAGCGCACGCTGGGAGGCATTACCTTCTATGAAGGGCAGCTGGGCGGCAAGAGCGTGGTGTTGTGCTGCGCAGGCGTGGGCAAAGCCCAGGCTGCGGCGGCCACACAGCTGCTGGCCAGCCTGTTCCATGTACGGGCCGTGATTTTCTCCGGCATCGCCGGCAATATGTCCGGCGAGATCGGCATCGGCGATGTGGTGATCAGCCGGCAGGTGGTTTATCATGACGGCGAACCGCGCATGTTTGCCGAGACCTATCCCCACCTGCAGGAATTTGCCGCCGACGGGCAGCTGATCGACGCCGCCCGGGCCGCCTGCGACGAGGTAGGCGTGCAGTACCTGGTAGGCAAAATTGCCACAGGAGACCAGTTTGTGGGCGACAGCGCCACAAAAGCCGCTATTGCAGCCAAATGCGCACCGGACTGTGTGGAGATGGAGGGCGCTGCAGTGGCCCACATTGCGGCCAAAAACGATATTCCTTTCGTCATTCTGCGGGCCATGAGCGACAACGCCGACGAAGCGGGCTTTGAAAAAATGGTGGTGCGCCAATTTGACCCGGCCGCCTATTGCGCCACAGCGGCGCGCATCAGCGCCGCGCTGATTGCACGTCTGTAAATTCGGTAATTCGCACAAAGAATCCGCTTACTTTTTGTAAAATTTTACCCTGGAGCTCTTTTCCTGTGGTAATTTCCCGGCAGTGTGCGTTATAATAAAAGGCAGGAAAGGATGCGATGCCCATGTGGAAAGAAGACAACCGGGCGCTGTTCGCCCAATGCCTGGACGGGCTGGAACAGCACCCGCTGGTGCGCCAGATGCAAAACATCAGCCAGCACGCCAAAGGCGTCAGCTGCTATGACCACTGTATGTTCGTAGCGTACCTCAGTTTTCTGATGTGCCGGCGCATGGGGCTGGACTACCGCGCCGCCGCCCGGGCCGGGCTGCTGCACGACCTGTACTTACAGCACTGGGAGGATACGAGCGTAGGGCGCCTGCGCCGCCTGGTGGTGCACCCCCATCTGGCACTGGAAAACGCCCAGGTGTTCGGGCTGAGTGAAAAAGAGGCGGATATCATTGTAAAGCACATGTGGCCGCTGACCCCGGCACTGCCCCGCTACGCCGAAAGCTATGTGGTTTCCACAGCGGACAAAATTGCCGCCAGCGTGGAGATGATGCATCTGGTGCGCCCGCTGGGCGTAGGCCGAAACCTGGCTGTGCTGGCTGCTGCAGAAATGATGGCCGTGCGGGTTTAACACCCCACAGCGCCAATGCCCCCGTGCCCGACGGCCGGGGGCATTTTCATGCAAATGCGCCGGCCTGCGCGCAGCTGCCGCGGCCGGCACGCCCATAGCCAAAAAAGAAAGGCCCCCGCTGCCGGGGGCCTTTGAGGAAGTATATGGTCAACGGACGGGAGATTGGCAAGAACCCGCCCGCTGCCAACGGATGGGTGGGCGCGCCGGGCGCGCCTTTGCCTTACATACCCGGGAAGGTAATATCCGCGGTGTGCTTGACGCCGTAGCTGTCCATCAGGCGGATGAACTCGATGCTGTCGGCAAAGCCCAGGAATACCTCCAGGCGGGTGTGGCCTTCGGCCAGGTAATTGACCCAGAATGCTTTGCCGTCCTCATCGTTGGGGCGGTCCAGCAGCACCCAGTACAGGGTCTCGATGAAATCGGCGTCGGAGAGGTTTTTGTCCGCCATTTCACGGCTGAAGATAAAGCCGTACACGCAGCCCTTGCCGTCCACGGTGCCGTCGGCCAGCCAGCGGGTCCAGTCGGCATAGCCTTGGGCGTCGGGTTCACGGTCCAGGGCAATCAGATAGCACCGGCGCACGAAGTCTTTGATCTCCTCGTTGGGTTCGTCGGGGTCTTCCGGCGTTTCGGGGTCGGTTGGTTCCTCCGGCTGGGGCGTTTCCACGGTAATGGCACAGGTGTCGGTGTTGCCGTACCAGCTGGTGGCGGTGATGACCGCCTCGCCGTCGGCCAGGGCCATCACCACGCCAGCGTTGTTCACGGCCACCACGTCCGGGTCGCTGCTCTCCCAGAACACCACTTTATAGGTGGCGCTGGAGGGCCGCACGGTGGCATACAGCTTTTCCACATCCCCGGGCGCCATGGTCATGGTGTGCTTGTCCAGTGTGATGGACGTATCCGGGACCACCGGGGTGCCGGGGTCGGAGGGTTCGGGGTCGGGCTCTTCCTTCGGGTTCACCGCTTTGACCGTGATTTCCGCCGTCATATCCGTGTAGTTGGTGGTTTTGATGGTCACTTTGATGACGGCCACCTGGCCCTCCGTTGTACTTTCAACATCATTGACCGTTACCGTCAGCGTATCACCAGAGACAGCGAGCGATTGGATATACTGCTGATTGTCATCCTGATCGGCAGTATATTGAATACCCGATGTATCTATATTTTCAGGCAGCAGCTGCTTCAAATCGAACGTGTAGGTGGCCGCCTTCCGGTTTTCCACTTCCAGCTCGCCATTCTTTGCTTGCGGCGCAGACGCCTTTTGAATGGTGAATTCCGTGCTGACACTGGTTCCCAGCAGATTACCGCCGTCCTTGGGCGTTACCGTGACCGTCGCGTCTCCGGCGTTTGTGTTGTCGCTGTATGCAACGGTGTAGTCGTTATCTCCAGTGAAATTTAATTTGTGTTGCCACAGAGTTTTGCTCACGGTTACCGTTGGTTCTTTAGCCTTTCCATCATAAGTATATGTGTTTTCGGAAAGCGTAATCATGTCCGCCGTGAGGGGCACCTGCACTTTGCCGTCTCCTTCTACGGTCAGCTTCGCGTCTCCCTCTGGAGTACCCCGCATCTCCAGCACACCGCCGGCATAAACGGTAATTCCGCTTTGCGGATCATTTCCATTTGCATTCTCCAGCGTGATGTTGTCAGGGACGTTCAGCGTGGCGCCGTTATTAACCGTTAATCCGTAATTGGTTTTCAAATTGAAGCCCAATTCAACTGTACCGTAGACGTGTGCTGCCGCATGGAGATCCACGTCACCATTTTCATCAACTACAAAAGCATCCGAGTCAATACCAGCTGATATGATGAAAATGCCGTTCTGATTTTCGATGTTCGTCGCTAGATCATCCGGCAGTGCAATAATCGCGTTGCCATTCTCTGTGTTAAAGTGAGCGCCGATGCTGAAGGGGCCGTCGCCTTTGGCGTACACCACACCGCCGGTGATGGTAACCGTGTGTCCGCCGAGTGATCCGTCGCTGCTGCCGATGCCGGAGCCCTGGCCGGCGCCGTAGGCGTAAATGGTGCCGCTCTCAATCGTAATGCTGCCGAACTTTCCAGCGTCCTGGTTGCCCGCGCCGATGCCGGCGGCATTTGTTCCGTTGCCGCCGTCCCCTGCCCGGG
>CALXBN010000031.1 GCA_944386555.1 uncultured Ruthenibacterium sp. | reverse complement strand
AAGACCGCCCTCAACGGCCTGACTCTCCACCTCAACGAGGGGGATTTCGTCACCGTCATCGGCGGCAACGGCGCGGGCAAGTCCACCATGCTCAACGCGGTGGCCGGCGTCTGGCCGGTGGACGCCGGCAAGATCACCATCGACGGCGCCGACGTCACCCGCCTGAGCGAGTACCAGCGGGCCAAATACATCGGCCGGGTCTTCCAGGACCCGATGACCGGCACCGCCGCCACCATGCAGATCGAGGAGAACCTCGCCCTCGCCGCCCGCCGGGGCAAGCCCCGCACCCTGCGCATCGGCATCACCCGCAAAGAGCGGGAGGAATACCGCGAGCTGCTCAAGACCCTCGACCTCGGCCTGGAGGACCGGCTGACCGCCCGGGTGGGGCTTCTGTCCGGCGGGCAGCGCCAGGCGCTGACGCTGCTGATGGCCACCCTGGTGACGCCCAAGCTGCTGCTGCTGGACGAACACACTGCCGCCCTGGACCCCGCCACCGCCGAAAAAGTGCTGGCCCTTACGAAAGAGATCGTGGCAGGCCAGCGCATCACCTGCCTGATGGTGACCCACAACATCCAGTCGGCACTGGCCCTGGGCAACCGCACCGTCATGATGGACGGGGGGCGCATTGCCGCAGAGCTTTCGCCCGCGCAGCGGGCGGCAATGACGGTGGCCGACGTGATGGAGCTGTTCCGCCAGACCACCTGCAAAACGTTGGATAACGACCGCATGCTGCTGACGCCCTGAGCGGGCGCTGCGGCAAACAGGCGGCGGGCCCCGCGTATTCCGGGGCCCGCCGCCTGTTTGCCTGTGCGCAGCTGTGCGGCGCACAGAAAATGCAGGAAAATTTTCCGCAGCCGTGAAGAAGCGGGGCCATGCACCTCGTTCTAAGGGCAGAGAACGATTTTACAATAATGTATTGACAGACAATATTATATCAATTATAATATTACCAAACAAACAATGTGCTGCCCTGCGGACGCGGCAGCTGAAGGAGGCCGCAGAGCGGCCGGAAAGGAAGGAGATCCATGGCTTTTAACACAGGTGCGGCATTGCTGGACGCCCTGGTGCTGAGCATTGTCAGCTACGAAAGCACCTATGGGTACAAAATCACCCAGGATGTGCGCAGCGTGATGGACGTATCGGAATCCACGCTGTACCCGGTACTGCGGCGGCTTCAGAAAAACCAGCTGCTGGAAACCTATGACCGCGAGTTTGCCGGGCGCAACCGCCGGTATTACAGCATCACCGAAAAAGGCAGCCGGCAGCTGGAGACCTATCGCCGGGAGTGGAAGGTTTATGAAGAAAAAATCGACAATTTGCTATTTGGGGGTGTCGTCCATGACTAGAGAGGAATTTCTGGCCGCTCTGCGCCAAGAGCTGGTCAATGTGAGTGAGGAAGAGCGGGACGAGGCGCTGAAGTTTTACAATGAATTTTTGGATGAAGCCGGCCCGGATCAGGAGCAGAAAGTGATCGAGGAGCTGGGTACGCCTCACCGGGTGGCGAATATCATCCGGGCCAATTTGGGCCTGACGGGCATTGCCGGCGTGCAGGACGGCGCGGCCAGTGCACCGCCCCAACCGCAGCCCCCCGTGCAGGAAGAAGCGGCGGTGCAGAAAGAGGAAGCGGTGCAGGAAGAGGCGGCAGCCCCCGAGCCCCAGCCGGCCAAGGCCGTTCCCCAGCTGACGTTGGAGGGGCCGGACTGGGCCGGGCAGCAGGCGCGGCAGGAAGCCCGGGAAGAAGGGCGCGCCCGCGCGGCCCGCGCGGCTGCGGGATTGGGCGCCGCGCCGGATCCGGCCCAGGCGCCGCCGCACTTCCAGGAGCAGGCCGGTGCTGCGTATACATCCGGCCCGGCCTATGCCCATGGCCCGGCCTATGCCCACGGCCATCCCTATGATTACAGCCAGGATGCCGGCCGCAGGCGGCCGCAGAATTCCAATACCTGGGTATGGATTGTGATTCTGGTGCTTACCTGTCCCATCTGGATCGGCCTGCTGGGCGGGCTGGTGGGCCTGGTGTTCGGCCTGCTGGGCGCCGTCATCGGCGTGGGGGCCGGCGGCATCGGCGCCATCGTGGCCGGTGTGGCCAGCGGTGTGGGCGCGCTGCTGGGCTTTGTATTCGGCAATATGGGCCCGCTGGACGCCATGGTGGACCTGGGGCTGGGTGTGGCCGGCGTGGCCATCGGCAGCCTGCTGGTGGGCCTGTGCGCCTGGGTGCTGGGCAAGGGTGTGCCCGCGGTTTACCGCATGGCCCGGCGTTTCCTGCGGGGCCTGACAGGAAGGGGGGACCGCTAAATGAGCAAGCGCAGTACGGCAGTTTTGGCCGGTATCGCGGCCCTGGGCCTGGGCGTGGCGGCCCTGGGCTGGTCCCTGGGGGGCCGGGCCAGTGGGAATGTCTCTCTGCCGGGACTCCTGGAAGAGCTGTTCCAGCAGCGCAACACCGCGGCCAGCGCAGCGGTCAGCATGGCGGCGGAAGAGGCAGCCTCGGCCCCTGCGTCTCCGGAAGCCCCGGAAGCCCCGGAAGCCCCGTCGCTGGAGAGCGCCGCTGAGAGCCGGTCGGTGTCCCAGAACAGCGAAAAGCCCTACGACGTGTACATCGAGCTGGGGGCCGCCACGGTGAACATCACCATGGGCGACGCCTTCCAGGTGGACGCCCACGGCCACGAAGACGCGCTGCAGAGCATGGGCGACGGCAGTACCTACACCGTCATCGCCGCCCAGGGGCGCCACAACATCCCCTGGGATGAATTTGCCGTGGACGTCACCCTGCCCCGGGGCCGGATGGACGAGGTGGAGCTGATCATCGGCGCCGGCAAGCTGACCGCCGAGGGCCTGGACTGCCGTGCCGCCCGCCTGGAGGTGGGCGCGGGGCAGATGACCCTGAACGAGTGCACCGTGGCCGAGGATCTGGAGGCTGAAGCTTCCGCCGGCCAGCTGAAGCTGTCCGGCAGCGTCAGCGGTACAGCCCTTCTGTCCGTGGGGGCCGGCCAAATGATACTGGATGTGGCCCGCCCCGCCGATTACGGCTATCAGGTGGAGTGCAGCCTGGGCAGCGTCACCGTAGGGGAGGACCGGTTCTCCGGCCTGGATACGACCAGTGCCCGCAACGAGGACGCCGACACCCTGTATGCCATTTCCTGCGATTTGGGCAGTGTGGAAGTCAATTTCCGCTGAGTACCGGCAGATGGAAAAGCGGCCCGGCAGCAGCTGCCGGGCCGCTTCTGCGGCCGTATTTCAAGGGCAAGCGGGAAGGCCGCACAGAGAGCCGGCCGCGCCGTCCTCCGGTTCGCCCTGCTCACCGGCTTCTTCCCGTGCGTCTTCCAGCGGGGCCCATGGCCTGTCCGGAATTTCCTCCTCGGCGAAAGGTTCCGTCGGGATCTTTTCAAAAATATCGGGCATTCCGTCCTCTGCGGCATCGACGTCCTGCCGTACCGGCCCGTGCTGGGCTGTGCCGGCCAGGATAAATTCGTCCGAAGGCCTGGGTGCGCCGGCCCCCACTTCGGCCGGCAGCAGGCGCACCGGTTCCCCGGCCCCCAGGCCGCGGGCGTCCTCGACGGAACCTGTCAGTGTCTGGCCGGTTCCGGCTGCAGGGAGGGCGGGGGCCGCAGGCAGCGAGGCGGCAGTCTGTCCGGCCTGGCTGCTGCTTTGGGAAGCGGCAGCCTGGGGCGCATCGGCCACGGCGGATATATACACGCGCTTCACCGCCGCATAGCCGGCGGCGTCCCCGTCGGAAAAATAGCCGGCCAGATCTTCGCCGGTGGTAACGGTGAATTTATAGGCGGGCACCACGGAAACGCCGTCCGTGCCGTGCACATACACCAGTTCCCAGTGCAGTACCTGCATGGAACCGCTCAGGTCCAGCAGGGCCTGGGCTTCGCTCAGGGAGCGCAGGCGGGCCACCTGGGCTACCTGGGCCGTCAGCTGGGGAGAAGAGGCCGTCAGGCCCACGGCGTTGCCGCTGGCGTCCAGCTGCAGCGTGATGGTTTCAAAGCAGTAGTGGAACAGCCGGTCGGTAAGGGAATCGCCGGCAGCCACATACAGCCGCACATCCCCGGTGGGGCGCTTTTGTGCGTCGAAGCCGCCGGTGCGCTCCCAGGAAAAGGTTTCCCCGGGGCACAGTGCCTGCAGGCGGGCGGCGTAGTCCTCACCCAGGCATTCTTCCGAGACGCCGGCGCCGCGCGCCAGCAGCACGCCCTGCCCGGTGACGGAGATACCGGCGGTGTCGTATCGCAGTGTCCATGCACCGGCCGTTGCGGACAGCCCGTTTTCATCCTCCTGCCAGGCTTCGACCTGCAGCCCCAGCACACCGGCCAGCTGCTCCAGCTGAGCGCGGGCGCTCTCCGTATCCGGCCGGGTTGCGGTATATGTCGGCAGGCGGGCGGGCAGATCGGCCTCGGGCAGATCCAGCGAGGGATTGCCGCTGACAGCTTCGGACAGGCAGACTACTTGCCCGGCCGGCGCGGCGGCGTATTTGGCCTGTCCTGCGCTGCCCTGTACGGCTGTATCCTGCTGGCCGGCCGGCGGCTGTGCCTGGGCGTCCGCCGCCGGGGCGGAAGCGGACTGGGAAGGGATGCCGGCGAAGCCGTCCGACCGGGTGCTGTCTTCCGGGAGGGCGGCGGAACCATCGGGGCTGCTGCCCTCCGCAGTGCCGGCGCCGAACGCGGGCTCCTGCCAGGAGGGCTGTGCATCGGGGGACGGCTGGCCTACCTCTGCGGGCGGCACCCATTGGGACGCGGGCACCTCCTCCTGCAGGAAGGGCGCAGGCTGCGCCTGCTGGGCGCTGGAAACACCGGCATCGGGCACACAGTCCGCTGCGGCGCTCGACGGCGCGCTTGAGGCTGCCGCAGCCTGCGGGGCGGCGCTCAGGGCATCCAGCCCGCCGGACGCATACAGCCCCAGCGGGACGGCGGCCAGTACCAGTGCGGCGGCCACGCCGGCCAGCACCCAGCGGCGCACCGGGGTGCGGCGGGGCATGGGTACGGCGCGCCCCTGCTCCGCTGCGCGCATCTTCTCCAGCAGCTGCTCCCTGCTCTCCTGGGACAGCCTTACTTTTTTCATGGCGCGGCGGTAGTCATCGCGATGCATCGGCCCTGTCTCCTTCCAAAATTTCTTTCAGCATTTTGCGCCCCCGGGCCATCTGGCTCAGCACCGTGCCCTGGGGCCGCTTCAGCAGCTGGCCAATCTCGCCGGCTGCGTAGCCCTCTACATAATATAAATACAGCACCTGCCGGTATTTCAGCGGCAGCTGTGCCATGGCCAGCGCCACCCCGTTTTCCGCCGGCGTGAACGAGGCGTCCGGAAAAGCCTCGTCCAGGCCCTGGGTCCGCTGCTGCCAGGCGCTGCGCAGAAAGCTTTTGCACCGGTTCATCGTCACCCGCAGCAGCCAGGCTTTCTGATGCTCGGCCGATTCAAACGCAGGTTTGGTGCGCACCAGGGAGAGGAACACGTCCTGCAGCACATCTTCAGCGTCGGCCCGGTTCTTCACCATGGCATAGGCGGTGCGAAGGACCATATCCCCATATTCCTCCAAAATTTCCTCCGCCGTATACAGCACGGCTTTCTGAGGCATCCCCTTCGCCCTCCTCTCCCTGTAACAAATACGCGCTTGCAGACGCGTTTATTGCGTCCATTATAGCATATCTTGCCGAAAAAAAGGGCCCTGCCGGAAATTTTTACAACTGGCGGGGCAAAATGAGGTCACTATAAAAATTTGAAGGGACGTGCGGCGTTCAGCTTTCGCCGCCGGGCTGAAGGCGCTGCTGAATGTAGGCGGGCACTTGATCCAACGGGATCCCCAGGGCCACGGCCAGCTCACCGTGCAGCAGCTGTTCGGCCCGTTTGCGGAACTGCAGGTCCGTCTTGCCGGGCTTTTTGCCCTGGCGGGCCAGGGCCTGCCCCTTTTGGTAGATGGTTTTGATCAGCTGCACCAGGTCCTCGCAGCGGTGGCTTTGGAAAAAGGCGCGGTAATGCTCGGCCAGCTCCCGGGCCTCGCAGCGAACGGACTGCTCCGCACAGATCTGGGGAATGCGGTCAATCAGCTCCTGGGCCTGGCTGCGCGTGAGGATGGGGCGCATGAATACGGGGCTGTCCACCGGAATGAGGATAACGCCGGTGTCGAAAGCGGGCGCCAGCCGGTAATACAGTTTCCCTTCGCCGGCAGGGGCCCACTCGGGCGTACCCACACCTTCCACCCGGCACACGCCGGTGCTGCCGTAAATGATCCACTCGCCTTGTTGGAACATAGCTGCCTCCTTTTCTTGCACCGGCGCGCCGCCGGCGGGTATCTGCGAATACTATTACATCTTCATTATAGCATAAAAAAACTGCGGCGGTAAGCGGATTTTTGGCAAAACCGGGCGAATTTGACGGCTTGGGGTGCAAAAAGCCATTGACAGCGCCGCTGTGCCTGCCTATAATAAATGCGTTGGGACAACGGCGTCCGCAAAGGCCCCTGTACAGAGGGGTCCTTTGCGGACGCTTTTTTTGTGAACCGGCCGCGGCGCGCAGCGCCCGGCCCTGCGGAAGGTGGAAAAAGCAATGGCGGCAAAACACATTTTTGTAACCGGCGGCGTGGTGTCCGGCTTGGGCAAGGGCATCAGCGCGGCCAGCCTGGGCCGGCTGCTGAAGCAGCGCGGCCTGAAGGTGGCGGCCCAGAAACTGGACCCCTACATGAACGTGGACCCGGGCACCATGAGCCCTTACCAGCACGGCGAGGTGTTCGTCACCGAGGACGGCGTGGAAACGGACCTGGACCTGGGGCACTATGAGCGGTTTATCGACGAGGACCTGAACAAGATGAGCAACCTGACCAGCGGCCGGGTGTACTGGAACGTACTGCACAAGGAGCGCGCCGGCGAATACCTGGGCCGTACGGTGCAGATCATTCCCCACGTCACCGGCGAGATCAAGCAGTTCATCTACGGCCTGGGCCGGTACACCGGCGCCGACGTGGTGATCACCGAGATCGGAGGCACCATCGGCGACATCGAGAGCCAGCCCTTTCTGGAGGCCCTGCGCCAGGTCAGCCAGGAGCTGGGGCGGGACAACTGCATGTTCCTGCATGTGGTGCTGGTGCCCTACCTCAAGTGTTCGGGTGAGCACAAGACAAAACCTGCCCAGCACTCGGTGCGGGAGCTGCAGAGCATGGGCATCATGCCAGACGTGATCATCGCCCGGTGCGATGAGCCCCTGGAGGACGGTATCCTGCAGAAGCTGGCGGCTTTCTGCAACGTGGCGCCGGGCTGTGTAATTGAAAACCGCACTTTGGGCAGCCTGTACGACGTGCCCCTGATGCTCCATGACGCCCACCTGGACGACCTGGTGTGCCAGCGCTTCGGCTTTGCCGGCCGCCAGCCGGACCTGGCCGAGTGGCGGGCCCTGTGCCAGCGGGTATCCGGCCTGTCCCGCCAGGTGACCATCGCCATTGTAGGCAAGTATGTGGAACTGCACGATGCCTATCTCTCGGTAGTGGAAGCGCTGAACCACGCCGGCTACGCGAATAACGCCGCGGTGACCCTGCGCTGGGTGGATTCCGAGGAGCTGACGGACGCCACGGCCGCCGAAATGCTGGCGGGGGCCGACGGGATCCTTGTGCCCGGCGGCTTTGGCGAGCGGGGCATCGAAGGCATGGTGAGCGCGGCCCGCTGGGCCAGGGAGCGCAGGGTGCCTTATTTCGGCATCTGCCTGGGCATGCAGATCGCCGTGATCGAAGCAGCCCGCCATCTGGCCGGCCTGGCGGGAGCTTCCAGCAGGGAATTCACGCCGGAGGGTGAACACTGCGTCATCGACCTGATGCCCGACCAGCTGGGCAACCTGCCCAAAGGCGGCACCATGCGCCTGGGGGCTTACCCCTGCGCACTGAAAGAGGGCAGCCTGCTGGCCCGGGTGTACGGCGTGCCCCAGGTCAGCGAGCGCCACCGTCACCGCTATGAGGTGAACAACGCCTATCGCCCCGCCCTGGAGGCGGCCGGCGTGGTGTTCAGCGGGACCTCCCCCGACGGCCGCCTGGTGGAGGCCATGGAGCTGCCCGGCCATCCGTTCTATGTGGGTGTGCAGTACCATCCGGAGTTCAAAAGCCGGCCGACCCGCGCCCACCCGGTGTTCCGGGCCTTTGTGGCCGCGGCGCTGGCTGCCCGGGCGTAAAGCGCCCTGGGGCCGGCGGCTGCCCGGCCAAACAGCAAAAGATCCCCCGGCCGCGGCCGGGGGATCTTTTCTGCCTGGATGTGCGGCCTGCGGAAGCTCACTCCTCCACCAGGCGCACGGTTTTCATCACCACGGGGGTCTTGGGCTTATCCCGCCAGTCGGTGGATACCGCGGCGATCTCATCCACCACGTCCATGCCCTCCACCACATGGCCGAAGGCCGCGTAGCTGCCGTCCAGATGGGGCGCGTCCTCGTGCATGATGAAGAACTGGCTGCCCGCGGAGTTGGGGTTCTGGCTGCGGGCCATGCTGATGACGCCGCGGGTGTGCTTTAAGGGATTGGGCACGCCGTTCTGGGCGAACTCGCCCTTGATGCCGTAGCCCGGGCCGCCCATGCCGGTGCCCTCCGGGTCTCCGCCCTGGATCATAAAGCCGGGGATCACCCGGTGAAAGGTCAGGCCGTCATAAAAGCCCTCCTTTACCAGTTTGGTGAAATTCTCACACGTCAGGGGCGCGGCATCGGGGGCCAGCTGGATGCGGATCACCTTGCCGTTTTCCATGGTAATTTCAATCATATGCATTCTCCTTTCGGCCCGCCGGGCGCGGGGCCATGTGCCACCAGTATAGCACAAAACCTGCCCGGGGTAAAGGCGGCGCCTTTCCTCTCCCTTTTTAAGATGAGTAGTGATGGCCCAAGCTCCGTCGGTTTGCCGAAACCGGGAAAATCCCACCGCCGGTCTTGCAACGGGCGGGCCGGTATTGTATGATAGGAACGACAACAAAAATTCGGCGCCGCGGAAGGCGCGGCAGGGGGACTGTGTGATGGGATTTCTGAACAAGAAGCCAGTCATCAAGCAGGAGGGTTTTCAGCCGTTAGAACTGAACGAGGGCAATGTCCAGGCCATATTGAATAGATGCTTAGCAACTAAAGATTCTGTAGACTTTATAGGAGCTACATTATTTACTAAAGAAGCCGGCTTTTCAGAAAATTCAAAGCAAATTGTCTTTGATAAAAAAGTAATTTTCAAAAATAAAACTACGATTGCATATTTGTATGGTCAATTACATGATGTATCATATTCTGAAATTATAACTGTATCTTCTGCTGCCATTGATTACAAATCAAAAGTTTGGACAAAAGACATCGGTGTTATTTTAAACTTCTTGCATTTAGGATATGCAACTAATATGTTTGAACCATTTATTAAAACCAATAACTCTAATGGTGCTATGTTATTACCGGTTTTACCCACTCTCTCCCCCAAAGACCCGGCGTTCCCGGCGTGGTGGGAGGAACACAAGGCGGAGTGGGAAGCGGGATAAGATAAAAGTGAAAAGATAAAAGATAAGAGATATCCCACCGCGAAAAATATCTCTTATCCCTTATCTTTTATCTCTTATCTCAACTCTCCACTCTCCGCGCGTGTCTGTTCGGGCGGCAGATTGCCGCCCCTACGGCGTGGAACGGGGACGTTCCGTCATCGGGGGGCGGGGACGGGCCGTCATGGGGGCGGGGACGTTCCGTCATTGGGGGACGGGCCGACACACAGGTCGGCCTCTACAAAACGCAGAGGGCGTTGGCGTCCGTCCGCGTCCCTCCGCAGCGCCCGGCGGAGCCGGGCGCTTTTGATCGCCGCCGCAGGCGGCTCCGAAACTCCTAACTCCTAACTCCTAATTCCTAACTCCTAACTCCCCAGAAAGCGAGGACACAAATGGACGCTGCATTCATCGACCTGA